>NZ_JAUSZH010000001.1:7405000-7705000 GCF_030817355.1 Streptomyces sp. V1I1 | reverse complement strand
AGCCCCGGCCGTCGTCGCGTATGTCGAATTGCGTGTGGTCGTAGGCGAGTTGCACATCGCCGGGTTCCACGGGCGCGCTGTTGCCCTGCGCGTCGAGGCCGAGGATGCCGAACGCGCCGGTGGCGCTCGCGTCCGCGAGGCCGACACGCCGGGTGGTCGGCTCGATCCGGGCAAGGTCGTCGAGGACGGTCAGCTCGGTGCTGCCGTGGGCGCCGGCGCGTTCGGCACGGATCTCGGTGGTGCCGCTGTGCCGCGCCCGGAACAAGCCGTGGCCGTCGACCCGGCCCACCGAGGGCCGTACGGCACGCCAGTGCGGCGTTCCCGCAGCAGGTCCGTACGTCTCGTCGTATCCGGCGGCGGTGAGCCGACGGGTCAGTCCGGGGAACACCCGCTCGGGGTGGCCGCCCTTGACCGGGTCGGCGGTGGGGGCGCTACCGGCGGGGGTGCGGGTCTCGACCCAGAAACCGCGTAGCCGTCCGCTGCCGTCGGGCGCGGTGAGCGCGAGACCGTTGGGTACCGTGCGCTCGCTGCCGTCGGAGGGGCTGTTCTCCACCTGGAGGGCGTCGCTGCCGGGCTCGCGCGCGAGCAGCGTCGACGATCCGCCGCCGTCGAGGTTGAGCGCGCTTTGCGCGCCGGCCTGTTTCATCATCAGGCCGAGCTCGGTGAGGGTGACGCCGCCGCTGTCGGCCTGCCTGCCGTCGACGGTGATGACCTGCATCGCGCTGCCGTCCTTGGAGAAGCCGACGGCGGTGCGGGGGGCGGCGGTGTTGTTTCCCTCGCCCTCGTGGTTCTGGGGTACGCCGTCGACGACGAGGAGTTCACGGCCGCCGACCGCGGTGCGCGGGACGGGTCCGCTGTCGGTGCGCGGACGGTACTCCAGGGACACCGGGTCGCCGGGGCGCAGCGCGGCGAGGAGTCCGGCGCCGGCCTCCCGTCCGACCAGAACGGTGGTGTCCGGGGCGATCGGCCCGGTGCCGGGCCTGCCCGTGACCGCGACGACTTTGCCGTCCCGTACGAGCGCTTCGGCGACGGGAGTTGCGGCGTCCACGGTCAGGGCACGGTCGGCGGTTCCCCAGGCCACGGTGTACGCGCCGATACCGCCGGCCGGGACGTTCGCGGCGTTGTACGCGGTCAGCTGGTGCGTTCCCGAGGGCAGCGTCAGGGTGCCGTCGAAGTAGAGCTGCAGGACGCGTCCCGCGCTCCCGGGGCCGATGCCGACGGCCCGGTTGGCGCCGGTGGCCGGCGAGTGGGTGACCTTGCCGTCCTTGATGCCGGGGCCCTGCGGAGCGCCGGTCTGGTTGATGTCGAAGAAGTCGGCGTTGATGGCGGCGACGGTGCGCCGGCCGGGTCCGGCGTCGTGACCGGCGGCGAGTTCGGAGACGGTACGGCGCTCGGCGACCTTGCCCGAGGAGAGGTAGTCGGCCTGTGCGCCGCTGCCGGCGAGATCGACGGAGAGTGCGTCGACCCGCAGCCACTTGTTGGATTCGAGCCGGTCGTACGAGGTGAGGCGGATACCCGGGGCGATCGGCCGGGAGCTGCGCGCGGTCTCGATACCGTCGCCGTCGGCAGTGGCTCTGGGACGTCCGGCCGGGGCGCTCGCAGGCGGCGGGGCGAGGGGGCGCAGTACTTCGGCCGCGTCACGGGGACGGGGGTCGGGGGTGGAATCGGCGACGGCGGGGGACAGCGCCCCCGCCGTCAGTGCGGACACCGTCGCGACCAGCACGACGGAGCGTCTTGCTCTGCCAAGGCCCACAACTACTCCTGGAATACGGCTTGTTGAGCACGTAGTAAGCGCTGTCGGCGCACAGCATCGCGGCGCTCGAGGGAACGTACCAGGGGCCGCGGGAACACGGGGAAGAACAGCGGCCGTCAGGACCGTGGACACTCCGCGGCCGTGACAGCCGTCCGACAGTCCACATTCGCGAAAGAAAGCCGTAACAATTCACGATGCGAGACGATTTCCGAAAGGCATTGACGTGACCGGAAATCGCTGCCACTCTCACCGTTGTGAGTCAAGCTGACATTCTCGTATCGCGCCTGCACGTCGATCTTCGACGGCACGCCAGCGCACTCTGTGCCGCCGGCCGCTGAAACACGCGCAGCTGACTTCTTCATCCGCGTCCGGCCCCTGCTCCAGGGGCTTCTGACGGGCTGAGCACCTCGCTCCCCGGCCCTCCCGCGGTAATTACTTGGGCAGGAATTCCCCCATTCTCCTGCCAATGCGTTCCCACCCCTACCTGAATTCATCGCGCCTTTCCCGGTGAATTTCCAGGCATCTTCGCGTACCCCGAAACGGAATGACTGATGACCTCCACCAGACGCACCTTCCTTGTGCTCTCAGGACTCTCCGCGCTGGCGGCTGCGGGCTGCGGCACAGCGAGCGGCAGCGGCGTCCGCAACACCAGGACGCTCCGCTACCAGGGTTCGGCCGGCGCGGTGAACCCGGCCGAACTCGCCGCGGCCCTCGGCTATTTGGAGGACCTGAAGCTCGACTGGGTCGGCAACACCATCAGCGGCCCGCAGGACATCCAGTCCGCCGCCTCCGGTCAGATCGACTTCGGGGGCGCATTCAACGGCGCAGTGGTCAAGCTCGCCTCCCGCAAGGCTCGCATCAAGGCCGTCATCAGCTACTACGGCTCCGACAAGTACGCCTACAGCGGCTTCTACGTCGCCGAGAAGAGCGCCATCCGCCGGCCCCGCGACCTCATCGGCAAGAAGGTCGGCATGAACACCCTCGGCGCCCACGCCGAGGCGATGCTCGACATCTACCTCAAGAAGAACGGCCTGAGCAGGGCAGAAGCCGAGCAGGTCGAGCGGATCGTCGTACCGCCAGTCAACACCGAACAGTCGCTGCGCCAGCGGCAGATCGACGTGGCCGTCCTCGGCGGCATCCTGCGCGACAAGGCGCTGCAGACCGGCGGCATACGCAAGATCTTCAGCGACTTCGAGCTGCGCGGGGGCTTCAGCGCAGGCACCTATGTGCTGACAGAGCGCTTCATCGAACAGAACCCGGAGACGGTGCGGACCTTCGTCACCGGCGTGGGCAAGGCCCTGGACTGGTCCCGTACGACACCGCACGAAGAGGTCGTCGCCAAGATGACCGAGATCCTCACCAAGCGGAAGCGCAACGAGAGCGCCGACGCGCTCAAGTACTGGCGCTCCTACGGTGTCTCCGCGCCCGGCGGCCGGATCGACGAGCAGGAGATTTCCGTCTGGGCCGACTGGCTCACCGAGCGGGGAGACCTCAAGTCCGGCCAGGTGAAGGTCCCCGACCTGTACACCAACAAGTTCAACAAGGGCGCCACGAAGGCGGGGAGTTGACCCCATGACCACGGCGAAGATCAGCTTTCAGGGCATCGGCAAAACCTTCCCCGTACGCGGAAAGCGACAGCCCGTCACCGCGCTGGACGGTATCGATCTCGACATCGCCGCCGGGGAGTTCGTGGTTGTCGTCGGCCCCAGCGGCTGCGGGAAATCCACCCTGCTCGACCTGCTGGGCGGGCTCTCCGAGCCCACCTCGGGCCGGATCCTGCTGGACGGCGAACCCATCTCGGGCCCGGGTCTGGACCGCGGCATCGTCTTCCAGCAGTACGCCCTGCTCCCCTGGCGCACCGCCCAGGGCAATGTCGAGTTCGGGCTTGAAGCCACCCGGGTGCCGCGCCGCGAACGGGCCGAGCGGGCCCGGGAGTATCTGGCGCTCGTCGGGCTCACCGGCTTCGAGGACCGCCATCCGCACGAGCTCTCCGGAGGTATGCGCCAGCGTGTCGCCATCGCCCGCAGCCTCGCCTACGACCCCGATGTGCTGCTGATGGACGAGCCGTTCGCCGCGCTCGACGCGCAGACCCGGGAGTCGCTCCAGGACGAGCTGCTGCGGATCTGGCAGCGCACCGGCAAGACGATCGTGTTCATCACGCACGGCATCGACGAGGCGGTCCGTCTGGGGCAGCGGGTCGCCGTGCTTACCTCCCGGCCCGGCCGGATCAAAGAGATCGTGCCGATCGACCTGGGTGAGAGAGGCGCCGACGCCGATCCGCGGTCCAGCCCCGAGTTTGCGCACCACCGACATCAGATCTGGAGCCTGCTGCGCGATGAGGTCAGCCGGGCCCAGAAGGAGGAGCTGGAGGCCGTAACGCCATGAGCATCACCACCGAGAAGGCGTCGGCAACCGCCGTCGATGTGAGCGGCGCGGCGCGGCACACCGATCCGGCGCTCGCGCCCCCCGCCCGCACCGGCGCACTGCGGGCTCCCCTGCGGAGCGCCGGCCGGGCCCTGCTTGCGGTGTTCACCCGGACCGTCGCGATCGCGGCGCTGCTCGCGCTGTGGGAGACCGCGCCCCGCCTCGGCCTCGTCGACCGTACTTTTCTGCCGCCGTTCTCCGAAGTCGTCATCGCCTGGTGGCAGCTGCTGCTCGACGGGCAGCTCGTCGAGCACACGCAGGCCAGCCTCGGGCGATCGCTCACCGGCTTCGGGTTCGCGGTCGTCGTCGCCGTACCGCTCGGCCTGCTGATCGGCTGGTACAAGCCGCTCGCGGATCTTCTCGGGCCACTCCTCGAGGTCTTCCGCAACACCGCGGCACTGGCGCTGCTGCCGGTCTTCGTGCTGCTGCTCGGCATCGGCGAGACCTCGAAGATCTCCATCGTCCTCTATGCGTGCACCTGGCCGATCCTGCTGAACACCATCAGCGCCGTACGCAGCGTCGATCCGACCCTGCTGAGGCTCGCCAGGTCAATGGATCTGCCCGCACCGCGGATCTTCCAGAAAGTGATCCTGCCCGCCTCGGTACCGACGGTATTCACCGGCATCCGGCTGGCCGGCGGGTTCGCGATCCTCGTCCTCGTCGCCGCCGAGATGGTGGGCGCCAAGGCCGGGCTCGGCTACCTCGTCAACGCCTCGCAGTTCAACTTCGCGATACCCGAGATGTATGCCGGGATCATCACCATCTCCGCCATCGGCGTGATCTTCAACCAGCTGCTCGTAGCCCTGGAACGCCGCTTCACGTCCTGGCGCACCCCGACCGGAAACTGAGGATTCACCCATGCCCGCCGACATCCCACGCCAGTTCCATCTCAACGCGTTCCTGATGAACGCCGGTCATCACGATGCCGCCTGGCGCCATCCGCGCACCCAGCCCGAGCGGATCACCGATCTCTCGTACTTCCAGGAGCTGGCCCGTACCGCCGAACGCGGCAGGCTCGACTCGCTGTTCCTCGCGGACGGCGTCGCGCTGTGGGGCAACGCCCGCTACAACGCGGTCGGCGGGTTCGAGCCGCTGACACTGCTGTCCGCGCTGGCTGTCGCCACCGAGCACATCGGGCTGATCGCGACCGTCTCGACCACCTTCAACGAACCCTTCCATGTGGCGCGCAAGTTCGCCTCGCTGGACCACATCAGCGGCGGCCGGGCCGGCTGGAACATCGTCACCTCCGGAAATGTCGCCGAGGCCAGGAACTTCGGCCTCGAAGAGCATCTGGAGCACGCTCTGCGCTACGAGCGCGCCGCCGAGTTCCTCGACGTGACCAAGAAGCTGTGGGACAGCTGGCTGGACGACTCGCCGGTGATCGACCGCGAGCGCGGCGTCTACTCGGAGGAGGGCGCCGTACGGGCGATCGAGCACCGCGGCACCCACTTCCGGGTCGACGGGCCGCTCAACGTACAGCGCTCGCCTCAGGGACATCCTCTGCTGGTGCAGGCCGGGTCGTCGGAGGACGGCAAGGAGTTCGCGGCCCGGTACGCGGAGGCGGTGTTCACCGCCCAGCAGACTCTCGCCGACGGCCAGACCTTCTACAAAGACCTCAAGTCGCGGCTCGCGAAGTACGGCCGCACACCGGAACAGTTGAAGATCCTGCCCGGCATCTGCCCGATCATCGGCGGCACCGAGGCCGAGGCGCTGGCGCTGGAGGACGAGCTCACAGGGCTGCAGGTCCCGGAGTACGGGCTCCAGCAGCTGTCCGGGATGCTCGGCACGGACCTGAGCGGACTGCCGCTGGACGGACCGCTGCCCGAGCTCCCCGAGGAGCAGGACATCAACGGCAACAAGTCCCGCTTCACGCTGGTCGCGGACCTCGCCAGGCGCGAGCAGCTCACCATCCGGCAGCTCATCGCCCGGCTCGGCGGCGGCCGCGGCCACCGGGTCTTCGCCGGTACGCCCGAGCAGATCGCGGACCAGCTGGAGCAGTGGTTCACCGAGGGCGCGGCAGACGGCTTCAACATCATGCCGCCGTATCTGCCCGGCGGACTCGACGACTTCGTCGACCAGGTCGTCCCCCTGCTGCAGGACCGGGGGCTGTTCCGCACCGAGTACGGCGGCCGCACCCTGCGCGACCACTACGGCCTGGAGCGCCCGGCAGGCCGGCCGGGCCCTGCCCACTGAACCCCGTTCATTCACCGCCAGAGAAAGGCAGTTCCGCATGACCAGCACCGGTTTCGACATTCGCCGGATCGGCGGCCGTATCGGCGCCGAGATCCTCGGCGTCGACATCTCCACCGACCTCGACCCCGCCGTCGTCACCGAGATCAACGCGGCGCTCGTCGAGCACAAGGCGCTCTTCTTCCGCGACCAACAGCTCGACGACGACGCTCAGCTACGGTTCGCCTCGCTGTTCGGCGAGCTCACCACCGCGCACCCCACAGTGCCGTCCGTCGAGGGCCAGCCGCACATCCTGCCGGTCGACGGCGACGAGGGCATCCGCGCCAACCAGTGGCACACCGACGTCACGTTCCTGCGCACCCCGCCCAAGGCGTCCACGCTGCGCAGCCTCGTGTTGCCGCCGTACGGCGGCAACACCCTGATCGCCAACTCGGCGGCCGCCTACCGGGATCTGCCCGAGGCGCTGCGCGAGCTGGCCGACCGGCTGTGGGCCGTCCACACCAACGCGTACGACTATGCAGAGCCGAAGACCGAGAAGGCCGCCGAGCACCGCAGGCAGTTCGTCTCGAGGAAGTACCGCACCGAACACCCGGTGGTGCGCGTCCACCCCGAGTCGGGCGAGCGCGGCCTGTTCGTCGGTGGCTTCGCGCAGTCTCTGGTGGGCCTGTCCCAGTCCGAGTCCCGTGACATCCTGCGGATCCTCCAGTCGTACGTGACCCGCCCGGAGAACGTCGTCCGCTGGACCTGGGCGCCGGGCGACCTGGTCCTCTTCGACAACCGCAGCACGCAGCACTACGCGCCCGACGACTACGGCGATTTTGCGCGTCTGCTGCACCGGGTGACGGTCGCGGGCGATGTCCCTGTCGGCGTCGACGGTGGGCTCAGCCGGGTCGTCGAGGGCGACGAGGCGGCGCACTACACGCCGGCCGCGGCCTGACAACGAAGCGGGGCGGGTGGGCCGTCTCTCGACGGCCCACCCGCCCCGCTTCGGCGACGCGCCGCGGTTCGTCCCGCGGCAGCGCGCCGGGGTCAGTGCTGGGCGCTACGCCGCTTGCGCGCGGCCCACATGACGCCGCCACCCGCGACGATGATCGCGGCGGCAGCGCCGGCGATCAGCGGAGTTGAGCTGGAGGAACCCGTCTCGGCCAGGTCACCCGAGGGGGAGCTCGGCTTGGCCGACGGCGGCACCTCGGCGGAGCTGGTGGAACTGCTCGGCGTGGGAGTGGCCGTGGTGGGCGTGTCCGAGGGAGTCGGCGTGGCCGACGGGGTCGGGGTGGCCGGCGGAGTCGGGGTGGCCGGCGGAGTCGGGGTGGCCGGCGGAGTCGGGGTGCTGTCCTCGCAGACCGGCGCCTTCTTGGTCTCGTCGCGCGAGAAGTTGTCGCCGTCGCCGGCCTTCACCACCAGGCGGACGGAGAGCTCGCTGCTGTGCTTGGGCAGCTCGAGCTTCTTGTGGAACTCCGCCTTGAACGTCTCGGTGGGCAGCAGGTCCTTGCCGTCCACGGTGACGGTCACGGTGTTGTCGGCCTGGGAGTTGTAGCGGGTCAGGTCTATCTGGACCTCGGTGCAGGTCACCGACCACACCGGGGTGTGCGCCTGCGCCGGGCCGGCGGCCAGGCCGACGCCGAAGACGCCGGCCGTCGCCACCGCTACCAGGGCCCCCGAACGGCGCCACGATCTCTTGATTGCTGTCATTAAGTCCTCCACGGTTGCCGCGCCACCACCCATATGGCGGTGCGCGCACAGTACCGCCACACTCCCAGGGGCCTGCACCCACCCCACCCCTCTCATTTGTCCCGCAACGCGTCAGGCGTTCGACGGAGTTGAACCGCGCCCCGTCAGCTGTCGGTCCGATGAGTGGCGCGGGCCCACACCGGAAGCACCAGCCAGCACAGGACGAACCACACGACCATCCCCACCACCAGCCAGATGGCCAGAGTGTCGTCGACGACCACGCGCAGGATGAGGAGCAGGGCCGACGCCATCGTGCACAGCAGGAGGAACAGCCCGACCACCGTGAGGCGAGAGGCCCAGATGACCGTCTGGGGCTTCAGCTGCTGGCCGGTGAGAAGCCTGTGGAAGGACACCGGGCCGATCAGAGCGCCGGTCGTGGCCGCCCCCAGCAGCACCGTGACCGTATAGATCGTCTGGTTGGTGTCGGAGAGAGAGGCGAAGCGCGGCTGGAAGACCACGGTGAGCAGAAAACCGAAGAGGATCTGCACACCGGTCTGGGCGACCCGCAATTCCTGAAGGAGTTCGGTCCAGCGCCGGTCCGCCCTTTCCTCCGGTGTTTCGTCCCGACCACGATCACGCTCTTCGTCAGCTTTCCCCATCTCCGGACACCTCCATATTGTGAACCGTACTTGCGCCGAGTCAGCTCCTTATATCGCACTCTCTGGGCCGCATGCCCGCGGTCGCTCTCGTCAAACGCGCGTCAAACCCGGTGGCTGAACCGACGTGTAAGCAGAAGGATTTCGGGCACCCGTTCGCATGGAGGTGCAGAAAATGGTTCCCATCCTGCTCGTTCTGCTTCTGGCACTCATTCTCTTCGGAGCCGGATTCGCCGTAAAGGTGCTCTGGTGGATTGCACTCATTGTGCTTGCCATCTGGCTCCTGGGATTCCTGATGCGGAGCACCACGTCGACAGGCACGAGGTCCCGCTGGTACCGGTGGTAGACAGCGAATTGAACGAGAATTCAATACGGCCGCCCGGTACAGGGCGGCGAACCGGCGGCCGACGGGGCCACGTTCCCGTCGGCCGCCGGCTGTGTTGGCTCGCTCAGCGCACGCCGGCTGTGTTGGCTCGCTCAGCGCACCACCGCTTGTTCCACCAGCAGCCGCACTCCCGCCGCGATCGACGGGGCGTCGATCCCGGCCATGTGCAGCTGCTCCTCCGGCGTGGCCGACCCCGGCATGTTCCGCACGCCCAGCCGCACCAGACGGGGCATCGGGCGGCCGTCCGTGAAAGCTTCCGCCACCGCGTCCCCGATGCCGCCTTCCGGACGGTGGTCTTCCACCGTCAGCAGGCACCCCGTCGCATCCGCCGCCTCCTGGAGCGTCACCGCGTCCACCGGCTTGACCGAATAGAGGTCGACGATGCGCACGTCGATGTCTTCCTGCCCGAGCAGTTCGGCTGCCCGTACCGCCTCATGGACGGTCACTCCCGCGGCGACGACCGTCACCCGGTCCCGGTCCGAGGACCGCAGCACCCTGGAGCCGCCCACCGGGAACTCCTCGTCCGGACCGTAGATGACCGGCGTGTCGCCCCTGCTGGTGCGCAGATAGCTCACACCCGGCAGCTCGGCCATGGCCGCGACCAGCCGGGCCGTCTGGTTCGCGTCGCACGGATAGAGCACGGTGCTGCCGTGCACCGCGCGGAACATCGCCAGATCCTCGAGTCCCATCTGCGAGGGGCCGTCCTGGCCGATCGCGGCGCCCGCGTGCGAGCCGACGAGATTGATCGCGGAGCGGCTGACGGCTGCCATCCGTATGAAGTCGTGGGCGCGCGTCAGGAATGCCGCGAAGGTCGATGCGTACGGGACGTAGCCGCGGGCGTGCAGCCCCACTGCTGCCGCGACCAGTTCCTGTTCGGCGATGTAGCACTCGAAGTAGCGGCTCGGGTGGGCCTTGGCGAAGTACTCGGTGCGTGTCGAGTCGCCGACCTCCCCGTCGAGGGCCACGACGTCGCCCCGCGCCGAGCCCAGCGCGGCGAGGGCCTTGCCGTACGCGGTACGGGTGGCGACCGAGTCGCCGACATCGAACGTCGGCAGGGAGAGTGGCCCGCCGAGAGTGGTGTGCAAAACCCGTGCCGCGGGGGGCTTGCGGACGTCGACCCGGATGAACCGCGGCCCGCCCAGCTCCTCGATGGCCGCATCCGCGTCGGGCAGTGGCTTGCCGTGCAGGCCTTCCCGGTCCTCGACGTCGGCGACCCCGCGCCCCTTGCGGGTGCGGGCGATGATCGCGCTGGGCTGTCCGATCGTGGCGCCGGCCTCCGCGAGCGCGGCGTCCACGGCGCCGACGTCATGCCCGTCGATCTCGATGGTGTGCCAGCCGAACGCGCCCAGCCGGCGGGCGTATGCCTCCAGGTCCCACCCATGTCGGGTGGGCCCGCGCTGGCCGAGCCTGTTGACGTCGATGATCAGGGTCAGATTGTCGAGATGTTCGTACGCCGCGTGCTCCACGGCCTCCCAGACGGAGCCCTCGGCCATCTCGCTGTCGCCCGCCAGCACCCACACCCGGTAGGGAATCTGGTCGAGCCGCTTGCCCGCCAGTGCCATGCCCACACCGACGGGCAGCCCCTGGCCAAGTGATCCGGTGGCCACGTCCACCCACGGCAGTCGCGGAGTCGGATGCCCTTCGAGGCGGCTGTCGAGGCGGCGGAAGGTCAGGAGTTCCTCGTCGTCGATGGCGCCGGCCATCCGGTAAAGGGCGTACAGGAGCGGCGAGGCATGCCCCTTGGAGAAGATCAGCCGGTCGTTGCCCGGATGGTCGGGCCGGTCGAAGTCGTAGCGCAAATGGTTGGCCAGCAGTACGGCGGCCAGGTCCGCGGCCGACATGGAGGACGTCGGATGCCCGGAGCCCGCCGCGTCGGCGGCGCGAATCGCGTCCACTCGCAACTGCTGTCCCAGTTCCGCCAGTTGGTCGTTTCGCATGTCACTCCTCCTTGTCGGGCCCGCCCGGCACGCGGGCCAGTTCGGGCGAGGCTGTGTCGAGCGGGACCGACCAGGAGCGGACGAGACCCAACTGGACGGCCTGGCGCGGCAGCAGGGCGTCCAGCAGCCAGTCGGCGGCGACGCGCACCCGGTTTCCCGGCATGGCGGCCAGGTGGTAGCCACGGGTCACGGCTCCCGCGAGCGGCCCGGACAGCGGAACGCCCAGGGGGTTCGCGGCGGCCTGCACCCCGCCGAGATCGACTGCGAAACCCAGATCGTGGTGTTCGTAATTGCGCTGCTCGCCGCGGCCGAGGGAGGCGGCGACGTTGAGTCCGGCCACCTTGCCCTGGCGTGAGGCGTGCTGAGCGGTCATCGGGGTGTAGTCCCCCGGCGTGGTCAGGTCTGGCACGGCGGCCGCGTCACCGCAGGCGAAGACCTCGGGGTGACCGGGCACGGTCAGCTTGGGGTCGACGAGGAGCCGGCCGCGTTCCACGGCCAGTCCGACTTCGGAGACCAGCGGGTCCGGACGTACGCCCACGCACCAGACCATCGTCCTGGTGTCGATGAACTCTCCGTCGTCCAGCAGGACCCCGTCGCGGGTCGCCTCCTTGACCGAGGTCCCGGTCCGCACGTCGACGCCGCGCCTGCGCAGCACCCGGTCGGCTGCCGATGACAGCCTGGGGTCGAGCCCCGGCAGGATGCGGTCGGCGACGTCCAGCAGCACCCAGCGCGGGCGCGGGCACGGGCCCTTGCCCTTACCCGTGCCTCGCTGCTTGCGGGCCAGGGCGTCGGTGAACAGCTGGCCCTGGGCGGCGACTTCGGTGCCGGTGTAGCCCGCGCCGACGACCACGAAGGTGCGGCGGGCGGCACGGGCCTCGGCGGGGGCGCCGGTGGCTGCCAGTTCTATCTGGCGGGTGATGTGGTCACGCAGATAGAGCGCTTCGGGGATCCCGCGGAAGCCGTGCGCGTGCTCGGCGATGCCGGGTATGGGAAGCAATTTGTTGACGCTGCCGACGGCGAGGACGAGGCGGTCGTACCCCAGCTCACCGGGAGCGCCCTCCGGGTCTGTGTAGTGCACACGACGTTCGTCCAGGTCGACCGTTCCGGCCTCGCCGAGCACCAGGCGTACTCGCGGCAGGGTGTCGGGGAGCGAGACGGTCACCCGGCGGGGTTCCAGGATGCCCGCCGCAACCTGAGGCAGCAGTGGCAGATACAGGAAGTAGTCGGTGGGGTTGAGCAGCACGACCTCGGCTTCGTCCCGGACTGTCCGGGAGAGCGTACGGGCGGCATGGAAACCGGCGAATCCGGCTCCGACGACAACGACACGCGAACGACTCACGACGGCCTCCGGCGCGGCGAGGATGTGGATCGGCGGACGGGCTGCCGGGTGCCCCTGCGCCGCCAGGCCAAACCCGGTGCAGGCCGCGCCGAAGCTCACTCGTAGCGGCGGCGGTCCCGCTCTTCGTCGACCAGCGGGGTCGACGGCGGCATGATCACGCGCCTGCGCTTGGCGATGCTGGTGAAGGTGGCGACGCCGATGATGCCCACGGCCATCAGGATCAGACCGATGACGTCGAGGTTGGCGCCCTTCACCTGCCAGTCGGTGGCGAATGTGAGGATCGCCCCGACCGCGATCAGGATGATGCATCCTCCCAAGCCCATAACGTCTCACCTTCCCTGCCGTACTGAACAGTGACCGCGTCCGGGTACCCCCGTCCGGACCGGCCATGCCTGCGGGGCCGACCTGCCTGCGGGCGGCAGGGGCCCGGCCCGCGACCGGGCCGTCACACGGCCCCTCCAGGTTGTTCTCGGCGAGTACCTCGTCCTTTCACACCGGCGTCACCACCCCTTCCCTTCCGCTCGCTCCTCTTGGACACTCCGCTCACTCCTGTTTCCTCACGCAAAAGAGGACTCCACACTCATGTCTGAACTCAATCGGCGCCGGTTCCTTCAGATCGCAGGCGCGACCGCGGGATTCGCGGCCCTGTCGAGCAGCATCGACCGCGCCGCCGCCATCCCCGCCAGTCGCCGCTCCGGCACCATCAAGGACGTCGAGCACATCGTCGTGCTGATGCAGGAGAACCGCTCCTTCGACCACTACTTCGGCGCGCTGAAGGGCGTACGCGGATTCGGCGACCCGCGCCCGGTGACTCTGGCCAGTGGGAAGTCGGTCTGGCACCAGCCGGACGGCGGCAAGGACGTGCTGCCCTACCACCCGGACGCCGAGGACCTCGGCATGCAGTTCATCGCGGGCCTCAACCACGACTGGGCCGGCGGCCACAAGGCCTTCAATCAGGGCAAGTACGACCAGTGGATTCCCGCCAAGACCGCGGGGACGATGGCATACCTGACCCGCGAGGACATTCCGTTCCATTACGCGCTCGCCGACGCGTTCACCGTGTGCGACGCCTACCACTGCTCGTTCATCGGAGCGACCGACCCCAACCGCTACTACATGTGGTCGGGCCACACGGGCAACGACGGCCAGGGCCGCGGGCCAGTCCTCGGCAACGAGGAGGCCGGGTACGACTGGACGACCTACCCCGAGCGCCTTCAGCAGGCGGGGGTCTCCTGGAAGATCTACCAGGACATCGGCGACGGTCTGGACGCGGCAGGGCACTGGGGCTGGATCGAGGACGCGTACCGCGGCAACTACGGCGACAACTCGCTGCTCTACTTCGACAAGTACCGCAACGCCAAGCCGGGCGATCCGCTCTACGACAAGGCACGCACCGGGACCAACGCGAAGGCCGGCGACGGCTTCTTCGACATCCTCAAGGCCGATGTGAAGGCGGGGAAGCTGCCGCAGATCTCCTGGATCGCCGCCCCCGAGGCCTTCTCCGAGCACCCCAACTTCCCCGCGAACTACGGCGCCTGGTACATCTCCCAGGTGCTGGACGCGCTCACGTCCAACCCGGAGGTGTGGAGCAAGACCGCGCTCTTCATCACCTACGACGAAAACGACGGCTACTTCGACCACGTCGTTCCGCCGTATCCGCCGTCCTCAGCCGCCCAGGGCCTGTCCACCGTGGACACCGCGCTCGACTACTTCGGCGGCAACAGCAACTACGCCGCCGGAACATACGGTCTGGGGCAGCGCGTGCCCATGCTCGTCGTCTCCCCCTGGAGCACCGGCGGCTTCGTCTGCTCGGAGGTCTTCGACCACACCTCGATCGTCCGGTTCATGGAGAACCGCTTCGGCGTGGGCGAGCCGAACATCTCGCCGTGGCGGCGCGCCATCTGCGGCGACCTGACATCCGCCTTCGACTTCGGCCTCAAGAACACCACCCCGGCCGCGCTCCCGGACACCGACGGGTACGAGCCGCCGGACAACGAGCGGCACCCCAGCTATGTGCCCAAGCCCCCGGCCAACCCCGTGCTGCCCAAGCAGGAGAGGGGGTCGCGGCCGGCCCGCCCGCTGCGTTACGCACCCCTGGTGGACGGGGCCGGGACGCCCTCGACCGGGCGCTTCACGCTCACCTTCAGCGGTGGCACGACCGCGGGAGCGCACTTCCTGGTCACGTCGGCGAACCGTACGGACGGGCCGTGGACGTACACCGCCGCAGCCGGCAAGAGCCTCTCCGATACCTGGAACACGGCCTACTCCAAGGGCGTGTACGACCTGTCGGTATACGGCCCGAACGGCTTCCTGCGCACCTTCAAGGGCCCGGGCACGACCGCGGGCCCCGAGGTGACAGCCCGCCACATGGCTTCGAGCGGCCGCGTCGAGCTGACCATGACGAATGGAGGCAGCACCGACTGTCACCTCACGCTGACGAATGCGTACGGCGGGCAGAAGCAGACGTTCACGGTGCGCGCGGGCGGACGCGTCGTGCACACGGTGGATCTGTGCGGCAGCAAGCGCTGGTACGACCTGAGCATGGTGTCCGACACGAACAGGACATTCCTGCGCCGGTTCGCCGGGCATGTCGAGAACGGTCAGCCCGGTGTGAGCGACCCGGCGATCATCACCGGCTGAGCAACTGACCGGCCGCCGTCCGAAGGGGCCGCCCGCACTGCTGCGGGCGGCCCCGCGCCTGCTCCGAATGGCGCCCCGAAGGCCGCCGATCGACCGACATCTGATCGGGGATTCGCCGCCAAATACACGCCCGGGCACTCATTCCGTGATTCCGTCGGACAGTTGAAATCCGACATCGGAGGAGTGCTCTGTGCGCAGTGTCACTGTCACGGCTGTTCTCATCGCCTCGCTCGCCGCCTCGGGCGGGTCCCTCTGGGCGGCCGACAGGTCCGCTTCCCGCTCAGCTGTCGCCGGTGAGGCCAACGGCACCAATGTCCTCGTCGTCGGAATCGACAGTCGAACGGGCCTGTCAGCCGAAGACAAGGAGCGCCTGCACGTCGGTGGCAAAGGGTGCGATTGCACGGACGTGATGATGGTCGTGCACATCGCCGAGGACGGTCGGCGGATGAGTGTGGTATCCATTCCCCGGGATTCCTATGTGGGAGTTCGCCGATCACGCACATCCACGGCACCTCGGAAAAATCAATGGCGCCTTTGCGCACGGGGGCGGAGATCTCACGGTACGCACGGTGGAGAAAGCGACCGGACTGCGCATCGATCACTATCTCGAGACGGACTTCACCGGCTTCACGGACACCGTGGACCGCCTCGGCGGAGCGAAGGTGTGTACGGACAAGCCCCTGCAAGACCTGGGTTCCGGGCTGAACCTGACTGCGGGGACACACCAGCTGGACGGTATCGGCGCCCTGCGTTACGTCCGCGCCCGGCACGTCTCACCACCCGGTGACCTGGGCCGGATGCGCCGTCAACAGCGTCTGCTCATCGAGATGCTGTCCCGGCTGAGAACTGAGAAAGCCTTCGCCGACCCGGCCGCCGCGGCCCGCACGGCCCTCAGGCTGCGCGCCTCCGTGCGCACGGACCCGGACACCAGCCTCGTGGACCTGATGGAACTGGGCTCGCACTTGCATCGGCTGGAAGCGGACCGGACGGAGTTCGCGACCGTGCCCATCTCGGATTTCGATCACCGCGTACCGCAGTGGGGCTCCACACTGATCTGGGACAAGGACCGCTCCGCCGCCCTGTGGGCCGCCCTTCGTGCGGACCGGCCGATCGTCGGTGACTCCCGGATCCGGCCCAGCATGGACGTCCCGGTCGAGATTCCGCCGGCCTGGCTGAACCTTCGGGTCACGGATCAGGAGGTCGCGAGCGCGCTGCGGGCGAACGGCTTCGTCGTGGAGTACGTCCCGCGCAAGCCCGACGAGCCACGCCCAAAGGGCCCGACCACCATCACCTACGACCCGGTCTGGGCTCGCCACGCGACCACGATCGCAGCAGCGCTTCCCGGCGCAAGCCTGCACGCCGTCGCCGGGCACGGCCAGGTCTTCGACGTCGCGGTCGGGTCCGAGGCAGGCGCCGTCGTCAAGGTCGTCCACGACCGAAGCAGCGTGGAGGGGGCGCCTGTCCACGGCGACGAGCTGCGGTGCGCGACACCGTCGGACGCGCCTGCCGGGTGACCGGGCGGCCGGGCGGGCTGCCACCCGGCGGCCGGTCTTCTCCGGGCCACTTCGGTCAACCTCGCCCGTGCTCCTCCCGGAAGGCTCAGCTCTTGTCCTTGGGCTCGGCGCCGTGCCACACCGTGGTCACGTTGCAGAATTCACGGATGCCGTGGCCCGACAGCTCCCTGCCGTATCCGGAGCGCTTGACGCCGCCGAAGGGCAGGGCGGGGTGGGAGGCCGTCATTCCGTTGAAGAAGACGCCGCCCGCCTCAATGTCGCGGGCGAACCGCTCGGCCTCTTCGTCGTCGCGCGTCCACACATTGGAACTGAGCCCGAAGGGCGTGTCGTTGGCGAGGGCCACCGCCTCGTCGACGTCGGCCGCCCGGTAGACGGTGGCGACGGGGCCGAAGGCCTCCTCATGGTGGATGCGCATGTCGGCGGTGACGTCGACGATGACGGTGGGCTCGTAGTACCAGCCCTGGGCCGGCTTCTGGGGGCGCCTGCCTCCGCACCGTGCCGTCGCGCCGCGGCTCAGGGCGTCGTCGACGAGCTCCTCGATGTCCGCGCGGCCCTGTTCGCTGGCGAGCGGGCCGATATCGGTGGACTCCTGCATCGGGTCGCCGATGGTCAGCTCCCTCATCCCCGCGGTGAAGCGCTCGCAGAAGTCGTCGTAGACGTCGGCGTGGGCGATGAACCGCTTGGCGGCGATGCAGGACTGGCCGTTGTTCTGCACCCGGGCGGTCACCGCCGTCCTGGCCGCCCGTCCGATGTCGGCGGACGGCATCACGACGAAGGGGTCGCTCCCGCCGAGCTCCAGTACGGTCTTCTTCACTTCGTCGCCCGCGATGGCGGCGACGGAACGGCCGGCCGGCTCACTGCCGGTCAGGGTCGCAGCGGCAACCCTGCGGTCACGCAGGATGTTCTCGACCGCGCCCGATCCCACGAGCAGCGTCTGGAAACAGCCCTCCTCGAACCCGGCGCGCCGGAAGAGCTCCTCCAGATAGAGAGCGGTCTGCGGCACGTTCGATGCGTGCTTGAGCAGGCCGACGTTGCCGGCCATCAGGGCCGGGGCGGCGAAGCGTACGACCTGCCACAGCGGGAAATTCCACGGCATCACGGCAAGGACGACGCCTAGCGGGCGGTAGCGGACGATCGCCCGGGAGGCACCGGAGTCCTTCAGATCGGCGGCGGAAGGGTGCTCGTCGGCGAGGAGGCCCTCGGCGTGTCCCGCGTACCAGCGCATCGCCTTGGCGCACTTCGCCGCCTCCGCACGGGCGGCGGTGATCGGCTTGCCCATCTCGGTCGTCATGGTCCTCGCGATGTCCTGCTGGTCCTCGTCCAGCAGCTGTGCCGCGCGGTTCAGCAGGTCCGCCCGCCGGCCGAAATCCGTGGTGCGGTGGCGGGCGAAGGCGGTCACCGCGAGCGCGAGTCGCCGGTCGATCTCCTCGGCTCCCAGCGCATCGAAGGTCTTGAGCGTCTCACCGGTTGCCGGATTCACGGTGGCGATGGGCATGGGACTGTCCTCCTCGAACTGGGTCCTTCGACATTTGCGCGGTACGGAGGGTCCCGCAACGCGGAACGGGGCCGGAGTCCGGCCCGGCTACCGCTCCCCCTACCGGCCTCCGCTCTCCAGCCGCAGCTGGACGTCCTTCTCCTGATCGCCGGCGGCCATGCCCTCTTCGGTCACCTCGAACGCGGCGGCGAGTGCGTCCCTCGTCCGGTCCACCGCCCAGTAGCCGCCCTGGATTCCGACCTGGAGGGCAGCGCTGAGCCGCGGGGGCTTGTCCGGATCGGTCGCCGGCCTGTCCGGAGCGTGTGTGGGCGCCACGTCGAAGGTCGCGGTCCATACGCTCAGATGCGGGTGGGGCGTGTACTGCGGGGCGTCATCGTCAGCCCGGTCCGAGGCGAATGAGTGCCCCAGTACGCGAAAGACGGTGTCGGCGTCCTCCTTCGAGCAACCGCTGAGCGTCACCACGACCGGCGTCGTGGGCTGCTGTGTGCTGTTCACCGTGGTTCCTGCCTCTCCGAACGCTGTTCAAGGGCCGCCCGCTGGGGGCCGACGGTGTACCGGGGGTCCTCGGCGGAGGCGATGCCTGCGGCGAAGACCCCGAAACGTGTGCAGGCCGAGCCCGCGAGTAGCGCGAGGCCGCTCGCGACGGCGGCCGGCCGGCTGCGATGTCCGAGGAGCACGGCGCCCACCGCGCCGGCCGCGGTGAGCAGCCGGGCGGAGCGCAGCAGTGTGCCGGCGCGTCCCTCGCGCCAGGTTTCGGCGACCATGCCGAGCCGCCGCTCGGCGGCCCTGGCGACCGTCGCCTCGGCCACGGCGGCCAGAGCGGCCGCGCACCGGGCCGGCGCCGTCTCGTGCCGGGGGCCCAGCACCAGGGCCATCCCGGAGGCCGCCGCGGTCGCCGACGCGGCGAAGACGTAGGGCAGTTCGCGGTGCACGCCGTGCCAGGCCGGTACGGCGGTGTCGGCGGCGAGGACTGCGGTGTAGGCGGCGAGCGCCGGTCCCAGCACCGCCGCGCCCGCGGTGGCCGTGGCGCCGATCCGCGGCAGCCGTCCGGTTACCGCGCTGGTGGCGGCCGCCCCGGCAGCGGGTCCGTATACCGTCAGAAGCCAGGAGCCGACGCTCATGGGTGAGGTCGGCTTGAAGACACGCAGCATGTGGGCGAATCGGCCGGGCCTGCCGAGGTCGTTGACGAGTGCGGCCGCGGACAGGGAGACGGCGGCCAGTGAAGAGACCTTCATCGCGGTCGCGGTGCAGGTGCGGCCCGTCAGGTGCGCGCCCGCCGCCAGGACCGAGCCGGCCCCGGCGAGGCCGCCGAGGAAGAAGTATCCGGCGATGTCGCGCGCTGCCCAGGCCGGCGTCTTGATGACGGGCTTTCCGTAGTACGAGTCGAACTCGGCCCGTGGCACCATCAGTTGCTCGCCGCGGCGCTTCATCGGCGTACCTTCCGTCCGGTCATCGCGGGGAGCGCGAACGACAGCGCGAAGCTGCCTGCCAGGGCGAGCGCCGCGGCGCCCGCGTGCTTCCACATCGTGGGGAGGTCGCGCGTGGTGACCACCGGGTCCGGTGGCAGTCCGTAGACCTCCGGCTCGTCCAGCAGGAGGAAGAACGCACCGTCGCCTCCGACGCCGTCCTGCGGATCGTGCCCGTACAGCCGGGCGTCGCTCACTCCGCTCGCCTGCAGCTGGTCGACCCGCAGCGCGGCTCGTTCGCGCAGTTCGTCCAGGGGGCCGAACTGGATCGACTCGGTCGGGCATGCCTTGGCGCAGGCCGGCTCCTGGCCGGCGCCGAGGCGGTCGTAGCACATGGTGCATTTGAAGGCCCGGCCGTCTGCGGGCCGTTGCTCGATCACGCCGTAGGGGCAGGCCGGAACGCAGTAGCCACAGCCGTTGCAGATGTCCTCCTGGACGACGACAGTGCCGAACTCGGTCCGGAAGAGCGAACCGGTCGGGCACACGTCCAGACAGGCGGCGTGCGTGCAGTGTTTGCAGACGTCCGAGGACATCAGCCAGCGGAACTCGCCCTCGGCGGGCGGGCGTTCGGCCTGGTCGCCGCCGTCGGCGAGTGGGAGTTCGGTGCGCCCGTCAGGCGCCGGCTGCTCGATGAACGCCACATGCCGCCAGGTGGAGGCCCCGAGCCCCCCGGTGTTGTCGTACGACATCCCGGTCAGCGACAGCCCGTCCTCCGGAATGGCGTTCCACTCCTTGCACGCGACCTCGCACGCCTTGCACCCGATACAGACGGAGGTGTCCGTGAAGAAGCCCATGCGCTCCTGCTCGGCGGTCACTTCCCGGCCTCCGTTCCGGTCGTCTCGGTGATGCCTGCCATGCGGCGGTATTCGGCGACGAGCTTCGGCAGATCCGGTCCGCGCGGCCGCCGTCCGGGGCGGATGTCGGCGGTGAGCGCCTTGTCTTCCTGGATGTGGGCGTTGGGGTCAAGGGCGATGGCGACGAGTTCGTTGGCCGCGTCGCCGGTGGCGACTCCGTTGGGTCCCCAGTGGAAGGGCAGGCCGATCTGGTGGACCGTACGGCCATGCACGGTCAGGGGTTTGATCCGCTCGGTCACCAGCACGCGCGCTTCGACGGCGTTGCGGGCGGTGATGATCGTGGCCCAGCCGCCGTGCTCCAGACCGCGCTCGGCGGCGAGCTGCGGGGACAGTTCGCAGAAGAACTCGGGCTGCAGTTCGGAGAGGTACGGCGACCAGCGGCTCATGCCGCCCGCGGTGAAGTGCTCGGTCAGCCGGTGGGTGGTGACGACATACGGATAGACGTCGGAGCCCGGTTCGTCCCCGCTGGGGTGGTAGCGGTTGCCCTCCCTCGGGTGCAACTGCCGTACCGGAGAACGGGAGACCGACGGGTACAGGGCGTTGGTGAAGGGCGAGTCCTGCGGCTCGTAGTGCGTGGGCAGCGGGCCGTCCTCGAGGCCGGCGGGTGCGTACAGCCAGCCCTTGCCGTCGGCCTGCATGATGAACGGGTCGTCGCCGCGCAGCGCGTCCGCTCCTCTGGCTTCCTTGGGCGGTACGTAGTCGGGGGCGCGGTCAGGTACGAAGTCGGGGATGTCGTGCCCGGTCCACTTCGCGTCGGCCTCGTCCCACCAGACGAGCGCCTTGCGTGCACTCCATGGTGTGCCGTCCGGGGCCGCGGACGCCCGGTTGTAGAGGATGCGGCGGTTGGCGGGCCAGGACCAGGCCCATTCGGCGGCGATCCAGTCCTGTTCGGTGTGCGGCTTGCGGCGGGCGGCCTGGTTGACGCCGTCCGCGTACACGCCGCAGTAGATCCAGCAGCCGCACCGGGTCGAGCCGTCGTCTTTGAGTTCCGTGTATCCCGAGAGCGGCGCGCCGTCGGGCCCATGACCGTTGATTTCGGCCAGGACGGCGGCCGCGATGGGTTCATCCAGCGGCCCGTCCACCGGATAGTCCCAGGTCAGATCCTGTACGGGCCGGTCCATCGGGTCTGTGGACGCGGCGAGTTTCGCCTTGATGCGACGGCCCAGGTGGTACATGAACCACAGGTCGCTGCGTGCGTCGCCCTCGGGCTCGACGGCGGCGTGGTGCCACTGGAGCCAGCGATTGGTGTTGGTGAACGAGCCGGACTTCTCGGTGTGCGAGGCAGCCGGGAAGAAGAACACCTCGGTACCGATGTCCTCGGTGCGCATCTCGCCGGTCTCGGTCTCCGGCCCGTCCTGCCACCATGTCGCGGACTCGATCAGCGAGAAGTCCCGTACGACCAGCCACTCCAACTGCGCCATGCCGAGCCGCTGGAGCCGGGTGTTGGCCGAGCCGACGGCCGGGTTCTCGCCCATGAGGAAGTAGCCCTTGCACACTCCGTCGAGCTGGGCCATGACGGTCTCGTACGTGCTGTGGGATCCGGTCAGCCGCGGCAGGTGCTCGAAGCAGTAGTCGTTCTCCTCGGTGGCCGCGTCGCCGAAGTAGGCCTTGAGCAGGCTGACTGTGTAGGCCCGCATGTGGCCCCAGAAACCCTTCTCAGTGCGGCTCGCCTCGACGTAGGCGTCCAGGTCCTCGTGGGCGTGCGCGTGCGGCATCGGCAGATAGCCGGGCAGCAGGTTGAAGAGGGTGGGGATGTCGCTGGAGCCCTGGATGGAGGCGTGGCCGCGCAGCGCCTGGATGCCGCCGCCGGGGCGGCCGATGTTGCCGAGGAGGAGCTGGAGCACGCTGGCGGCCCGGATGTACTGAGCTCCCACCGTGTGCTGGGTCCAGCCCACCGCGTAGACGAAGGCGCTGGTGCGTTCGCGGCCGGAGTTGGAGGTGAGGGCTTCGCAGACGTCGAGGAAGGTGTCGCGGGGGACGCCGCAGGTCTGCTCCACCAACTCCGGGGTGTAGCGGGCATAGTGGCGCTTGAGGATCTGGTAAACGCAGCGCGGGTGCTGGAGGGTTTCGTCGCGTGGCGCCCGGTGGCCCGCCTGTGCACCGCCCGAGCCGTGTGTCTCGGCTGCGCCGGCGGCGTGCAGCCGGTCGTGGGCGTCGGGATCCCGCACGCGCTGCTCGTACTGCTCGTCGACCTCGCCGGCGGGCGCCTGGACGTCGGCTCCCTCGTACTGCCAGCTCAGCGGGTCGTAGTGGTGCCTGTCCTCGTCCAGCCCGGAGAAGACACCGTCGAGGTCCTCGGTGTCGCGGAAGTCCTCACCGACCAGCGTGGCGGCGTTGGTGTACGCGAGGACGTACTCCCGGAAGTCCTTCTCCTCGGTGAGGACATGGTTGATGATCCCGCCGAGGAAGGCGATGTCGCTGCCTGCCCGGATCGGCACATGCAGGTCGGCAAGGGCGCTGGTGCGCGTGTAGCGGGGGTCGACATGGATGATGCGGGCCCCGCGTGCCTTGGCCTCCATGACCCACTGGAAGCCGACCGGGTGCGCCTCGGCGTAGTTGGACCCCTGGATGACGATGCAGTCGGAGTGCTGGAGGTCCTGCATGAAGGTGGTCGCGCCGCCTCGGCCGAACGAGGTGCCCAGGCCGGCGACGGTCGAGCTGTGGCAGACCCGGGCCTGGTTCTCCACCTGGATCACGCCGAGGCCGGTCAGCAACTTCTTGATCAGGTAGTTCTCCTCGTTGTCGAGGGTGGCGCCGCCCAGGCTCGCGATCCCGAGCGTGCGCGCGGTGCGCAGCCCCTCGCACTCCCACTCCCAGGTCCGCCGTCTGGTCTCGACGACCCGGTCGGCGACCATGTCCATGGCCGTCTCCAGGTCGAGCTGTGTCCAGTCGGTCGCGTACGGAGCCCGGTACAGCACCTGGTGACGGCGGGCGGAGCCGGTGGTGAGCTGGAGTGTCGCGGATCCCTTGGGGCACAGGCGTCCCCGGCTGACCGGCGAGTCCGGGTCTCCCTCGATCTGTACGACACGGTCGTCCTTCACGTACACCTGCTGGCCGCAGCCGACGGCGCAGTAGGGGCAGACGGACCGCACGACCCGGTCGGCGGTCCCGGTGCGCGGGCGGAGCCGCTCCGTGCGGGCCGACGTGACGGCCCGGCCTCGGCCCAGCGGGTCGGAGCCGGTGAGCTGCCGGTAGACAGGCCAGTGGCGGATCGGTTCGAGCACACCCATTCGCTTCCTCCAGCAGTCTGCGGTCTTGGGTCTCGCAGGGGTGTCACCACAAGGCTCCCCCAGTGATCGTCGGTGTGCGACTGGGCTTCAGCCGGAGGGTTCGTCCGGGATCGGCTGTTCGGGGTGTACGCCGCCGCTGCGGGGCGCACCGCGGCGGCCGGCCCCTGTCTCGTCCATGTCGGGGATGCTCTGGTCGGGCTCGTTCTTCTGCTCGTCGGATTCGTCGAGCTCGTCGGGGCGGGGTGCGTCGAGCGGATCGTCGCCGTCCTGCGGCTGCTGCTGATCGGGCGGGTCCCGCGGCACCGGGGTGCCGGTATTCGTAGGGTCTTTCTGGTCTTTCGGCCGGTGGCCAGTCATGGCGTCCTCCCATCCGTGCGGAGGAGACGAGTGCCCTACTTGGCGGGAATCAACCGGACGCCGAGGTGGGCAGCGACCGGCAGCGAAGGCCTGGGCGAGCACCGGAGCGGACCCGGGCCTGATCACATGGATGAACGGAAATGACTAATCAGGGCGATGGGGGTACGCGATGAGTACGCGGAACGAGGCGGACCTACCGAGGAGGACCTGATGTGGACAACTCTGTACGTCGTCGGGATCGGGCTGGTCGTGGCATTGATCTGGCTGGTCTGGTGGGACAGTCGCAGGAAGCGCGACCAGCCGCCGCATCTGGAGGAGCAGCCCCGGCACCCCAAGCACCGTGCGCACATCGAGGAAGCACGCGAGCCCGACGATTTCGGGGCGGAGGGCGACCGTCTCGGCCCGCACGAACTCCATGGCTACGGAAACATGGGTTCCCGGCCCGCCCGCGAGAAGCGGCCGTCGCACGATGACGACAGCGGTGGAGCCCTCGGCAGCGGCGGACACGAGAGCTGACGCCCCGGCACCGCATGGTTTCGGCCCGGTCCATCGACTGACCCGCCTGTCGGTTAGCTTTCACTTATGACGCAGACGGATGAGTTTGGTGAGGACCTTGCGGATTTCGCCAAACGCGTGGGGGAGCTGAGGGCGGCGCGGGGTCTGCCGTTGCAGGAGCAGCACACTCTTCTTGATGCGGCTCTCTTCGAACTGCAGCATGTCGCCGAGAATCTCTGGCCGAGGTACGAGCGGCTGGCAGCGCAAGGCCCTGGCAAAGCCTCCGCGGACCGGGCGGAGGAGCAGCTGCTCAAGGCCGTATTCCAGCTGCTGCCCGTGCCCGTGGCCCTGACCGGCGGTGACACGGTGGTGAGGCGCATGAACGCGGCCGCGACAGAACTGACCGGTGTCCGCGCGGGCCATGCGGCAGGCAGGCCGCTGGCGGGCCTGCTGCGCCCGGGCGAACGGGCGGCCCTGCGGTCGCAGGCGGCTGCGGTGGCACGCGGAGAGGGCGACCGCAGCCTGCGGGTGCACCTGCAGCAGCGGCCCAGCGAGCCACTGCTGGCCACCCTCACCGCCCTTCGTACGCCGAACGAACCGCACCCGGCCGTCCTGGTGGTGCTCCAGAGCGACGCCGTCCGCACCGGGCTGACAGCCCGCTCCGTTGCCGGAGCGCGCCCACAGTTGCCCGACCTGGCCGAGGCCACCAGGCATGCCGAGCTGATGGACCTCCTCGACAGCATGACAACCGCTCTGCTGAGCGGCCCGGTCGCGGACCCGGAGGGGATCCTTGCCACGGCCGCCCCGGTGCTGGACGGCCGGTTCGCGGACTGGGTGATCGCCGACCTGTTCGCTGACGGCCCGCTCAGACGCACGACGGTGCTCGGCCCCGCCGGAGCAGGGGCAGAGGCGCTGCTGACGACGATCACGGACCAGGACCCGGCGGCCTGCCCTCTTGTGGTGGAGACCGCGCGCAGCGGATCGGCGGCACTCCAGGTACGGCCGGACGACCTGGAATGCTTCGGCGGCGACGACACCGGCGCATCGGTCCTCCTCCAGGCAGAGGTGACGTCCCTGCTCTGCGTGCCGCTGCGGGGCCCGCAGAACGGCGGCCCCGTACTCGGCGTACTGACGCTCTTCCGGACCGGCACGAGACTCGCCTTCTCTCTGGCCGAGGCCCGCGTCATCGACGTAATCTCCCACCACATCGCCCTGGCGATGCGACGACCCGTATGACCCCGGGATCCGCATGGGCTCGCGGGCATCGCTGCCCAGGGGGAGGATGGCGCTGGGGGTGAGGCAGAGCGTGTCGGGCGTTTCTGCCCCGTGATGCTCTCCTTCGATCGGGACACTGATTGTGATGGACAAGAAATCAGCGGCGGCAACGTCCGCAGGTGTGACATCAAGCCATGAGGTGTTCGGTGCCCCGTGCTGGATCACCCTGATGGCACGCAACATGCAGGACGCGCAGAATTTCTACGGCGCGGTCCTCGGGTGGCGGTTCCGGCGAGCGAAACTCGGCGCCGAGTTCAGCCTCGCCCTGTCAGACGGCGCGCCGGTCGCCGGTATCGGCGTACTCGACGCCGCCCTGCAGGCCCCGGGCGGCTGGACTCCGTACTTCGCGGTCGCCAATGCGGATGAGACAGCGGCGCGTATCCGGGAGCGCAGCGCCACCGTCGCGGTGGGGCCACTCAGCCTGTCCGTGGGACGTGGCGCGCTGGCGGCGGACCGGGACGGCGCCGTCTTCGGCATCTGGGAGGGAGAGCTCATCCCCGACTGGCTGACCTGGCGCAAGAATGCACCCGCCTGGGTGCACCTGCGGACCCGGAACGCCTTCGACGCCGCGATCTTCTACGGAGAGGTCTTCGACTGGGCGTCAGACAAGGCCGGCTGCTGCCAGGTCGACTACGAGCAGGAGGAGGTCGTGCTGCGCCACGAAGGGCTCGTGGTCGCACGTCTGAGCTCCGGCGCGGCGGAAGCGGCCCCGGACCCCATGATCCGGCCCCGCTGGCACGTCTACTTCCCCGTTGCCGACGTGGAAGCAACCGTCCAGGCGGCACGGCACAACGGCGGCGAGGTGCTGGCCCGCAGCTCCACGGACCATGGCTCGGAGGCGACGCTGCGCGACGCCGAGGGCGCGATGTTCACCATCACTTCCAGGGCGTAGTCACGTCACATCGTCCAGCGCTGTGCCATTACCGCCATCGGGCCCGCTATCGGTGCCTGGCCACGGCGCTGACGACCTCATGAGCAGTCCGGTACGTCCCTTGCGCCGGCAGCTCGCTGACGAGCTCGATGAGTCGGTCGGGGGCGTGGTGCCGCTCCAGGGCCTGAGCCAGTTCCCGGGGCGTGGCGGGGAAGGCCGTACGGCCCAGGTGCCGGGCCAGCTCGAACCGCATCGCGTCCTCGGGCCCGAGTGAGCCGAGCGAGGGCACCGGACCCGATGCGATGTCCGGGTCGTCGTCCGCGGCGGGCTCGGGGTCGTGCCACTCCTCTACCCGGGTGGGGTGTCCTGACCGGAGCAGCCCCTGCAGTTCATGCTTCATCTCGTCGTCCCTGCGGGCGCTGAGACGGTCACTGCCTCGCTGCATGTTTCCCTCCTAGAGGCTGGGCACTGGTCCGCGTACCCGATCTGCCACCCGTAACACGAGCTGAGCGAGCATTTCGAGCCAGTGCGACCACGCACGTTTCCGTGCCATGCAGGCGGGCAGATGCGTCGTGTGCTTCGGACAGGAGGCACGCCCGTGGGAGCGAAGGCTCCGGGTGTGTCCTGCCCGCTCGGTCTCCCACGGTGAGAGCAAGCCCCCACCGGCGACAGAAATCTCTCAGGGAGCTCCGAGCATCATGCGCACCAACGCACACTCCAAGCACCCGCACTCCGATGCCCCCGACACCGCGAACGCCTTCCGCAGGATGTCCGCTCTGCCCGACGGGCCCGAGCGTGACCAAGTCCGCCAGGAAATCATCTGTGCCTGGCTGCCCATGGCGGACCGGCTCGCTGGCCGCTTCCGCAACCGGGGAGAGAACATCGAAGACCTCAAGCAGGTCGCGGCTCTCGGCCTGGTCAAGGCCGTCGACGGTTACGACCCCGCCCGCGGCAACGCCTTCGAGAGCTACGCCGTGCCGACCGTGGTGGGCGAGGTCAAGCGCCACTTCCGGGACCATATGTGGACCCTCCATGTGCCGCGCCGGGTCCAGGACCTGCGAAACCGGGTCCGGTTCGCCCGCCAGGACCTCGCCCAGACGATCCCCGGCCGCGCCCCCACCAATGCCGAGATCGCGGAGCACGCCGGTATGACGGAGGAGGAGGTGCGCGCCGGGCTCGACGCGCTCGACAGCTTCACCGCTCTCTCCCTCGACGCCGAGCTGCCCGGCTCGGACGACGGCTACGCGCTGCGCGACACCCTCGGCACCGCCGACCCGGCGCTCGACGTGGTCGTCGACCGGGAAGCGGTCAAGCCGGGGCTGAGCCGACTGCCCGAACGCGAGCAGCAGATCCTCTACCTGCGGTTCTTCCGCGACATGACGCAGAGCAACATCGCCGAGAGCCTCGGCATATCGCAGATGCACGTGTCGCGGCTGATCAGCCGCTGCTGCAACCACCTGCGGGAACAAGTCATGCAGGACGCCGCGTAGCCGGGGCGGGGTTTCCCGGCAAACAGGACGGGCAACCGCATCCCGGAAGGAGGAACTACGCCATGCCGCCCGCACCGGAATTCACAGCCGACCCCGCCTCAACAGCCCGTGAGCTGTCGAAATTCACCGAGCAGGCGATGCAATGCGCGAACGCGTGCTGCGGAGCCGTAGCCACCGTCGCGAACGGCAGTTCCGACCGTCGCTCGACGGCCACGCATCCCGATCTGACGGCGCTGCTCTCGGTGGAGCTGGCGTCGGGCGAGGGGCCTACGCCGAGCGCACTGGACGCGGGCGAGCCCGTGAGTGCTCAAGACCTGCTGACCGAGGACCGGTGGCCCGACTATCGCGCCGTCGCCCTCGATTCAGGCATCAGGTCCAGCGTGACGATGCCATTCAGCCGGACCGAGCTCGAAGTGACGCTCAGCCTGTACAGCTTCCAGCCCGGCGCGTTCACCCAGGTCTCCCACCAGCCCGTGTACATCCTCGGCGAACACTTCGCGGAGGGGCTGGTGCGCGACCACTACTACCGGGCCGCTCTGGCCGAGGTGGACCAGCTGGAGAGCGCGCTGCGCTCACGCCCGGTCATCGACCAGGCGAGCGGCATTCTGATGCATGTCATGGGATGCGGCCCCGCGGAGGCCTTCGGGATGCTCCGTCGTCTCTCACAGCGCAGCAACCGCAAGCTGGCGGAGGTTGCCGAAGCCGTCGTACGCAACATGGGGAACGGCCTCGAGAAGGAACTGCCCGGACTGGCCCCGCCCCCGTAGACTCAGTCGGCGGCCCTGCGACGGCGCTTCCCCAGTATCCATTTACGGATCGCTGCCAGCCGGGGATACCGTTCATGCTGCTCACGGGTGACACGGTCCAGCTCCTCCATGAGGCGCCGGGAGCGATGTTCCGTATCCAGCTCGTCCAGGATCCGGTCGATCTCGGTGAGCAGCGCGCCTTGCAGCTGCCACTGGCTGGGGTGCCGCTGAATGTCCCGGAGCAGCATCTGCGCCACCTCCTCGCGTTTGACGGCCGCTGCGGCGAGCTCCCCGGCCAGCCGGGTTTCCGCTGCTTCGGCGCTCTCGCTCACCTGCGTGGTGACCAGGACCGCGAAGCTGACGAGGGTGTCCGCCACATGGGCGAGCAGTTCCTCGATGGCGACTGCCACCTCCTGCGGGAACAGGGCTTCCTCTTCGCGTTTCTTGGCGAGGTCGGTGAATGTCCTGGCCAGTACGCGCAGGACGACCGCGCAGATCTCGAGGGTGTCGAGCCCGGTGCGCAGGACGACGCGGTGCAGCAGTCCTTCCTTGACCCGGGGGTTGAGCCGGAGGCTGTCCTCCGCCTGACGGAGCGCCGCGTCGACGTCGGCGATGTCGTTGTCGAGACGTCGCGCTTCGTGCAGATGGGCGGCGGCGCGCTCCACCGGGGTGGGGCTGCGCAGTTGCTCGCCGATGCTCAGCAGCAGTCGGCGCATACGGCGGGCCAGATCCTGGATGGAATCGCCGGCCGTGCCGACCCATACCGGGGGCACGAACAGGACGTTGAACAACAGGCCGACCACGGCGCCGATCAGCGTCTCCAGGACCCGGTCCCAGGCGGTGTCCCCCACCCGCGTCACTCCGAGGACGAGCATGGCGCTGATCGCGACCTCTGGAACGAACTCGCTCACGCGGACGATCCGGCCCACGATCAGGGAAGCCAGGATGATCAGGCCGAGGCTCCACCAGGTGAGTCCGACGAGCGCGCTGAAGCCGATGGCGAGCAGCACACCGGCGACGACGGAGTTCACCCGCCGGACGCCTGTGGTGAGCGTGGCGTAGAGGGTGACCTGGACGACGAGCAGGGCGGTCAAGGGGGCGGTGAGGGGCGCCGGTTCGCTGCTCAGCTGCAGGGCGACGACGTAGGAAATGGTCGCGGCCGCGGTGGAACGAACCGTCTGGCCGACGGCGGGCTCCCTGGCGAGCTGGGCCAGCCGCGCTCTTACTGAATCACGGACATCTCGCACCCGTTGGTCCTTCCCGCTCGTCAGCAGGGCAGACCTGCCTGGCTGTGAGCGCGCCCGGGTCAGCGCCGCCTGGAGGTGCCGGTGGGGCTCCCGGCGGGCCGCGGGGTCGGCCGTACGCGACCGAGGTAGCGTTCCGCCGCAAGCATCGCTGCACGGGCCGTACGCTCGCCCATCAGCACACACAACGTATAGGCGGTGTCCTCGAAGCGCCTTCGGGCGATCGGGTCGTGCGGGGCGGCCAGAACGAGGCGTTCCTGGGCCCGGTAGCGGGCCATCACCCTTGCGATCACATCTGCGTCAGGCATCAACATCAGTGCCCTCCCGGAATGAGACCACCAGCAGGTAGTCGGGCCGGCACTCATTCTGATCCGCGGCGGTCACGTCCGCCATCCGTATGATTACGTTCAGTGACGAGGGCTTGGGCCGACCGTCAAATGGTGAGGCCAGTCGTCGGCTGACTGCCCCGGCCGACGCCGGCGGGTGTCGGACCGCGTCGTGTTCGAGCACATCATGCCGGCACTGGTCCACGGCTCAGGGTACGAGCGGATTGCCGGCCCGGGGTGCTCCGACCGAACGATCCGACGCCGTGTCAAACAGTGGGCGCCGGCGAGGGGGGCGGCAGGGGCCCCGTTCCTCCCCAAACGTCTGTTGGACGGCGGAGACCGGAACGGTTGTGCCGGGCAACCGGGATCAGGGCGTGACGTCGGCCTGTGCCCGAGGCGGGCGTGATCGACCTGACGGGGCATCCCCATCAGCCGAAAAAGCAGCCAATATCCGACAATAAGGATATGGCCAAGGTTTTCGACCGATCCGGGGCTCCGCCCGTCCGCCTCGGTATGTACGGACTCGAGCCCGTGGGCGTGAGCGGCCTGGCCGACCGCCGGCTTCCGGTCGGACTCGGAGCGGCGGCCGCCGCGCTCGCCCTGGCCACCGCCGTGACGGCGCTGCTGCGCAAACGGCTGCGGCGCCAGACCCACGGTCCAGATCCGGCCGAGACGGCCCGAACGTACGAGCACGCCGTGCTCCACTCCGTCCGCGAAGGTGTGCTGGTCACCGACGGGGACCGGCGGCTGATACTCACCAATGAAGAGGCCCGCCGACTGCTCCAGCTGCCGCCCGACGCGGAGGGACGTCACGTCAGCGAACTCGGCCTCGCCCCGACGCTGGCCGCTCTGCTCGCCTCGGAGCGCGAGGCCATCGACGAGGTGCACTCGGGCCATGACCGACTGCTGGCCGTCAACCACCGGCCGATCGACTGGGCCGGCAGCCCGCCCGGTGGCGTCGCGACATTGCGCGACGCCACCGAGCTGCGTGCCCTCTCGGGCAAGGCCGAGCTGGCGCGCAAACGCCTGAAGCTGCTGTACGACGCCGGGGCGGTGATCGGCACGACGCTCGACGTGCGGCGTACGGCGGAGGAGCTGGCGGAGTACGTCGCCCCAGGGTTCGCGGATTTCGTCACCGTCGACCTGTTCGAGAACGTGCTGCGGGGTGAGGATCCGCCGGCCGGCGTGGGCGAGATGCTCCGCACCGCACTCAGCGGAGTCGCCGAGGACCATCCCCTCCTCAAGGTGGGCGACCTCGTCCCGTACGGGCCGCCCGGGATGCCCTGGGATCTCCTGTCCGGGGAGCCGGTCGTCATCCCCGACCTGAGCGGCCCGGCTTGGGCACTGTGGCGAAAACCGCATCCCGAGCGTGCCGCGAGGATGATCGACTACGGCCTCCACTCGACGATCTCCGTTCCGCTGCGTGCCCGGAACGTCGTGCTGGGTACGACCAACTTCTACCGCTTGACGGGGAGGGAATCGTTCGTGCCCGACGACATGTCGTTCGCCAGGGAGCTGGTCGCCCGCGCGGCGGTGTCCATCGACAACGCCCGCCGCTACACCCGCGAGCACACGATGGCCGTGACACTGCAGCGCAGTCTGCTGCCCCGCGGCCTGCCCGAGCAGAACGCCGTCGACGCCGCCTACCGCTATCTGCCCGCGCAGGCGGGGGTGCGCGGCGACTGGTTCGACGTCATTCCGCTGCCGGGCACGCGCGTTGCGCTGATCGTGGGCGATGTCGTCGGGCACGGGCTGCACGCGGCCGCCACGATGGGGCGGCTGCGTACGGCGGTGCACAACTTCTCCTCGCTGGACCTGCCGCCTGACGAACTCCTCTCACACCTCGACGAACTGGTCGCCCGGATAGACCAGGACGAGGCGGCGGCCGACATCGGCGGCGCCGAGCACGGTGGCGAGCAAGGCGCCGCCGACGGCGGCGTCCTGGGCGCCACCTGCCTATACGCGATCTACGACCCGGTCTCCCGCCGCTGCACCGTGGCCAGTGCCGGACATCCGCTGCCCGCGCTCGTCCATCCGGACGGCACCGTGGAATTCCCCGAACTGCCCGTCGGCCCACTTCTCGGCCTGGGAGGCCTGCCCTTCGAGGCGGCGGAGCTGGAGCTGCCCGAGGGCAGCCAGTTGGTCCTCTACACCAACGGGCTCATCGAGAGCCGCAACCGGGACCACGACGTCGGACTGGAGCTGCTGCGCAGTGCCCTCGCCAGTGCGGAGCGGCCGCCGGAGGAGACCTGCCGGGTGGTGCTCGACGTCCTGCTGCCCCCGCGTGCCGCCGACGACATCGCCCTGCTTGTCGCCCGTACGCGCGGGCTGAGCCCTGATCAGGTGGCCGACTGGGACGTGCCGTCGGATCCCGCGGCGGTGGCGGGCATGCGCGCCGAGGCCACACGCAAGCTGGAGGAATGGGGCCTGGAGGAGGTGGAATTCACGGCCGAGCTGATCCTCAGCGAGCTGATCACCAACGCCATCAGGCACGCCACGGGCCCCATCCGGGTGCGGATGCTGCGCGACCGGACGCTGATCTGCGAGGTCTCCGACACCAGTAGCACGTCACCGCACCTGGGCTACGCCGCCGTCACGGACGAGGGCGGCCGCGGGCTCTTCCTCGTCGCCCAGCTGGCCGAACGCTGGGGCACACGGTACACCGCCGAGGGCAAGGTGATCTGGGCGGAGCTGGCCTTGCCGACGCGTGAACCCGAACGGCTGGTGCCGCAGTTCGCTCGACCGACGCGCGGGACCTGACAGCCCAGCGGGAGACCATGCTGGGCCTCGGCGTTCCGGAGGAACGGATCTACCTCCTCCATCTCGCCGCCACACTCGTCACGCCCCGTATGCTCATCCGCCGCGCGACCAAGCGCCACCGCTGGGGCGACCGCCCCGCCACCCGGCGCCTCAAGTGATCCATTTTCCGGTCGGTCTTAACCGGCCCTGGGGAGCAGCGGTCCCAGCGGCCCGAGATCGATGTTGAGGTCCCCCGGCTCCAGCCCGAATGTGTCCCGCAGTACGTCCATGCGGTCTTCGAGCAGCATCAGGGTCAGTCCGATCCGCTCCTCCTGGTCCTCGCTCAGGTCGCCTTCGTCGACCCGGCGCAGCGCCTGGCGCTCCATGAGCTGGCGGAGCAGTTCCACCACGGTCAGGACCAGCTTGGCGAGGTCGCGTTCGACGGTGTCGGGGTCCAGGTCCAGCCTGCGCGGGGCGCTCACGGGGACTCCTCCCACAGGGACGGGACCCGGGCGCTGACGGAGCTGATCAGGGCGTTGAGGTCGATCCGTACGAGATCGACGTCCGCTATCCGCAGGGTGAGGTTCCCCGTGATCACCACGCCACCGGCGAGCAGCCGGTCGAGCAGATCGACCAGCGCGATGTCGCGCTGCGCAAGAGGTGTCGGGCCGGTGACCGTCATCGGTCGTCCTCCTCGCCCGCGAAGGAGTACGGGGCCCAGGGGCCGGTCAGTTCGACCCGCAGGCCCGGCCCGTCGGGACGGAGCCGGTCCAGGCACTCGACGAAGGCTGTGCTGTCCTCGCGCGGGACGAGATAGGCGGCGTTGAGGACGTTGTGGCCGGGGGCGTTGGAGAGTTGGGCCTGCTGCGGCCGGTGCAGCATTCCGGCCTCGGCCCGCTGGGAGAGTTCCTCGTGCAGGCGCCGCGACACCGCGTCGGCCAGCTCCCAGGTTCCTTCGCGGGAGCGGCGCTCATTCAGGCGCCGGCGCAGATATTCGCGGCCGGTGGGCGCGGCGTCCGCCGGGGTGTCCGCCTCGCGCGCGGGTGTCTCCGCGTACACCTTCACGCCCCACTCGACGCGCCCGTCGAGCCGCTCCAGCGTGCGTACGAACCGGTCACGCCCCGCGTCGAGCAGCCGGCGCACCCCGCTGTCGTCCCGGCAGACGGTGGCGAGCCGGAGCGGCAGCGGGCAGGTGACCGAGGTGAGGGCCCCGACCACGGCCTGGTGGGCGCGAGCGGTCCCGGTCAGCCAGTCGAGGTCCTCGAGCCGGGCACGGAGCGGGATCTCGTCGAAGTCGTCGGCGGACACCGAGGACACGACCGCGACGAGGTCGCCGTGGGACAGCAGGCGCGGTGGCTCGCCGGCGATGCCGCGGAGGTCTTCGGGCAGCGCCCCGTCGAAGTGGCGGGTGACGGCGTAGACGTAGCGCAATTCGTTCATGCGGGATCCCTGCGTTCGCTCCTGGTCTCGGGGACCGATTCCAGTTCGGCAATGCGGCGCTGCAATCGCTCGTTCTCCTCGGCCAGTTCACTGCGGCGGGCGCCACAGGAGAGGGCGGGATCGTCCTCCCACCAGTCGATTCCCATCTCCTTGGCCTTGTCCACGGAAGCGACGACGAGGCGGAGTTTGATCGTCAGGAGTTCGATGTCCAGGAGGTTGATGCGAATGTCGCCGGCGATGACGATGCCCTTGTCGAGCACGCGCTCAAGAATGTCGGCGAGATTCGCACCGTCAGAGGAGCGGTACGCACTGGGCAGGCCGCCGGCGACCCCTTCGAGTTGCCGGTTGTTCATCGTGTCTGCCTTCTGTTCTGAATGGTCTCCAGCCGGTCGAGGAGTTCGTCCTCGCGGCGGTCGAATTCGTCGTCGTCGATCTCCCCCGCCTCGAACCGCTCGGCGAGACGCGCGAGTTCGGCCTGGACGACCGACGGGTCGTAGTACTGCCGCTCCGCCTCCTCAACCACCTGGCGCAGCACCCACGCGGTGCCGCGCACAGGGGCTGTGGGCAGGAGCAGCAGCTCTCCCAGCAGGCCCATGGGTCACTCCACAAAGCTGTACGGAGGAAGGGGCCCGGTCACGGTCAGTACGAGGTGCGGCTGTTCCTGCCGTACGGCTTCGACGGCGGCCACGAACTCCGCGATGTGTTCGCCGTCCACGAGGAAGGAGAGGTTCGTCAGCCAGCCGGTGCTCTGTGGACCGGCGCTGACCTCCTCGGCAGCCACTTCCAGCATCGCCCTGAGCAGATCGGCGTCCTGGGCCTCGCGCAACCGCACTGCGGACGCGATCCGTTCGCCGAGCTGGAGCTTCCCCTCGTACGAATCGTCGCCGTCGGACCGGCCCGCCTCGGCCATGGCCCGCAGCTCGGGGTCGTCCGCGAGCACCCGGCGCAGGACGGACTGCTCGTCGTGGGAGGCCTTCACGTTGTATTCGGACTTGCCGTCGAGGGCCCCAAGCCGCTCCAGATAGTGGTCCTCGCGCTCGGCGAGGACGGCTGCCAGTGTCTCGTCGTCGGGCGAGAGGCCGCCGAAGCGCAGGGGAAGGACCGTGCCCTCCGCCCCCGCCGCCCGAAGGACGTGCTGATGCGCGAGCAGGTCGCGCCGTTTGGGCCGCAGGCTCTCGGGCGCATCGCTAACCAGGGCCATGAGCCGGCCCTGCCGCAGGACGCGCACGGGCTGCGGCGGATCCCCGACGCCACCCACCTGCTCCGGAGGGCTCGGGTGCGTACTCCTGGCGATGCCGTAGACGTACGTACTCACTCCGACTCCTCCTTCCTGCTGCGGGACGAGGTGCGCCTGCCGCGCGGCTTGGATTCGGTCTCCTCGTCATGGTCCTTCGAGAAGGCTTCCGAGATGGTCTGTGCCGCGCCGGACAGCGCGCCCTTGGACTTGCCGCGGGCGCCGGACTCGGTGATCTCCCCCACCAGGTCGGGCAGGCCGGGGTCCTTGCGGGGCCCCGCCTCCAGGTCGAGGCGGTTGCACGCCTCGGCGAACCGGAGATAGGTGTCGACGCTGGCCACCACTACCCGAACGTCGATCTTGAGAATCTCGATGCCTACGAGCGACACGCGCACGAACGCGTCGATCACTATTCCTCGGTCGAGTACGAGTTCCAGGACGTCGTACAGACCGCTGCTTCCGCCTGATCCTCCGGCCTGCTGTGCCGGTACAACCGTCATCGTTGGCTGCCTCCTTGTCATGTGGGTCGCGGGCGGGACGGGCCTGCGGAGTCCGCCCTCCCCCGTACGTAGCGACGGATCCTGCGGTAACCGGTCAGCTCGGCCTGGAAGTCGAGAGTCACCTCGTAACTCGCAAGCAGGCTCGTCGTGTCGGGGATCCGGCTCAGTTCCAGCACTTCGATCTCCAACGACCAGCCGTCGTCGGTCTCCGTGAACGAGGAGACCGCGTCGGCCTCCATCCCGGTGAGCTCCGCCAGCTGTGCGCGCGCTCGTCGCGCCACCTCCAGCAGGCTCAGCTTCTCCGCCGCGCTCTGGTTCTTCTTCCCTGTGTTCTCCGATGAATTGGCCATGTCACCTCGACACTGCGAGTAACACGGTTGAGCCGCACCAAACCCCAACTCATGACTCGGCGTGCCGATGGGCGCCCGGCAGGGGAGAGTGGAAGGGACTGCCGTCAACGGTGCGGAGGGATGAGATGCGCCCCGTCGCTGCTCTGGAACGGATCGCGTTTTTGCTGGAGCGCGCCGGTGCGGAGAGCTATCGGGCGCGTGCCTTCCGCAGCGCGGCCGCGGCCCTTGCGCAGATGGACGACGACGAGATCGCCCGGCGTGCGGCGGAGGGCTCGCTGGAGGCCGTCAAAGGCATCGGCCCGAAGACGGCGCAAGTCGTACGGGAGGCGCTGGCCGGTGATGTGCCGCAGTACCTTCAGCGGCTGGAAGGCGAGGCGCCCCCTGTGCCGACGGAGGGCGGACAGCTGCGTCAGCTGCTGCGCGGTGACTGTCATCTGCATTCTGACTGGTCCGACGGCGGCAGCTCCATCGAGGCGATGGGGCTCGCGGCGGCCGCGCTGGGGCACGAGTGGGCGGTGCTCACCGACCACTCGCCCCGGCTGACCGTCGCACGCGGTCTGTCCGCCGAGCGGCTGCGCGAGCAGTTGGACGTCGTGGCGGAGCTGAACCGGCGGTGGGCGCCGTTCCGGCTGCTGACCGGCATCGAGTGCGACATTCTGGCGGACGGTTCGCTCGACCAGGAACCGGAGCTGCTCGACGAGCTGGATCTGGTTGTCGCCTCGGTCCACTCCGAACTGCGGATGAAATCAGCCGACATGACGCGGCGCCTGGTCAAGGCCGTACAGAATCCGCTGGCCGATGTGCTGGGGCACTGTACGGGGCGGCTGGTCACCGGCAAGGGGCGGCCCGAGTCGCAGTTCGACGCGGAAGCGGTCTTCGCGGCCTGCACCGCTCACGGCACCGCGGTGGAGATCAACAGCCGGCCCGAGCGGCTGGATCCTCCGCTGCGGCTGCTTCGCCTCGCGGTGGCGACCGGGGTCTTCTTCGCGATCGATACGGACGCCCACGCGCCGGGACAGCTCGAGTGGCAGATCTTCGGCTGCGCCCGGGCGGAGGCCTGCGAGGTGCCCCCTGAGCGGGTGATCAACACCTGGAGTGCAACGGACTTGCTCGCCTGGACGCAATCGCGCGACCGCCCGTACGTCTGACGGGCCACCGCCCGTACGTCTGACGGGCCACCCTGCCGCGCCCGATATGCGAGGGTAGAATCCGGTTCGCGATTGCACGGCCTCCCCGAGCTGGAGCAGTCATGATCATGCCTGAACAGGCGCCGCCCCCCGGGCCCCCGGCGGGGACTGAAGACCTCTGTGCCGCGGTCGCGGAACTGACCGCCGAGGTCGCGGCCCTGCGAGGCGATCTCGCCCGCCGCCATCTGCTGGATCTGGCCGCCGGAATCCTGGTGGCCCAGCTCTCCACGCCGCCTCCGGACGCGGCAGAGCACCTGGCCCGGCTCGCCGACTCCACGGGGATCGGCCCCGAGGACCTCGCGGCCGACATCGTGAACGCCGCATCCGGCACCGTGGTGGCCCACACCCCGGACGAAACGGAATCACCTGCGGATACACGGCGCAGGCGCAGAGCGGAGACGGCGGCGGAGTCCTTCGACACCATCGACGAGGTCACCGAGGCACTGCTGGAAAGCGGCCTGCGCCCGTTCGGCGCAGCGGCCCTGTTCCTGTGGCGCCGCACGACGACCGACTGCCTCCAGCTGGTCGGGCGCGCGGGCGTCTCCGCGCTGGAGGCGTCCCACTGGCGGTGGATCCCCCCGGAGGCCAAGGGCGCGCTGCACCGCGTCCTGGCGCAGGGTTCGCCCGACTGGCTACCTGCAGGTCCGCCGCCGGTCGAGCGGCTTCCGGGGCCCGCTCCGGACGCTGCCAGAGCCGTCCTGCCGCTCTGGAACCATGGATCGGTCACGGGTCTTGCCCTGATCGTCTGGCCCGGGCCCGCCGACCTCGACGACCCTGTGCGCCGTACGCTCACGGGCCTGATGGACACGGCCGCCCGGATGCTCGACGTGGGTCCCCAGGAGGCCGTCGCCGAGCCGCCGCTGCTCGGCCCGCTGCTCGACCTGCTGACCCATCCGGCCATGACTCTGCGCGCGGACCCCGGCACGGCCGCGCTGCGCGTCGAGCACCTCAACCCGGCGGCGCTGCAGTCCTCCGGGGGAGTTCACGGACCGGTGGGGCGGCCGCTGGCCCAGGTGTTCCCGGCCGCCCACGCCGACCTCGTACATCTGGTGCAGAGCGCGCGGTCGGGCGCGACCCCGCAGCGTGCGGCGCGAATTCCCGCGGAGCTGCGACCCGGCGGACCCGACCCGCTGCTCGACGTCCGTGTACTGCCGGTCGGGCCGGACCGCAGCATTGTGCTCTGGCACGGGGCAACGGATCCCGGCCTGGCTGTGGTGCGGGTCCTCGATCACCTCGAGAATCTGGGGTCCTTCGAGGACGACCTGGTCAGCGGTGAGTCCCGCTGGACGGACGAGACGTACACGATCTTCGGGCTGCCGCCGGGCACCGCGCCGATCCCCTTGCGGCTGCTGGGGCCGAGACTCCATCCCGAGGAGGCGGACGCTCTCGATGACCTGCTCGTCGCTCTGACCGAGCGTCGGGTGGGCGCGCAGACCGTCGTGCGGACGGTCCGGGACGACGGTGGGCTGCGTCATGTGCGCATCGCCGCCGAGCCGTTGCTGACGGGTGGTGTCCTCACCGGCATCACTGGCATCTATCAGGACGTCTCCGCGCAGTACCGCACCGAGCTCGCGCTCACCGCCGCGTTCGACCAGCTGACCGCCGCCCAGGCGCAGGCCGCGCTCCGCCACCAGGTCGTACTCCAGCTCCAGCGCGCGATTGTCCCGGAGGGGCCCGCGCTGGAGGGCCTGCCCGGTCTCCAGGTCGCGGCCCGCTACCGGCCGGCGGCCCAGGAGTACCGCGTCGGCGGCGACTGGTACGACGTACTGCCGCTGCCCGACGGCCGGATCCTGCTGGCGGTGGGCGACATCGCCGGCCATGGCATCGAGTCCGCCACCGGCATGGTCTCGCTGCGCAACGCGCTGCACGGCCTGGCCTTCACGGGCAACTCCCCCGGCCGGCTCATGGAATGGCTGAACGACCTCGCGCTGCACATGGACGGCAGTCCCACCGCGACTGCGGTGTGCGGCATCTACGAACCGGCGGACCGGTCCCTGTGCTGGGTGAGCGCCGGCCATCTGCCGCCGCTGCTGCTGCGCGACGGGCGCGCCCAACTGCTCGACGCCCCGCACAACATCCTGCTGGGAGCTCTGCCGCGCGCCATCTACACGCAGACCATGACGCGACTGCTTCCCGGGGACACGCTGCTGCTCTACACCGACGGGCTCGTCGAGCGCCGGCACGCGGGGCTGGACGAGAGTCTGGCCGTACTGCGGCGCGCAGCCGAGCGATTGGCGCCCGGTGGCGTCGACGAGCAGGCGGACCGGCTGCTGAGTGTCGTCACCGGCGATACGGACGACGACACCAGCCTGGTCGTCCTGCGCGTGTCCTGAAGGCTCCCGGGTGTCCTGAAGGCTCCCTGCGCGCGTCAGTCGCCCAGCCATTTGTGGATTCTGGCGATCAGCTCGTCCGCGTCGACGGGCTTGGTGAGGTAGTCGTTGGCTCCGACGGCCAGCGTCCTGGCCCGGTCGCCGGGCATCGCCTTGGCGGTCACGGCGATGATCGGGACCTCGGCGAAGCGTGGCATCTCCCTGATCGCGGCGGTGGCGGTGAGCCCGTCCATGCCGGGCATCATCACGTCCATCAGGATCAGCTCCACGTCACCGTGCGCGGCGAGGAGCTCGATGCCGGCTCGGCCGTTGTCCGCGCGCAGGACGCGCATGCCCTCGCGCTCCAGGATCGCGGTGAGCGCGAAGACGTTCCGCTCGTCGTCGTCCACGATCAGCGCCACGCGCCCGGTCAGCGTCGGTTCCTGCGGACGGGGGCCGTCCTCCTGCGGCCGCCCACTGGCGCTCGGGGCCTGCTCCTTCGGCCGGCCGACGCCGCCGACCGGCAGGTAGAGCGTGAAGCTGCTCCCCTCACCGATCCTGCTCCTCACCCCTATCTCGCCGCCGAGGAGTTGGGCCACTTCACGGCTGATGGACAGCCCCAGTCCCGTACCGCCGTAGCGCCGTCCTGTGGCCAGGTCCCCCTGCTGGAACGCTCCGAAGATCGTCTCCAAGTGCTGTTCGGCGATGCCGATTCCGGTGTCGGAGACTCTGAACGCGAGTGCGGGGTGGCCGCGCATGGAATGCGCCAGCTCATCGTCGTCGGCGTACTCGACGCGCAGCTCGACCCGTCCGTGCTCGGTGAACTTCATGGCGTTGGAGAGCAGGTTGCGCAGCACCTGCCGCAGTCGCGCCTCGTCGGTGACGACGGCTTCCGGCATGTTGGGCGCCTTGACCACCTGGAACTGCAGGTCGCGTTCGCTCGCCAGGGGCCGGAAGGTGATCTCGACGTAGTCCAGCAGCCGGGACAAGGTGACAGGTTCCGTATGGACGTCCATCTTGCCCGCCTCGACCTTCGACAGGTCGAGGATCTCATTGATCAGCTGAAGCAGGTCGGAACCCGCGGAGTGGATGACTTCGGCGTAGTCGACCTGTTTCTCCGTCAGGTTGCCCTCCGCGTTCTGGGCGAGGAGCTGGGCGAGGATCAGCAGGCTGTTGAGCGGTGTGCGCAGCTCGTGGCTCATGTTGGCCAGGAACTCCGACTTGTACATCGACGTACGCGAGAGCTGGAGTGCGCGGGCCTCAAGCTCCTGGCGGGCGGCCTCGATCTCCAGGTTCTTGCCTTCGATATCCCGGTTGCGCTCCACCAACAGCGCTGCCTTCTCCTCCAGTTCGGCGTTGGAACGCTGCAAATCCTCCTGGCGCGACTGGAGTTCCTGGGACCGGGTGCTCAGTTCGCTCGTCAGGCGCTGGGACTGCTCGAGCAGCTCGTCCGTACGGGCGCTGGCGATCAGCGATTTGACGATGACGCCGACCGTTTCGCTGAACCGGTCGAGGAAGTCCCGGTGGATGCCGGTGAAGGGCCGCAGCGCGGCGAGTTCCATGACTCCGAGCACCTGGCCTTCGACGACGATCGGCAGCACGATCAGGGTCGTGGGCTCGGCCGAGCCGATACCGGAGGACATCGTCGCGTATCCGGGCGGCAGACCGTCGACGGTGAGCGTGCGCCTGCTGCGCGCCGCCTGGCCTACCAGCGATTGCCCGAGCCGGAAGCGGCGCGGAGGCTTGTCCGGGCCGTCGGGCCCGCCGTACGAAGCCATCATGACGAGCTCGGTGTCGCGCCCGTCGGGCGTCTCCTGGGCCAGGAAGAAAGCGGCGTAGGGCGCGTAGACCAGCCGCGGCACCTCGTCCATGATCAGCTCAGCGACCGCGGGGAGGTTGCGGCTGTCCTGCATCGACGAGGAGAGACGAGCCAGATTGGTCTTGAGCCAGTCCTGCTCCTCATTGGCGCGGGTGGTCGCGCGCAGTGACTCGACCATGGCGTTGATGTTGTCCTTGAGGTCACCGACCTCGCCCGGCGCCTCCACCGTGATGGAGCGGGTCAGGTCACCCTCGGCGACGGCGCTGGTCACCTCGGCGATGGCACGCACCTGCCGGGTCAGGTTTCCGGCCAGCTCGTTCACATTCTCGGTGAGCCGCTTCCAGGTGCCGGAGACACCCTCCACCTCGGCCTGACCGCCCAGCCGGCCCTCGCTGCCGACCTCGCGGGCCACCCTGGTGACCTCGGCGGCGAACGACGACAGCTGGTCGACCATCGTATTGATGGTGGTCTTCAGCGTGAGAATCTCGCCCCGCGCGTCGACATCGATCTTGCGGGTCAGATCACCCTCCGCGACGGCCGTGGTGACCTGGGCGATATTACGTACCTGATTGGTCAGGTTGTTCGCCATGGAGTTGACGTTGTCCGTGAGGTCCTTCCAGGTACCCGAGACGCCCCGTACCGTCGCCTGACCGCCGAGGTTTCCTTCCGTGCCGACCTCGCGGGCGACGCGGGTGACCTCCTCCGCCATGGTGGACAGCCGCTCCACCATCGTGTTGATGGTCTCCTTCAGCTCCAGGATCTCCCCGCGCGCGTCGACGCGGATCTTCTGGTCGAGATCGCCCCGCGCGACCGCGGACGCGACCTGGGATATCGAGCGGACCTGCGAGGTGAGGTTGTCGGCCATCGTGTTGACGCCGGTGGTGAGCTCCAGCCATACACCGCTGACCTGGGGGACGCGCGCGTGGCCGCCGAGCCGCCCTTCGCCGCCGACTTCGCTGGCGACCCGGGTGACCTGGGACGTGACCAGGGACAATTGGTCGACCATCCCGTTGTAGACAGCCGCGATCTCGCCGAGGAGCTCCGCCTCGTCGTCCGGCAGCCGGTGCGAGAAGTCGCCGTCACGTACTGCTGTGAGCCCCGCGAGCAGTTTCCGGAGCCCTTCTTCGCTCAATTCCGCCGATGGGCGACCGAGCCGTTCACCGGAGGTGTGCGCAGAATCCATCGCTGACCTCGCCTGCTACGACCGACGACACGTCCACTCTCGCACGTCAGGGTGTGACGGACACCCCGGAGCCAGCCGCTCCCTATAGGGGGCGTAAGGCATCAAAACGTGCCATTCGGGTAAATATTCGACAGGTGCTCATACGACGATCCCCCAGCACGTCGAAGGAGCCTCATGGCCAGCCTCTCGCGCACCCGCGATTCCACTGTCTCCGCCGCGCCCGCAACACGCCCGCCGGCGCTTCTCGACCTCCCGGAGATCCCGGATCCACGGACGATCGGCACCATGGACGCGCGGGCACTCTCCGTATCGCTGTTCCAGCGGCTCGCATCACTGGAGGAGGGAACACCGGAGTACGCGTATGTGCGCAACACCCTGGTCGAGCTCAACCTCAGCCTCGTCAAGTTCGCCGCGACCCGGTTCTCGCACCGCAGCGAGTCGATGGAGGACATCCTCCAGGTCGGGACGATCGGTCTTATCAAGGCCATCAACCGCTTCGACGTCGAGCGTGAGGTCGGGTTCGTCTCCTTCGCGCTCCCGACCATCGAGGGCGAGATCAAGCGCTTCTTCCGGGATGCCAGCTGGGCTGTGCGGGTGCCGCGGCGGTTGCAGGAGCTGCGCATCGGCATCGCCAGGGCGTCGGACACACTCGAGCAGCGGCTGGGGCACCCGCCGACGGATGCCGAGCTCGCCGTCCACCTGGGCGTCGACGAGGCAGAGGTGCGGGAGGGCCGGCAGGCGGCGAACGGCTACAGCGCCCATTCGCTGGACGCGCCGCTCGAGGACGACCAAGCCCCGGGCCCGGCGCAACGGTGCCTCGGCCAGGACGAGCACGCCTTCGACACGGTGGAATGCATCGCGGCACTGAAGCCGGTGGTCGCCACCCTTTCCGAGCGGGACCGGCTGATTCTGTCCCTGCGGTTCGTCGAGGACCTGACGCAGCGTGAGATCGGTGAGCGGCTGGGCATCTCGCAGATGCATGTCTCGCGGCTGCTGGCCCGCGTCCTGACACTGATGCGCGAGGCCCTGCTGCTGGACGACGGTGACGGTTGAGACGGTCAGGTGGCGGTTGAGACCGTCAAGGGGCGGTTGAGACGGTCAAGGGGACAGCGCTACTGCTGACGAGTCCCCTGCGAACGGGCGGGCGCAGCCACCTCCACCCACACCGCTTTCCCGGTCCCCCGAGGTACGGAGCCCCAGCTCCGGGCGAGCCTGTCCAGGACCACCAGACCATGACCGCCGGGCACAGCCGCGGCGAACGGGCGCGGCCGCGGGTGAACCGGACTGTCGTCGGTGACCTCGATCCTCAGCCGGTCCGGTGAGCAGTGCAGCATGAGTTCCTGAGGTCCGTGGGCGTGCAGGCAGGCGTTGGTGACGACCTCGGACACCAGCAGAAGCACATCCTCGACGACCGCCTGGCCGTCCTCGTCCGCGGCGGGGATCCACTCCCAGGCGGTCAAGGCGTCCCGGCTGAAGTCTCGGCAGCGCCCTACGACACCCTCGGTGCCGTACAGGGCGAGCCGGCGGGTCTGCCCCCGCGACGGGAGGACGACACTCACGACCTCCTCCTCTACCTCTGTGAACGGTCCTACCTCTGTGAACGGTCCTACCTCTGTGAACTCTCCGCCAAAGCCTCGTCGAGACTCGCGTACATACGGAAGACGGCGCCCGCGCCAGTGATCTCAAACATGCGGGCAACCGGCGGTTGCAGGGCGACAAGTTCCAGTCGAACGCCCGCCTCGCGTCCGGCGAGTCGACTGCGCAGCAGAGCATTCAGCCCGGTCGAGTCGCAGAACCGCAGGGCCGAGCAGTCGGCCAGAATCCGGCCCGCCCCGGACGCCAAGCCGTCGGCAAGGGCTTCGCGCAGCGCCTCGACCGAATCATGGTCGAGCTCACCCGCGAGTGTCAGCACAAAAGCATCCTGAGCCGACATCTGCCGGACGGCGATCATGAGACGCCTCTTGGCAGCGTCGGCACGTCCAGCCACGACGCACCACCTCTCGTTCCGCGCCTGTTCCCCTGGCGGCAGGGCTGTGCAATGGCCCTCTGCGGGGACGGGTGCCCGGAATACGCCGTTCTATTCCGTGGCCGCCATGGGCGGCAGTCTGTCGAGGAAGCGCTGCCCAGCGCCGTAATGCGACGTCCGGATCCCGCCGGCAGCCGCTGTCGCGACCCGTCTTCCCGTTGCAGATCGTCATCGGCCTCGACGAGGCAGGCGTCGACTACACCGGCGGCGAGTTCCTGCTCATGGAACAGCGCCCGCGCGCCCAGTCCCGTGGGACGGCGACCACGCTGCGGCAGGGCCACGGCCTGATCTTCACCACCCGGGACGCCGGGTGCGCTCCAGGCGCGGGGCTGGTCCGCCTCTCCGGTCCGGCACGGCGTCAGCGCGGTCCGCTCGGGCCACCGGCACACCCTGGGCCTGGTCTTCCACGACGCCACCTGAAGAGCCGAGCCGCTGCCGCGGCGCAGTTCGCAAGCCGGTCCTCCACCGACAGCCCGGGACCGAACGTGATCCACATCACTTCTTGCTGTGACCCGTGATGTTTTGGCGGCGGGGCGCGCTGGGTATCGCAGGTCGCCCACGTGACGGGCGTGCCGCAAGTGAACTTTTCGGAGAGGTGGGGCACTTGAGCCCGCGTACGTCGCATGCGTACAGACCGCTGAGCATGAAGCGCCGAGTCTGGCTGACCGTGGGCGCTGTCGTCCTCGGCGGGGCGGGGGTGGTCACCATAGCCACCGCCAACCCGTCCGATGCGCCAAAGAAGCCGCACCAGGAGGAGCGGTCAGCCAAGGTGCGCACGCTCGAGCTCGCCAAGGGCGGAGCCACGAAGAGGGAGTTGCCGAACACCGACACCGAGCCGTTCTCCCTCGTCGGCATCGGCTGGGACAGCCCGGCCGCCGAGGTCGAGGGCACGGCCCGGGTGCGTACGCGCAGCGCCGAGACGGGCAAGTGGTCCGGCTGGCAGGCACTGGACCTGGAGGCACACCGGCCCGAGGGAGCCGAGGGCGCCGACCGCGGAGCGTCCGAGCCGCTGTGGGTCGGGCCGTCCACCGCCGTGCAGGTACGCGTCGACTCGGGCAAGGCGCTGCCCAAGAACCTGAAGCTGCACATGGTCGACCCGGGCGTCAGCAAGGCCGAGGCCAAGAACCCGGCCGCGCCGCTCATGGACAACGCCGCGTTCGCGGAGGAGACCCCGTCCGCCTCCCCGACCGATCCGGTCACCCCGACGGACCCGGCGTCGCCGACCGACCCCGTGACTCCGACGGACTCGTCGACCCCGACCGAGACGGCCTCGCCGACGAGCATCCCGAGTGAGACGGCCGGCCCCACAGTCACACCGACCGAGACGCCGGCCCCGACGCCCACCAAGCCGACCGCGCCGCCCTCGACCGTGAAGCAGCCGCCGATCGTCAACCGCGCCCAGTGGGGCGCCGACGAGTCGATGGTCGACGACCCCGCCGAGTACATCGACAAGGTGCAGGCGGTCTTCATCCACCACACCGTCGGCTCGAACAACTACAGCTGCGCCGAGTCGGCCGCACTGGTCCGCGGCATCATGACGTACCACGTCAAGACCGAGGGCTGGAACGACCTCGGCTACAACTTCCTGGTCGACAAGTGCGGCCAGATCTTCGAGGGCCGCGGCGGCGGCGTCGACCTGCCGGTCAAGGGCGCGCACACCTACGGCTTCAACAGCTACTCCACCGGCATCGCCCTGCTCGGTGACTTCGAGGGCGACGCCGCGACGAGCAAGCCGGCCGGGAAGCCGACCCCCGCCGCGCTGCAGTCGGCAGCCCGCGTCGCCGCCTGGAAGCTCGGCCAGTACGGCGGCAACCCCAAGGGCACAGTGACGCTGACGGCCCAGGGCAACACCGGGAAGTACACCGAGGGCCAGCAGGCCACGCTGAACACCGTCTCCGGTCACCGCGACGGCTTCGCCACCGCATGCCCCGGCAAGAACCTGTACGCCAAGCTCTCCTCGATCCGTGACTTCGCGGCCGGCCCCGGCCGCAACTCCGCCATCCCGACCACCGACTTCAACCGGGACGGCATCACCGATCTGGTCGCCGGCCTGCCGCGGGTCGCGAGCGGCGACGGCTCGGTCACGGTCCTGCCCGGCACCGTCGACGGCCCGACCGACGCCGGGAAGCGCACTCTCAACCAGGAGAGCGCGGGCGTTCCCGGCCGTTCCGAGAGCGGTGACGCCTTCGGCGCCTCCTCTGCGTACGCAGACGTCAACGGTGACGGCTACGCCGACCTGGTCATCGGCGTCCCGGGCGAGAACGAGCTGGCGTCTCAGGTCGACACCGGCTCCGTCAGCGTCCTGTACGGCCCGGCACTCAACAGCGGCAAGGCGTACTGGACGGATGCCGCCGTCCGTACCAACGGCGAGAAGCTGGGCACCACGGTCGCCGCTGGTGACTTCAACGCCGACGGCAAGGCGGACGTCTTCTCCGTCGCTCCGGGTGTGCCGGGCCGCTGGTGGGCGTACGACTCCGCGACCGGCGCATCCAAGTCCGGCCTGCTGAACACCGCCGCGTACACCGGGGCCGTTTCCTACGCCTCGGCCGCCACCGGTGACTTCAACAAGGACGGCTACGCCGACGTCGCGGTCAACTTCCGTGACCCGGCCGGGATTTCCCGGCTGCTGTGGCTGAAGGGCTCCGCGTCCGGCCTGCAGCGGGTCGGAATCCTAGAAGCGCGGGGCGGCCGTGCCCTCGCGGCCGGCGACATCAACGGCGACGGATACACCGACCTCGCCGTCGGACAGCCCTCGGCCACCGAGTCCGGCACGACGGCCAAGGGCGGTGCGGTGACGGTGGTCCTCGGCTCGGCCACCGGCCTGACCTCCACCGGCCGGATCACCCTCCACCAGGACTCCGCCAGTGTCCCGGAGACGGGCGAGACCGGTGACGACATGGGTGCCGCCGTCTCCGTGGGTGATCTCAACCTCGACGGGTACGCGGACATCCTGACCGGTGTGCCGGGCGAGGACATCACGCGCAATGGGGCCAGTCGCGCGGACGCGGGCATGGTGATCCTGCTGCGCGGCTCGGCCGCAGGCCCGACCGGCACCGGCTCGTTCGCCTATACGCAGGACACCACCGGGATCCCCGGTGACGCCGAGGCCGGCGACCGCCTCGGCTCATCCGTCTCGCTGACCGATCTGTCCGGCTACACACGGGCGGACCTGGCCATCGGCGCGGACGGCGAGGACGCGAACAACGGCACGATCCTTCAGATCGACAACAGCAGCACGTCCGGCGTGATCCCTTCGTCGGGTGTGTACTACGGCACCGCGGCGCTGGGCGCGCCCGCGGGCGTCCGCATCGGCCAGGTGCTGACGCCGTAACCGACCGACGCCGGCCGACTGCGTGGACAAGGCCCCCAGGGGCCCGGTCCGCGCGGCCGGCCGGCTCTTCGCGCTCAAGGACTGCGCGCTCAAGGGACTGGATGAGGCGACCCGCGATGAATGAACGTGAACTGCTGGCTGCAGTAGACCACTTGACCCATCGGGACACAGGGAAGCTGGAATGCGGTGAGCCCGGGCATGCGGCGGGCCATGTGTGTCTGAACGCTTCCGGCGGACCACGTCTGCCCGGCCTTCTCGACGCGGTGAGCGAGCGGTACGGCCGGCCGCGCCCGCTCGTCAGGCGCGGGCACAGTGCGCAGACGCCCACCGAGAGAACCGGGCTGCCGCTCCTTGCCCCCTTCGGGGAGCACGTGAGAGAGATGTACGCATGGGCGTACGGCAGCCGGTGGATCGGTTGCGGCATGGTTGCCGCCGACAACGGCGTACGGCCCGTGGTTGTCGTCGCGCATCGGGCCGCCCCGGCACTTGAGGAGCTTCCGGAGGACGCCACCTGGGTCGACCGCGTCGTCTTCGTCACGGGCCAGGACCGGGAACTGACGCACACGGTCGGCTGGGAGACGACCGAGGCGTGGCTCGGTACCGGTCTGCCCGGCGACTACAAGCAACTGGTTCAGATCTTCGGGTGCGGCTCATTCGACGGCTGTCTCGACATGTTCCTCCCCAATGGTCCGTCCGGCTGCCTCGACATCGTCGAGCATGCCCTGTCGATGGCCTCGTGGGACAACGAGGACGGCAACAGTTTGTGGGCGCCGCACCGGTTGTTCCCTGCCCCGGGCGGGCTCCTGCAGTGGGCGGGAAGCGAGCGGGAGGACTCGTTCTACTGGCTGACGGAGGGGGCGGACCCCGATCGCTGGCCCATCCTGGTGACGAAGGAGGGCCACTGCGACTGGATCCGGTTCGACGGCTCGACCGCGGAGTTCGTCTTCCGCATGCTCACCGATCGGCGGCACCCGTGCTCGACCGCCCGGTACTTCGGCGCACACTGGTTCATGAGCTATGGGCAGTGAGGGACACCGCCTACTGCTTGCCCGGCGGCTTCTTCGTCTGGGCGACTCCACTGTCCGATCCGCCCTGCTGCCCCGCGGGCGGCGTGTCTTTCCTGCCGCCTTCGCCCTTGGGCGGGCGTGCCTGCGGCGACGCCTTGACAGGTTGCTCGCTCAACAGCCGCGCACAGTACGCCGCCACCGCGTCCGGGCCGCCCGCCGCATCCTCGAGCCGCTGCCAGGCGGTGCCGTCCAACGCCCCGCCCCGCCCCTCCTTCGACTCGTAGACGCGGCAATGCGCCAGATCATCCTTCGCCGTCGGCGGTCGCTCACCGGGGGTGCGAGCGCCGGGTCGGGTCATCGACGGGGGCTCCGGCTCCCCCGGATGCTCCGAATGGCGTGACGAGGCACCCGGCGTCGGCCCCGGCTTGAGCGGCGGCTCGCCGAACGGCGTCGGGATCGCGCCCGCTGCCATCGCCACCCCGCCCAGCATGGCTCCCGCGACGAGAGCGCCGATGCCGACCTTGATCCACCGAGTTCCTGCGCCCGGACTCTTCTGCCGCCAGTCCTCCTCGGGTCGCGTGAGCGCGGCCGACGCGCCCTCGTCACGCGCAGCCCGGAACGCGGCCACAGCCCGCACCTCGGCTTCCGCCGAGGAGGGCATGGGACGCGCGGCGGCAGCCAGCAGGTCCTCGAGCGTCGGCGTCTGCTGCTCGGGGTTCATGGCACCTCGGGGTCGGTTTTCGGTCATCTCCCCTCTCCCAGCGCACGAGAGTCCGAATCTGTCACACGCATGGGCTGAAGCGCAGCGAGGTGTTTCTCCAGCCGCTTCAGCCCGCGGTGCGTGGCGGAGCGTACCGCTCCCGGCCGCTTGCCCAGCACCCGCGCGGCCGACGCCCCGTCGAGGCCGATGACCGTCTGCAGGAGCACCGCTTCCGCCTGCTGCCGGGGCAGCTTCGCGATCAATGCGAGGGCCTGCTCGGTGGTGATGGATTCGAATGCCTCGCCGGCCGTGTCCTGCTTGGCCGGCAGCTCGGCCAGTTCGCTCTCGAAGAGCGTGGCCCGAGGGCGGCTCTTCAGCCGGCGCAGATGGTCGATGGCACGGTTGCGCGCGATGCTCGCGGTCCACGCACGGAACCCCGCTCCATCTCCGCAAAACCGCCCCAGATCACGGGCGATCTCGAGCCATGCCTCGGACGCCACGTCCTCGGCGTCGTCCCCGACCAGACCACGCAAAAAGCCGAGGAGAGGGGGATGCACCAGCCGGTAGGCGGCGGCAAAGGCACCCTCGTCCCCCTCCTGCGCCCGCTCGACCGCATCACCCAGCTCTCCGTCGTACGCCTGTGCACGGCGGCCGCCCCCAAGCTTGCCCACTCGTTCCTCTTCATCGTGCTGACACGGCACGCCTGTGCCGCGTTCCCCATTGATCACTGCGTCAGGACTCACGGAAGTGTCACAGCTGTTCAGAGCGATGCCGCGGAAGGACCGGGTGCCGCTGCCCCCCCAACGAAGCCTGATCGATCTACCCTCTTTATAGAAGGCGGGCGGAAAGGCCCGCCTGTCGACCACCGCCGCCCTCTACCGAGAGGAGGCGGACATGCAGGCGTCGATACGACGGTCCGCGATCTTCACAAACGCGGCCGCGCTCACCAGGAGGTACTCATGAGGATGCTCATCAATGTGCCGGAGACCGTCGTCGCCGACGCCCTGCGAGGTATGGCCGCCGCGCACCCAGAGTTGTCCGTCGATGTGGAGAACCGGGTGATCGTACGGCGTGACGCACCCGTCGCCGGCAAGGTGGGGCTCGTCTCCGGGGGCGGGTCCGGGCACGAGCCGCTGCACGGCGGCTTCGTCGGGCCCGGGATGCTTTCCGCGGCGTGTCCGGGAGAGGTCTTCACGAGCCCGGTGCCGGACCAGATGGCGCGGGCGGCCGCCGCTGTCGACAGTGGCGAGGGGGTGCTGTTCATCGTCAAGAACTACACGGGCGACGTCCTCAACTTCGACATGGCCGCCGAACTCGCCGAGGACGAGGGCGTCCGTCTCGCCAAGGTGCTCGTCAATGATGACGTCGCGGTGACCGACAGCCTCTATACGGCGGGTCGGCGCGGCACCGGCGCGACCCTCTTCGTCGAGAAGATCGCCGGTGCGGCCGCCGAGGAGGGTGCGCCGCTGGAGCGGGTCGAGGCGATTGGCCGGCAGGTGAACGAGAGCTCCCGGAGCTTCGGTGTCGCGCTGAGCGCCAGCACGACGCCCGCGAAGGGCAGTCCGACCTTCGATCTTCCGTCGGGTGAGCTGGAGTTGGGCATCGGCATCCATGGTGAGCCCGGCCGTGAGCGGCGCCCGATGATGACGTCGCGGGAGATCGCGGACTTCTCCGTGAACGCCGTACTGGAGGATCTGGAGCCGTCGGGCCCGGTGCTCGCGCTCGTCAACGGCATGGGGGCGACGCCGCTGCTGGAGCTCTACGGCTTCAACGCCGAGGTGCAGCGGGTGCTCGCCGAGCGCCAGGTGCCCGTCGCCCGTACGCTCGTCGGGAACTATGTGACCTCACTCGACATGGCAGGCTGCTCGGTGACGCTCTGTCAGGTCGACGAGGAGCTGCTGCGGCTGTGGGACGCTCCGGTGCAGACCCCCGCGCTCCGCTGGGGCCGCTGACCGTCCAGGACCTGCGCACGGCCCCCGCGGACTCGCCAACCACCCACTCACCACAGGGAGTTCATGTGCTCGACGCCGACTTCTTCCGCCGCTGGCTGACGGCCGCCGCGGCTTCCGTGGACCGTGAGGCGGACCGCCTCACCGAGCTGGACTCGGCGATCGGCGACGCCGACCACGGCAACAACCTCCAGCGCGGTTTCACGGCGGTGACGGCGGTCTTGGAGAAGGAGGCGCCGCAGACGCCCGGGGCCGTACTGACCCTGGCGGGACGGCAGTTGATCTCGACGGTGGGCGGTGCCTCCGGTCCGCTGTACGGGACGCTGCTGCGGCATACGGGAAAGGCGCTCGGTGACGACGCCGAGGTGACGCCCGCGCAACTGGCCGATGCGCTGCGCGCGGGCGTGGCCGCGGTGGCGCAGCTCGGCGGGGCCAAGGCCGGGGACAAGACGATGCTGGACGCACTCAATCCGGCGGTCGAGGCGCTCGGCGACTCCACCGCGTCGTTCGCGGCCGCACGCGAGGCGGCCGAGCAGGGCGCGCTGGCGACCGTGCCGATGCAGGCGCGCAAGGGCAGGGCGAGCTATCTGGGCGAGCGCAGCATCGGGCACCAGGACCCGGGGGCGACCTCCTCCGCCCTGCTGATCGCGGCGCTGGCGGAGGTGGCGGGATGAGCACCGACAAGCCGGTCGGGATCGTGCTGGTCTCGCACAGCGCCGAAGTGGCCGCGACGGTCGCCGAGCTGGCCAAGGGGCTCGCGGGCGGCGCGACCGCGCCCGTCGCCCCGGCGGGCGGCACTGCGGACGGTGGCCTCGGGACCAGCTCGGAGCTGATCACGGCGGCCGCGGCCTCTGTCGACGGGGGCGCGGGGGTGGCCGTCCTCGTCGATCTGGGCAGCGCCGTGCTGACGGTGAAGGCACTGCTGGCCGAGGGCGACGAACTCCCGGACGGGACACGGCTGGTGGACGCGCCTTTCGTGGAGGGGGCGGTGGCAGCCGTGGTGACCGCTTCGGCGGGCGGCGACCTGGACGCGGTGCAGGCGGCAGCATCGGAGGCGTACGACTACCGCAAGGTGTGAGCCCGGCCGGGGGCCGACGTACGCCGCCCGAGCCCAATTGTTAACGGGAACCATTTTCATGTAGCGGGCCCGGGCGCGAGCTCGTCACCGGTCTGTGGCCGCAGGCCGGTGCCGTCGCCCGCTTCGAGCCTTCGGGCATGCACGAGGCGGAGAGCGGTCAGGGCCAGGAGCTGGTCTTCATCGGCACCGGACTGCGCGCAGAGGCGCTGCGCGGCGCGCTCGACGGCTGCCTCGTCGGCGCGGACGAGACGGGACCGTGGCACGATCCCTTCCCCGCGTGGGACGTTCACTGCACCGAGGATCACCGCACGCCGTCCGTGACGCTCCGTTAGGGCCTGGGGTCGCCGGCCGGACCCGGTGGCTCGCTCCCGCAGAGCCACCGGGTGACGCGGTCACTCGATCGGACTCGCGTAGGCCGCGGATCGGCCGGGCTCCCGGCCGTACCGCGTGACCTGGCAGGACCGTCGCGGCCACTGCGACGGACGGGTGGTGACAGGCCGAGGCCGGCCGTCCTCGCCGCATGCGGCGCCCCGGTCGGCCTCCTAGCGTCTTTCCCAACGAGGGGCACTTCTTCTCCTGCGCGGAAGTCGTCCGCAATGGCCCTCGGGAACACGGAGAACTGACCATGCGTGCGATACGTGTCGCCTCCCTCGCCCTGATCGGCACCGCCGCGCTGGCCGTCGGCGCGCCAACCGCCCTGGCCGCCGACGAGGGCGACGTCACCCCTGCCGGTTTCACGGTCACCCCCTCGACCGTCGCGCCCGGCGGCACCGTGACTCTGAACGCCACCGAGTGTGAAGTCCCGACCGTGACCGTGTCATCCGGAGTCTTCGAAACCGTCACGCTCGATGAAGGCCACCCCGGCACGGTGAAGATCGACGCGACGGCCAAGCCGGGCGCCGAGGACGAGGTCACCTTCGACTGCAACGGCGAGAAGGTCACCACGGCCCTCGCCATCAGCAGCGGCTCCGGCTCGCTCACCGCGACCGGGACGGATACGGGGGACTCGCCCACCGGGACCGAGGCCGAGACCGGCGACTCGCACACCGGGACCGAGGCCGAGACCGGGGACGCGCTCACGGCGACCGAACCCGGCGACGCACTCACTGAGACCGAGACCAAGGCCGAAACCGGCGACTTGCACACCGAGACCGAGACCAAGGGCGAAACCGGCCAGGCACCCACCAAGACCGAAGCCGAGACCGGCGACTCGCACACCAAGGCCGAAGACGAGACCGGCGACTCGCGCACCGACTCGCACACAGGCACGGGAACCTCGCACACCGGTTCCGACATGAGGAAGCCCGGCGCGGGCGTCGATGCCGGCGCCGGCGGCAGCTTCGCCGATCTGAGCCCCGCGCAGATCGCCGTCGGCTCCGCCCTCGTCGCGGGAGGTGTGCTCGGCGGCGGTGTCCTGCTGCTGCGCCGCAGGTCAGGAGAAGGCGTCTGACGCCGACACAGCGGCTCCGCCGCCCCGGGCCCCGAGGTCCTGGGCGGCGGAGCGCCACCCGAGACACAAACGGGACCGAGGAAGAGCGCCCATGCACACGTTCAAGCACCGCAGCTCGTGGTTCACGGTCGCCTCTGTCCTGCTGCTCGGGCTGTTCCTCCTGCGCAACGGATCCACCGAGGCGGCCGGCGGCCCGCCCCAGCCCGGCTCCGCCGTCGGGGCCCGCCACAGCGCGGCCGACCCGCTGCCACCCGCGCCCGATGCGCTCCCCCACTCCCCGCCACGGCGGATCGCCATTCCGTCCGTCCGGCTCGACGCCCCGCTCACCGAGGTCGGCCTCGACGGCGACGGCCGGATCGATGCGCCGCCGCTGGAGAAGAGCAATCTCGCCGGCTGGTACAAAGGCGCGGCCGGCCCCGGCGAGCGGGGCACGTCCGTCATCGTCGGCCATGTCGACAACAAGGCGGGCCCGGCCGTCTTCTACTCACTCGGCGCACTGGAGCAGGGCAGTCGCATCGAGATCCTGCGCGGGGACGGCCGTACGGCAGTGTTCGCCGTGTACGGCATCGAGACTTACGCCAAGAAGAATTTCCCGGCCGCCCTCGTCTACCAGGACACCCGGGAGCCCGAGTTGCGCCTGATCACCTGCGGCGGCGGCTACACGAAGAAGACCGGTTACGACGGGAACGTCGTGGCGTTCGCCCGCCTTGTCGAGGTGCGGTGACGAGGTGGAGCAGTTGTCGGTCTGCTCACCGGCTCCGATCAGTCGCATGGGGCGCCGGCTCGGCAACGAGGCCCGTCCAGCCGGCTGGCAGACTGGGGGCATGTCCGCTCCCCGCCGCCGTTGTCCGGTCTGCCGTCGCGAAATCGCCGTCGTCGCCGGACGGTTCGCCCGCCATGACCCGGTTGGCTCGCGTACCGCGGCCGAGTTGGTCTCCTGCCCCGGGTCCCGGCAGCACGCGCAGCTCGATCCGGCCCTGCAGCCCGATCTCGACGGAGCTTTCGTGCCGGACTTCCCCGGTCAACTTCCTCTGTTCTGACAAGCAGGCGCGTCCTCAGGTCGCGCTGCGCTCGCTCGCCAGTTGCAGCTCGTCCTCGACAACGCGTCCGGCCCGCAGCAGCTCCCGCCAGCGCTCCGTACTCCAGTCGGCGGGGCGGGTCGTCTCGATGAAGTCCTCGACCAGCGCCAGAAAGCGCGCCGGATCGGCGTGGAAGGGAAAGTGGCCCGCGCCCTCGAAGATCTCCAATCGGCTTCCGGGCATTGCCGCATGCGCGCCGTGCGCGTGCTCAACCGGCACCACGCTGTCGCGCGATCCCCACAGCAGCATCGTCGGCATCCCCTGCGCCAGATAGCAGCGGTCGAGCATGGTCACCACCTGGCCCCGCCAGTCGACGACGGCCCGCAGTGTGCGTATGAAGGCGCTGCGCGAGGTAGCGTCCGGCAGTGCGTCCACGAGGTTGAGCAGCTCGGGCGCGTCCTGCCCGAGGTCGGTGTCCAGCATCCTGATCAGCTCGGCGAACAGGCCGGTCCCCTGCCGCATCCCCGGCAGGTTCAGCGCCGAGAGCAGCAGGTCGGCGCCCGGCAGGGAGACCGCCCTGAGGACGGGATTGACCTCGCGGCCGACGCCGCCCGCGCTGACGAGGACCAGTCGTTCGGTGCGCTCGGGGAACTGGTACGCGAACTGCATGGCCACTCCCCCGCCGAGCGAATGGCCGACGAGGGTGGCCCGGTCGATGCCCAGCACTCCGAGCAGGTCCCGCATGCCGTTCGCGTAGGCCGCAACCGAGTAGTCCGCACGCGGCTTGTCCGAGGCGCCGTGGCCCAGGAGGTCGGGTGCGATGACGGTGTAGCGACGGGCCAGCCCGGGGATCAGGTCCACCCAGGTGGCGGAGGAGTCTCCTATGCCGTGGACGAGGAGGACGGCCGGACCTTCGCCGGCGATCCGGTATGCGCGCCGGTAGCCGTGCACCACATAGTGGCGCAGCTGCACATCGTCTTCGCTGACGGACCGCAGCCTGCTGCGGTCCGATGTCTGCGGTCCGAGGCCGGTGACCATCCGCTCACCTCCTACGCGGTTCCTCATCCGCTCTTTCGAATCTGCTCCTTCGAGCGTATAGCCGCCACCGCACGGGGGATTTCCACCAGGTTTCACCCCGGGTACGGCCTGCTGTGGGGCGGGCGGAACGCCCAGCCGGGCCGGATATCCCGCACGCGACAGCACCCCTGCCTACCAGGTAGATTGGTCTACACCACTCGTGCCTCAAGAGACAGGGATCTTTCGTGGAAGTTGTCATCGTCCCGGACTCCGCCACGGGCGGCGAGCTCATCGCCGAAGCCATGGCCGACCTGCTGCTACGCAAGCCCGACGCCCTCCTCGGCGTCGCCACCGGTTCGACCCCGCTGCCCGTCTACGAAGCCCTCTCGGCAAAAGTGCGCGCCTCGGAAGTGGACGCTTCCCGTGCCCGGATCTGCCAGCTCGACGAGTACGTCGGACTGCCCTCCGGCCACCCCGAGTCGTATCGCTCCGTGGTCCTGCGCGAGGTCGTCGAACCCCTCGGGCTCACCGACGCGTCCTTCATCGGCCCCGACGGGACCGCTGACGACGTCGCGGCCGCCTGCCTCGCCTACGACCGCGCGCTGGCCGAGTCCGGCGGCGTCGACCTCCAGCTGCTCGGCATCGGCACCGACGGGCACATCGGCTTCAACGAGCCCTGTTCGTCGCTCGCCTCCCGCACCCGGATCAAGACGCTGACCGAGCAGACCCGGCAGGACAACGCCCGGTTCTTCGACGGCATCGACGAGGTCCCCCACCATGTGATCACCCAGGGCATCGGCACCATCCTGGAGGCCCGCCATCTGGTCCTGCTGGCCACCGGCGAGGCGAAGGCCGACGCCGTGGCGCTCGCCGTCGAAGGCCCGCTTTCCGCGCTGGTGCCCGCATCCGCCCTACAGCTCCACCCGCACGCCACGATCGTGGTCGACGAGGCGGCGGCCTCCAGCCTCAAGCTCGCCGACTACTTCCGCGCCACCTACGCCGCCAAGCCCGCCTGGCAGGGCCTGTAGCAGCGGTCCGTTGTCCCGCCCGGAAGGGGAATGTTCCAGTCGAGAAGTAAGTGATGCCACAACGACTCGGATTCGCCTACGAGTTGATACGGTTCAGCTCGCTCAGCACTGTGACGCGCGTTCAACTATCGCGCAACCGTGCAGCCCCGGGGGAATCCATGAACGACGACGACATAGATCTGGTCAGAGCGAGCCTGGAACGCGTCAGACGGCGTGCAAGTCATGTGGTGCGTTACTTCTACGCCCACCTGTTCACCCACCATCCAGAGCTGCGGAAGCTGTTTCCGGCCGCGATGGACGATCAGTACGAGCGGCTGTTCGCCGCCCTGGTGCAGGTCGTGGACCATCTCGGCCACCCCGGGCTCCCCGCCCATCTGGCTCAACTCGGCCGGGATCACCGCAAGTTCGGGATAAGCGACGACGACTACGCGGCGGTGGGCGAGAGTCTCGTCGCCGCGGTCCGCTACCACAGCACCCAGTCGTGGAACGCGCGGAGCGAAACGGCCTGGCTGCGGGTGTACGCAACCACAGCCGAGGCCATGACCGGCGGGGCGCACAGTTCTGTCGCCGCGGACGAGCCCGCGTCGTGGGAGGCCACTGTCGTCTCGCACCGGCTGCACGGCGGGCACACGGCCGTCATCCGCGCCGTTCCGTCCGCCCGCTATCCATGGCGCCCCGGCCAGTACGCCACGATCGAGCATCCGGATCTGCCGGGTGTGTGGCGGCCATACTCCCTGGCCGGCCGCCCCGACCGTGACGGTGTGCTCGAATTCCATATCGGCCGGGTTGCCCATGGACTGCTCAGCAATGTGTTGTGCGACCACACAGAGCCCGGCCACATACTGCGCCTGGGCGCCGCCTCGGGATCCGCGCTCGCCCCGCCGCCCGGCACTCCGGCCGTCACTCTGATAGCCGCCGGCTCGGGCTGGGCCCCGGTCAAGGCGGTCCTGGACGAGTTACTCGCCCGCAAGCCCACACCTCGAATCCGTATCGATGTCGTGGCCCGTGGCGAGGCCGACTTCTACGACGGGGGCTCCCTCGTCGGCCTCCTGCGGGCCCACCCCTATCTGAGCGCCTACTGGTGGTACGAGGAGCGGGCCGAGGGCCGGACGCGGGCCGCGGAACGGCTGCACAGCAATCTGCGCGCGCGCCGGCAGTGGACCGGCGAGACCGTCTATCTGTGTGGTCCCGTGATGTTCGTGCAGGAGACGGCCGAGTTGCTCTACGAGTGCGGGCTGCCCGCAGAATCGCTTATCCGGGATCCATTGCCCTCGTCGGTGCAACAGCGCGGACACGTCTCACACGCGGAACAGTTCCTCGATCCGCGCCCGGTGAACTGGATCGATCCCGACGCCCGTACGCGCCCGCTCGACCTCCAGGCACCCGAGTCCCACTCCGAGCCTCAGCCGGAAGCACAGTCTGAGCCCGCACCGCCGGACAGCGGCAGCTGGTTCGAGCCGCACCGCGCGGCAGGACGGGTCTGACCTCACTCCCGCCGCTTCACTCCCGCCGCTTGGCGAACTCGCTCACCCAATGCTTCGTACGGTCGAGACAGGCCCTCTCCGCCGCGGCGCCGGCCTTCCCGTACGCACCGGAGAAGGTGAAGAAGGTTCGGGATACCGCCGTGCCGCACGAGTGTCAACGGGTCATGTCGCAACCGTCGACGGAAGGCAGACGGGAGACCGGAGAAGTACAGCCTTCGTCCTGATTTTCACTGCACCCGAAGGCATCGCCCCAGGCGCAGCCGGGTCGTGGCGCAGGACCGGCCAAACGACCGGATTCCCGCCTCGACCAGGGAGCCTTCCCGCCAACGCCGCCCCGCCGAAGGGGAGTTGGAGTTGGTCATTTCTCACGAACTGGACACAAGGCGGCGCGCCGGGGTCAGTTGCATTCGGCTTGTTTCCCACCCCTGATGGCATTTTCCTGTGAAGCGATCGTGAATACCTCTCCATATTCGACCGGCGATATCCCTCTGACCACGCCAAATCGCCGCCGATCACCGCACAGCCAATGATCACCGGATGACTGAATCGGTCTCTTGACCGACCCTTCAGCGGCGAACCAGACTCCCCAGAGGCACTCATGCATCAGGAGCCACAAGCACAGGCACATGCCGATGGCCCTGCGAGACCGATATCGCACGGGGTGTGTGACGGGGGAATGCAGTGATGAGCGCGTATGCCTGCTGGACGCATACGCGTGGTTTCTTCACCTCCCTCCTCATCTCTTGGTGCGCGAAGGGAATGGAGGGGGAATGCCGACGCACATGGGCTATCCCGGCGTATACATCGAAGAACTTCCCAGCAGCATCCGGACCATCGCCTCGGTCACCACGTCGGTGACCGCGTTCGTGGGGCACACCCGCCGGGGTCCGCTCAACCAACCAGTGCGGGTCACCAGCTTCGCGGACTTCGAGCGGCGCTTCGGCGGACTCACCTCGCAGAGCGCGGTCAGTTACGCGGTGCACCAGTTCTTCGGCAACGGCGGTACGGTCGCGGTGATCGTCCGTGTCGCCAAGGCCGGCACCGGCGAGGAAGCGTGCGTCACGCTCCACTCCACCGAGGGGCACAGCGAGTGCCCGGTGCTGGAGGTGCACGCCAAGGAGCCCGGCGTCTGGGGCTCGGGCCTGCGGGTGGCCGTCGACCACGACACCCCCACCCCGGACAAGACGTTCAACCTGCATATCCTCGACGCCCGTGGCGGCGCCCGTGAGTCCTTCACCGGACTCTCGATGCACTCCGGCCACGGCCGCTTCGTGGAGACGGTCGTCAATGCCGGCTCCTCCCTCGTCCGGGTCAAGGCACTCGACGAGGACCGGCCCGACCCCTCCGGTACCGTCTCCAAGCCGTTCTCGGCCGAACTGCCGGACCTCAATGTCGAGTTGAAGGTCAAGATCGGAGACGTGGAGCGGGAGTTCACGCTCTACGAGCCCGACCACGACGGCGAGCCGCCGCGCACTGTCACCGAGCTCGCCCTGCTTCTTGAGCGCAAGCTGCGCGCGCTGCCCGACGCCCCCGGCAAGCACGCCTTCGCCGGAGCCGAGGTCACCGCCTTCGGCCGCCGCCTCCAGGTCGTGGCCGGGTCCGTCGACCCCGACGACGTGGTCCGCTTCATCGGCGAGTGCGCCAACGACCTGGGCCTGGAGGCCTCGGTCAACCCGCCCGTCTTCCCGCTCCAGGGCGGCAAGGACGGCGACCCGCCCGGGCCGCGCGACCTCATCGGCAGCGAGGCGCGCAAGACCGGCGTACAGGCGCTGCGCGACGTGGACGACGTCAACCTGCTGGCTCTGCCGGAGCTTTCGGCGTACGAGTCCACCGAGGACATGGTCACCGTGCTGTCCGCCGCCGAGCAGCTGTGCCGGGAGCGGCGGATCTTCCTGCTCGTCGACTCGCCGTCGACCTGGGGCAGCGTGGACGCGGCGCGGGCCGGGATCGGCGCGTTCGAGCCCGTGCGCAGCAGTCACGCGGGGCTGTACTTCCCGCATCTGCAGCTCACCGACCCGCTGACGGGGCGGCTTCGTTCCTTCCCGCCCTCGGGCGCGATCGCGGGCGTCATCGCCAGGACCGACGGCGAGCGCGGCGTATGGAAGGCGCCGGCCGGGACAGAGGCGCGGCTGGCCGGTGTGCGGTCGCTGACGGTCAAGCTCACCGACCGGGAGAACGGGCTGCTCAACCCGCTGGGCATCAACTGCCTGCGCACCTTCCCGGTGGTGGGTCCGCTGGTGTGGGGCGCGCGCACGCTCGAGGGCGCGGACGCGCTGAGTAGCGAGTGGAAGTACGTGCCGGTGCGCCGGCTCGCGCTGCATGTCGAGGAGAGCCTGCACCGCGGTCTGCAGTGGGTCGTCTTCGAGCCGAACAACGAGCAGTTGTGGCAGCAGATCCGGCTGAAGGCGTCGGCGTACCTCAACGACCTGTTCCGGCAGGGCGCGTTCAAGGGCGGCACGCCGCGCGAGGCGTACTTCGTCAAGTGCGACAAGGACACCACCACCGACGCCGACATCGACGCCGGAGTGGTCAATGTCGTGATCGGCATCGCGCCGGTCAAGCCGGCGGAGTTCGTGATCGTCAAGATCCAGCAGATGGCCGGACAGTTCGACCTCTCGTAACCCAAGGAAAAGGAACACGAAGGAAACCGATGGCTGAGTTCCAGATAAACGCCCATCGCTTCGACCCGTACAAGAATTTCAAGTTCCTGGTCCTCTGGGACGGTCGAACGGTCGCGGGCATCAGCAAGATCAGTCCTCTGAAGCGCACCACCGAAGTGGTCAAGCACCGCCACGGCGGTGACCCGAGCTCACCGCGCAAGTCTCCGGGCCGCTCCGAGTTCGAGGGCGTCACGCTCGAACGCGGCGTCACCCACGACCCGGAGTTCGACCGCTGGGCCAACAAGGTCTGGCAGGTCGGCGCCGGGCTCGGCTCGGAGGTCTCGCTGCGGGACTTCCGCAAGGACATCATCATCCAGGTCCTCAACGAAGCCGGGCAGGTGGCCGTCTCGCACAAGCTGTACCGCGCCTGGGTGAGCGAGTACCAGGTGCTCGGCGAGCTGGACGCCAACGCCAACGCCGTCGCCATCCAGAGCGTCAAGCTCGAATGCGAGGGCTGGGAGCGGGACTACGAGGTGGAGGAGCCGGTCGAGCCCTCGTTCACCCATCCGGCCTGAGCACGGCCTGTCGCACCGGAGGAATGAGGGATGACGCCGACGGGGCCGGCCGAGCTGCTCGCCACCTGGGAAGCCGGTCTTGCGCAGCACGACTCGGGTCGCTCCCTGCTGCTGCACCGGGCCGCCCGCCCGGGGGCCGGCGCCGACGAGTTGCTGTCGATGCCGGTCGGCGAGCGGGAGGCGGATCTGTTCGCGCTGCGCCGGGCGTTGTTCGGCGAGCGCATGCAGGTCCGTGTCGAGTGTGCGTCGTGCGGCGAGGCGATGGAGTTCGACCTCGACGCAACGCGGCTCGGCACCCGGACGCGGACGCCGGACGGGCCGCTGCGAGTGGAGGAGGGCGAATGGGCGGTCGAGTTCCGGCTGCCCACCGTCGCCGACCTCGCGGCGGCCGGCGCGGTGCGGGATCCGGCTCAGGCGCGCCAGGTGCTCGTGGCGCGCTGCACGGTTTCGGCCGTACGGGACGGGGAGGCGGTTCCGCCGGAGCGGCTGGCCTCGCTGCTGCCGGAGCACGTGCAGCAACGGCTCGCCGCGACCGCGGCCGAGGCGGATCCGACGGCCGATGTGACGCTGAACATCGCCTGTCCCCAGTGCGGTGAGGCCACCCCGGCCGAGCTGGACATCACCTCCTATCTATGGACCGAACTGGACACCTGGGCACGGGACTTGATGCTCGACGTCCATCTGCTCGCCACCGCCTACGGGTGGAGCGAGCCGGAGATTCTGGCGCTCAGCCCGCTGCGGCGTCGTTACTACCTGGAGCTGTGCGCAGATGCCTGACTACTTCGACCGGCTGCTCGCCCGGTACACGCCGGTGCCGGCGGCCGGTGGCGCTGCGGCGCGGGTCCGGCCGCGGCTGCCCGGCCCGTTCGAGCGGGTCGAGGCGCTGCGGAGCGGGCCGCCGGAGCCGGATGCGCCGGCGGCGCTGATTCCGGCCGCGCCCGGGCCCGCCTTCGGTCCTGCCGAGCTGGTCCGGCACGAGCGGGAAGTGCGGACCGACCACCACACCGTCGTACGGACCGAGGCGGCCCGTGCCGGGGAGCCCGAGCTGCCCGCGGCTCAGGCGGCGCAGAGTGCCGGGCCGCTGCTGCGGCCCGCCGCGGCAGCTTCTCCGACGGCGCGTCCGGCCGCAGACGTTCCGCGCTCGGCGCGGCGGGCCGGGGTGCCTGCGGTGACCGATGCGCCGCGAACGCCGTCGGCTCCCGCGCCCCGTGAGCCCGCTCCCCCGGTGGCCGCCACCGCTCCGGCCCGGCCGCGCGGCGCCGACACCGCCGCCGCTCGTGGCGCGGCCCTGAGCGGGGTGGGACGGCGTGCGCCGCGGCCGGCCGAGCGCGTCGTACACGTACAGATCGGCCGACTCGAAGTGAGCGCGGCACCACCGCCCGGCGCGAGCCGCCCCGCGGGCGGCCGCCCCGACCACTCCGGCCGGCGCGCACCCGCGCTGACCCTGGACGACTATCTGTCGCGCGGCGAGAAGAGGGACTGACGTCATGAGCAACGCACTCGCCATCGCGAATGTCACCCAGGCGCTGGCCCTGCTGATCGAGAACAATCTGGGACCCGAGATGGACATCGCGGTCAAGGTGGACACCCGTAAGCCACCGGCCGAGCCGCCGGCCGACCCGACCATCAATGTCTTCCTGTACCAGGTCACGCCGAACCCCTCGATGCGCCACACCGACCTGCCGACGCGCGCCTCGGACGGCACGCTGCTCAAGCGCCCTGCCGCGGCGCTGGATCTGCACTATCTGATCAGCGCGTACGGGGAGGAGGCGGAGCTGGTCGGGCAGCGACTGATCGGGTGCGTGGTGCGGACGCTGCACGAAATGCCGGTCCTGCCGAAGGAATTGATCGAGCTGGCGGCCGAGCGTCCGTATCTGGCAGGCAGCGATCTCGCCGAGTCGCCACAGAGGGTGCGGTTCACGCCGACGGTGATGGACATCGACGAGACGTCGAAGCTGTGGGGGATGCTGCACCAGACCCCGTACACCTTGTCGGTGGCCTACCAGGCGTCGCTGGTCCTGATCGAGGGCCGCGAGCGACCGGTCCCGGCGAAGCCGGTGGAGCGAAGGACGGTGCGGGTGCTGCCGTTCGGGGCGCCGGGCGCGCCGGTGCCGCCGAGGCCGTCGGGCGCGGCGGGGGCGGCGGTTGAGGTGGACGGTTCGGAGCCGTCGCCGGAACCGCAGCGTGATCCGGAGCCTGCGCCTGAGGCGGCGTCCAAGGCGGCCGTTCCCGCGAGGAGGCGCACCGCGAAGACCACCGCGAAACGTGCCGCGCCCTCTCGGCCCCGCAAGGGAACAGGCGCGGACGCGGATACGGACGGTAAGGAGAGCTGAGGCAGGTGCGCAACACGGGGGCGGGTGAGTGTATGGGGACGTACGAGTCGACTGGTGCGTCGGCGAACGCCGGTGCGGACGGGCGGGCGCTGTTCGCGGCCGTACGATCCGTGCTCGCCCGCGTGGACGCCCATGCGGCTCGGCCGCAGGGACGGCCTGTACCCGGGCGGGGCGACACGGATCAGCGGCACGCTACCCAGGGGCCCGCGCGGCAGGACGGCGATGCGAGCGCCGCGGCGCCCCTGCGGCGGAGCGACCTCGCTGCCTCAGGCAACACCCCCACCGCGGCAGACGGCGGCGAACCGGCATCCCAGGACCGCCTCGCAGCCGCCCCAGGGACCCCCGAGCTCACCGCCGTCCGCGGGCCGGCCACCCTTGACGCGCTCGTCGCCTGCTTCGGGCTGAGTCCCTTCGAGCGTGACGTGATCCTGCTCGCCGCAGGCGCTGAGCTCGACCCAACCACCGGCGGCCGGTGCGCAGCAGCCTGCGGAGACCCGGAGCGTGCGTACCCGACCTTCTCGCTCGCCCTCGCCGCGCTCGGCGGACCGCACTGGAGCGCTCTCACGCCCGTCGCCCCGCTGCGCCGCTGGCGGCTCGTCGAGCTGGACGACGAGACCCGGCTGACCACCTCCCGGCTGCGGCTCGACGAGCGCATCCTGCACTTCCTGGTCGGTTCGCCCTACCTGGACTCCCGGTTGCACGGGCTGTTGCGCCGTACGCCCGTACCGGAGTCCCTGCCCGCCTCGTACGACCTCGCCGCGAGCCGGGTGGCCGCGAGCTGGGCCGGAGCGGGCCCGCACGCCCCGCTGCGTGTCGAGCTGGTCGGCGGCGATCTGCGGACCCGTGCCGACATCGCCGCCGCGGCCGCCCGCCGCTCCGGACTCGGCCTGTACGCGATGGCCGCCGACGACATGCCCACCGACCCCGTGGAGCGCGACCGGCTCGCCCGTCTGTGGCAGCGAGAGGCGATCCTGCTGCCCGCCGCCCTGCTCGTGGAGGTCGGCGAACTCGACCGCGAACAGGCCGCGGCCACCGACGCGTTCATCGAGAGCGCGGCCGTCCCGCTCGTCGTCTCCAGCCCCGATCCGCGGCAGACCGCCCGCCCGCGCGGCGAGCGCGTGACCGTGCCCGCGCTGGACACCGAGGAGCAGCTGGGGGTGTGGGCGGACGCGTTCGAGGCCGTACCGGAGGTGTCACAGGAGGACTTGAAGGATCTCGTCGAGCAGTTCTCGCTGCCGCCGCATCTGATCCGGTCCGCCGGCGCGGCCGTCGTACGGGATCTGCCCGATGAGGACGAGCTGGACGCCACCGGGCTCGCCTGGCGGGCCGGACTCACCGAGGCCCGGATGGGCATGGACGAGCTGGGCCGGCGCATCGAGCCGCAGGCGGCGTGGGGCGATCTGGTGCTGGCGGAGCGGCAGTTGCGGATTCTGCGCGAGATCGTCGCGCATGTGCGTCAGCGCTCGACCGTCTACCAGGAGTGGGGCTTCGCCGCGACGCTGCGCCGCGGCCTCGGCGTCACCGCGCTGTTCGCGGGCGGCTCCGGCACCGGAAAGACCCTCGCCGCCGAGGTGATGGCGAAGGAGCTGGGTCTCGATCTCTTCATCATCGATCTCTCGCAAGTCGTCAGCAAATACATCGGCGAGACCGAGAAGAACCTCCGCAAGGTCTTCGACGCTGCCGAACGCGGCGGCGCGCTGCTGCTGTTCGACGAGGCGGACGCCCTCTTCGGCAAGCGCAGCGAGGTCAAGGACAGTCATGACAGGTACGCCAACCTCGAGGTCAGCTATCTGCTGATGCGGATGGAGGCGTACCGGGGCCTCGCGATCCTGACGACCAATATGAAGCAGGCGCTGGACACCGCGTTCATGCGCCGTATCCGCTTCGTCGTCGACTTCCCCTTCCCCGGCGAGAGCGAACGCGCCGAGATCTGGCGACGGGTGCTGCCCGCGCGGGCCCCGATGAAGGGCGTCGATCCGGAGCTGCTGGCCCGGCTGACGGTGGCGGGCGGCTCCATCCGCAATATCGCGCTGTCGGGCGCCTTCCTCGCGGCGGAGGAGGGCGACCGGCTCCAGATGCGTCACATGCTGGAGGCGGCGCGTACCGAATACCTCAAGCTGGACCGCTCCTTGACGCCCTCGGAGGTCCACGGATGGGTCTGAAAAACGATCTGAACGAGGCTCCACGGACGGTTCGTGTGGACATCGGCGAGCTGGTGCTCGACGGTTTCGAGCGGCTTGACCCCGACCGGGTGTCGGCCGCCTTCGAGGCCGAGCTGGCCCGGCTGGTACGGGAGCGGGGCGTGCCGCTGGCCGCGGACGGCGGGCGGGCCCTGGACGCGCTGTCCGGGCTGCCGCCGCTGCCCGCCACCACCTCGCCGGGGCGGCTCGGCGAGGCGCTGGCACGTGCGGTGCACGCGGGTCTTTCGGGTCGGGGTGAGCCGCGATGAGTACGTCCCATGCCCAGGACACCCAGGCGGCACAGGCCGAACGGCGGCGCAAGCGCAAGGAGCGGGCCAAGTCCCGTACCCCGGAGCCGAAGAACATCGTCAGCGGCGCCGGACAGCCGCTGGATCTGAGCGTACGGCGGGAGCTGGAGGAGCAGCTCGGCCACGACTTCAGCCGAGTGCGGCTGCACACGGACCGGGACGCGGGCGCGCTCACGGAGATGCTGGGCGCGGACGCGGTGGCGGTCGGCCAGGACATCTTCTTCCGCGAGGGAACCTACCGGCCGGGCACTGCGGACGGGCAGCGGCTGCTCGCCCATGAGCTGCTGCACACGGTGCAGAACCCGGACGGGCTCGGCGCGTTGCGTGCGGGCCGCGATCTGGGTGCGGTGAGCCTGCCGCAACAGGCGATGGAGCGCGAGGCGGAGTCGGCGGCCCAGGCCCTCGTACGGGACGAGGAGCAGGCCCCCGAGGTGGAGCCGGACCAGGCCACCCCCGGCTGGCTCCGCTACGCAACGGTCGACGCCGACCGCAACCGTATGGAGCAGCTGGACCCGGCAACGCTGGTGGACCGGCTGGCGAACGGTGTCCTGCGCTCACTGCGCGGCGATCCGGCGGACCTGTCGGGCCGCGTACGCCTCCAACTCGCCCGGATGTCACCACAGTTGCAGGACTCGGTGCTCGACCGGCTGGAAGTGCGACTGCTCTCGAACGAGTACGACCGCCTGCTGGACCTCGCCGAGGAGTCCGAAGCCAAGCCGGTAGACCTCCAGCCGGCCGAGGTGCCCGAGCCGGAGACGGACCTCTTCGAACTGCTGGGTGTCGAGCGCACCCAGTGGAAGCGCAAGGAAGAGGGCGGGCGCGAGGCCAAGGGAAAGAGGGGCGAGGACGCCCTCGAGGAGCAGAAGGACGCCAAGGCGCGCGACGAAACGCGCGGCGGCGACCGGAGCAGGGCTCAGTCGGACGCCGCGGCCGAGGAGGCGGAAGCCGCCCGGCGCACGGAGCAGGAGGACGAGCGCGCCCAGGCCCGGCAGCAGGCCGCGCAGGAGCAGCAGCAGGAAGAGGAGAAGCAGGGCCAGGACCGTCAGCGGGTGGACGAGGCCGCCGACAAGCGGGCGCAGGGGCAGCAGGAGGACGCCGAGCAGGCGAAGGAGGAGCGCAAGGAGCAGCGGGACCGGGAGGAGCAGGACCCCGAGCAGGCCAACGCCCCGGGTGCCGACAAGCGCAAGCGCAAGGACGACGCGAACAAGCCCGCGGACGGGTCGAAGCAGGAGAACGTCGACCCGAAGGCCAAGGGGCAGCCCGGGCCTGTGCGCCCGGAGAAGGTGGACGAGCGGGCGGAGCAGCGGGACAGCGCGCTGTCCGAGCACGGCCTGCACGAGAAGGACGAGGACGAGGGCGACCCGCGCGAGGAAGAGAAACCGCTTGGGCTCGAGGCGGGCGCGGACAAGGAGATCGGCGGCGAGGAGGGCGACCGGGCCAAGGGCGGTGGCGCGGGCGAGGCCGAGCTGAAGCCCGAGGACTATCTGCCGGACACCGACCTCGATGTCTCGTCCGTTCCGACTGCGGACAACCCCACGGCCACGGTGCCCACCTTCCCCACTCCCCCGCCGACGAAAGCCGAACAGGTCCAGGAACAGCGGGAGAACGATGCCGAGGAAGAAGAGGACGAGGACGCCCCGGAGGCGGAGGCCAAGCCGCCCGGTGCGGAGATGGGCCCGGTCGAGGGTGAGGCGCCGCAGCCCGAAGGCGGCCCGGCGGCCGAGGCAGGGGACCGCAGCGAGAAGGACCTCCAGCCTGAGAAGCCGGTGGACCAGGAGGTCGGCCCCGACCCGGAGACGGACGGCAGGCAGGAGCCGGAGCCCGAGGCGGAGAAGCAGGATCCGGAACAGCAGCGGGCCGCGGACGAGAAGGACTCGGACTCCGGCGACGGCGACGGCGAGGAGCAGCCGGACGCCAAGAGCGCCGAGGACCAGCAGGAGGAACGCAAAGAGCAGGCGGAACAGGACGCCAAGCCCCGGCCGGGGGCTGCCGGTTCCTCGACGGGTGCGCCGGACGCGGGCGTTGCCACCAGTACGGCGGCGTCCGCGACCCCGCCGGCGGGCGCACACACGGAACGGACCTCGGTAGAAGACCGCAGGCCCTCCCCCGCCGCGCGCCGGGTCGCGGACTCCGCGAAGGGCGACCACGAGGCGTCGGCGCCCAAGAGCTCGGTGCCCAAGGAGAGCGGTCCGGGAGCGGCGCCGAGCGGTGTGATCGGCGGCAGCAGTACGGCGGGGCCGAGCGCCGCGGCCGGACCTGGCGGCGCACCGTCGGTCGCGCAGGCCGCCGTGAGCCCCGCGGCTGAACAGGCGGAAAGCCCCGGGAAGTTCGGCGCTCCCGCGCCGGAGGGGGCAAAGGCCCAGCCGGAGGCGTCGCTGGAGAAGGACGGGGGCGGCTGCGCCCCGCCGGAGCCCGCGGCGGAGAAGGACGAGGGCGGCGGCAGCTGCGGCGGCGGAGGCGGTGGGGCAGCTCCCGAGGAGAAGCAGCAGGAGCCGCCGGACGTCTCGGGCCAGGACCCGAAGGCCGCCATCGGTACGGTCAGCAAGCTGGCGCCGGACCAGGCGGCGGCCGCAATGCCCGGTGTGGACGCCGCGGCGGACAAGAAGGTCGGCGAGGAGCAGCGGCGCCTGGCCGCCAACCCGCCTACGCGGGAACGCCCCTCGGGCGCGCCCCAGACCCAGTCGGCTCCGCCACAGGCGGCTGCGCCCGCCGCCCAGGTGACGGGCAAGGTCGAGAAACTGGGCCCCGAGGAGCAGGCCGAGAAGCAGAAGGCCAAGGGCAGCGAGAAGGCGGAGGGCGCGAAGCCCACCGACAACACTCCCCCGCCGCCTGCGCCGGTGGCTGCCGAGCTGACCGCTGAAGAGGCGAAGAACGTCGAAGCCGCGGCCGACGCGGTCCCGACCGTCGACCCGGAACTGCAGAACAAGACGGTCGGCCCCGCTCCCAAGATCAGGCTGGAGGGCGAGAGCGACCCGAAGCGCACGGACGACCAGGCCAAGGCGCTCAAGGAGAAGCAGTCCGACATCCAGAGCACGGGTCGTGAGGACGCGGCCAAGCCGATGGGCGAGGACCAGATCTTCCCCAACGCGCCCCAGGAGCAGTTGGTCGGCAAGGCCACGGGTGGCGGAAAGCGGGGCGGCGGGGGCGGTCTCGAGGCCGGGTCCGCGCCCAAGGCCGGTGTCGGCGCGGTCGCCAAGCAGGAACGCGGCTCGGAGATCCAGGGGGCCGCGGGCCAGGCCCAGGGCGATCTGGTCGCCAAGGAGAAGGAACAGAAGCAGGGCGAGCAGCAGGCCAAGCAGGAGAAGCAGACCGAGATCGACCGCGAGGTCACTCAGAACACGGAGAAGCAGACGGCCGAGCGGGGCCGGGCCGCGGATGAAGCTCAGCGGGAGCGCGAGAACTGGCGCGCCGAGCAGGACACGAAGATCGAGGACGCGGACACCAAGTCCGAGAAGGAACACACCAGCAAGAACAAGGAGATCGTCAAAGCCCGCGACGACAAGGACAAGGAAGTAGGTGAGCGGAAGGACAAGGACAACAAGCAGATCGACACGGAGCGCGAGAACGCAGAGAAGGAGGCCGAGAAGAAGAAGGAAGAGGAGAAGCCGTCGGGCGGCTTCTTCGGCTGGATCGCCGACAAGGTGAAGGGATTCTTCACCGCGCTCCTGGAAGCGGTCACGAAAGTCTTCGATGCCGCGCGCAAGGCGGTCAACGGCATCATCGACACGTTCAAGGAGTGGGCCAACAAGGCCATCGACTTCGTACGCGACCTCGCGATCAAGGCGATCAACGTGCTGGCGGACGCGCTGATCGCCATCGGAGACGTGCTGCTCGCGGCCTTCCCGGAGCTACGTGACAAGTTCCGCAAGGCGATCGAGGGCTTGCGCGACAAGGCGATCGCGAAGGTCAACGAGCTGGCGGACGGCCTGAAGAAGGCCGTGAACGCCCTGCTCGATGCCCTTGCCGCGGGCCTGAACAAACTCCTCGACGTGCTCGAGGCGGGCATCAAGGCCATCATCAAGCTCTACCAGGCCGTCATCCTGGGCGCGATCAAGTTCGCCCAGGCGGCGATCGAGGCGCTCGGCAAGTTCGCGGCACTGGTCGCGGACATCGCCCCGGACCCGGGCGGCTGGCTGAGCAAGGCGGGCAGCTCGGCGAAGTCCGGTATTCAGGACCACCTTTGGGGCGCGATCAAGACGGGCGTCAAGCGGTGGTTCGACACCAAGGTCGAGGGCATCCTCGGGCTCGGCAAGGCCGTGATCAACGTCCTGGTGAAGGGCTGCGTCTCGATCAAGCAGATCGGGAAGATGGCGTGGGACGCGATCATCGCGTCGCTGCCGATGATGATCGCGTCGATCGTGATCGAGAAGGTCGTCTCGATGCTGGTGCCGGCGGCGGGCGCGATCCTGACGATCGTGCAGGGCCTGATGGCGGCGTGGCAGAGCCTGAGCTCGATCCTGAACGCCTTCAGCAAGTTCTGGGCGTACTTGAAGGCGGTGAAGGCGGGCCCGGCGGCCTGCCTGTTCGCGGAGGCGGTCGCGGCGGGGATCGTGGCGCTGCTGGACTTCATCGCCAACTTCTTGATGATCCGTCTGGCGGGTGCGACGAAGGGCGTGGGCAAGCGCCTCAAGGCGATGGCCGAGAAGATCATGAAGGGCCTGAAAAAGACAGGCAAGGGCGCGAAGCAGGCGGCGGGCGACGCGGTGAACAAGGCCCGGGGCGCGGTGCGTAGTGCCCAGGAGGCGCTGAGGAAGCCGACGGGCCCGGCAAAGCCGAAGGGCCCGAGGGTCCCGAAGAACCGCTCGACGTCGACGGACCGGGGGCCGGGGGCGAACCGCAGCCCACAGACCACGAGCCATGACAGGCCGACGAGCAAGACTCCGGACAAGGAGCGAGACCGGAGCCGGGACGAGTCCCAGGACAAGCTGCACAAGGACAAGGAGTCGGCGAAGAGCCAACAGGAAGGCGGCCGCGACTCCACACCCACCAAGCATCGAACACCAGACCAGAAGCCTGACCTGACCAAGGACAAGACGCCCGACGCGCCAAAGAAGAAGAAAGAAACCGAGGCCCCGAAGCGGACGAAGCCACGCAAGTCGAAGTCTCCGCTGGGCAAGGCGCTTCAGAAGATCAAGGGCAAGGTCAAGTCAGCACTGAAGAAGGTACGCAACGCGGGCAAGTCCCTTGGCAAGAAGCTCCGCAAGAGCAAGGTCGGCCAGGCGCTCAAGAACAGCGCAAAGAAGGTGCGCGACTTCTTCAAGAAGAAGCGCGACCGCATGCGCGACGAGAAGAAAAGGCGTACGAACCACAAGAAGCAAAGCCGCGACCAGCGCAGGAAGAAGGAGAACTCTCCGGAAGCGAAGCAGGCACGCCTGGCGAGGGCTGTTGCCAGGATCCGTCCCATTGAGGAACGCAAACTGCGGCCGGGCATGCATCGCATGACGCACCTCGGACTCCTTGCTGGACTGCGCCGCTGGTTCCGACTCACCGACCTGTCAAGGCTGAATCCGCCGCACTTCCAAGTGATGGCCAAACTCAACCCGACACTGCCGGTCATTCCGGGCGAGTTCGACCAGGGAGACGGCGTCGACTACCTCGACACGGAACAGCCGGACAAGAAGCTCCCGCCGGTCAAGGCTCCGAACTTCAGGGACAACAGACTGATCTCCAGCTTCACAGCGGAGTACCTCAACAAGGAGTTCGGCCGGAAAGGCCAGGAGGCTAGGCAGCGCACTCCCGATGCCATTGGATTCCGGTACATCAACGACCACATCGACAACACGGGCAACGACAACGAGCGATGGAGTCGTACGCATCTTCTGCCGCGCGAACTGGGCGGAACCATCGAGAACGAGAACCTCGTACCCGCCAGGCAGTACAAGAACATGGCACTCCGGCCGGTCGAGGCCCCTGCGGCCGCGGAGATCAGCAGCGGCAAGGACATCGCCTGGTACTCGATAAACATCCAGTACTGGAGCGAGAAGGCCGGAGACAGCCGCTACCCCGGAGACACGCGTCCGCCCGGATTCCCGAGCTCGATCGAGGCGAGTTGGGGCCGCTACAAGCCCAAGCCCGGGAAGCGCGGCGACAGCCGCAGCGACTGGAACAAGATCGACACACCGGTGAACACCGTTTCGATCGGCCCTCTGGAGGAGCCACCCATCCCCGACGAGGTGTCGGAGATCGACATCAACAGCGAGACCGACCTCTACCGTATGCGGCTTGTCCTGCAGGTGGACGAGCCCTACGTCAACGCCATCGTCGCGCTGCGCGATGAGGCGGACTTCACCGACATCAGCAGCGTGATCAACAGGCTGAAGGCATCACGCCGAGGAAGGCCTGGCCGGCCGTTCGCCAATCTCGAAAGACTCCGCAAGCGGCTGGAGCAGTTGAAACGAGAGGGCCGACTGGAGTTCTAGTTTGCAGTGGAAGCGACGGCCCGACATCTGGAAAGAGAACGCACGTGAAGCCATTGACACCGAACGAGGAACGGCACCAGGAGTCCCTCGACGAGCTACGCCACAGCGAAGCATTCGATGTGCTGTTCGACGAGCAGCAGAAGCTGTGGTTCGCACTGGACGAGTTTCTTCCGCTGTCCGATACAAAGGCAGAGTGGGCGGACCTGACACTGGGTCCGGAGCTGCTGAGCTGCTCTCTGCGCTTCAAGCGCATCTCCGGCCAATGGCGACTTGTCGGGTCCCGTCACGAGCTCGCGGGAGAATTCAGCCTCCCGCACTTCTACAAGGCCCTGATCGGCGCCTCCCCACGCCCCACATCCGACGCCTCGGAGAGCGACCGCCAGCTGTTCTCGGAGCTGCGGATCATCGATTCCACGCCGCGCGACGCAACCGGCCAGGCGGCCTTTGTGCGCATTCAGCCTGGCAAGGACCCCTTGGAGATCTGGTATCAGGACAGGGATCTGTACGATGCCATTGCCAACCCGCAGGCGTGCGTGAGGACCAGTCTCAACTACTGCGATTACCTGGACGCACTGCGGCTGACCAAAGGTACCTTCGGCTGGCAACTCCTGTTCGCCGACGTAACTCTCCGGGACACACTTCAGCACCGCGCGGAAAAGCTCACCGAAATGCTCGAGACCTTTCCCACCGCGTTTCCCGCCCATGACTACACAGCGCTCACTCAGCGTTTGGAGGCCCGGCTGTGACCCGCTACGCAGACATACCCAAGCCCATCCGCTCCGGCATCGTCGTCGTCGACCCCGAACGCGGAACCCCCCAACGCATCATCGTCCTCCAGTTCAACCCCGACACCCTCGAACGCTCCCTCGCCCCCCAAGCCGCCGGCGGAGGCGGTGACAGCGGCGGAGGGGGCAGCGGAGGAGACCGGAACGAGGCCCTACGCCTCAAGGGGCCCGCCGAGGAGAGCTGGAAGTTCACCGCCGAGATCGACGCCACCGATCAGTTCGAGGTCGCCGCGCCCGACGGGATCCATCCCCAACTCGCCACGCTCGAGATGCTGGTGCATCCCACCTCCGCTCAGCTCCGCGAGGCCTCCCGCCTGACCAAGAAGGGCACCATCGAGATCAGCCCGATCGAGATGCCGCTGACCCTTTTCACATGGGGGAGCAAGCGCGTCATGCCCGTGCGGCTCACCGAACTGTCGATCAACGAGTCGGCGTTCGACGTCAACCTCAATCCCATACGGGCAAGCCTCGGAATCGGCATGAAGGTCCTCAGCGTGAGCGACCTGCCGGCCGGGCATCGGGGGGCCGACCTGTATCTCGCGCATCTGGCGCAGAAGGAGCGGCTGGCCAGAGCCGCAAGAGGCGGGCGGCTGGCGGAACTTGGGCTGGGACGGGGGCTGTAGGACGTGATTGATCCTTATGAGAGTGCGCTGGACGCGATACCCGGGGCCCACCCCTACCCTCGCACCAGCCGGTACCACGACGCCGAGATCGGAGTGCACCGCCTGCCCGACGGCACCGAAGTGCGCTATACGAAGCGGCGGTTGCTGCCCCCGCTCGGCGAGGCCGCCGACGAGACCGCGCCGCACACCGTGAACAGCGGTGAGCGGGTCGACCACCTCGGGCAGCGCTATTTCGGCGACCCCGGCCAGTGGTGGCAGATCGCGGACGCCAACCCCGTCCTCGACCCGGGCGAGCTGACCGCCGAGCCGGGGCGGGAGATCGATATTCCTCTGCCGGGTGGGTTCCATGGCTGATGAGCCCATCGGGAGCGGGCCCGTACATCTCAACCTGCGCATGGGGCCCAAGCTCACCCGCCCCGTGCCGGCCGAGGTGACCGAGGCGCTGCTGTCCGCGCAGATCACCATGACCGCCGGGGAACGGAGCGGGTTCCAGCTCGCCTTCGACCTGACCAAGAGGGGGCTGATCACACAGCGGCTGCTGCCCGAGGGGTTCTTCGACCCGAAGACCCGGGTCATCGTCCTCACCTCGATCAAGGGGACCCCCACGGTCATCCTGGACGGGCTGATCGTGCGGCAGGAGGTGGGGGCGAGCAATATCCCGGGGCAGACCACCCTCACCGTCACCGGCGAAGACCTGACCCTGCTCATGGACCTGGAGGAGCGCACCGATCGGTATCCGAATCTGGCTCCTTCGAAGCGCGTCGAGCGGATTCTCCAGAAGTACGCCGACTACGGGATCGACCCCCGGATCGTCCGCGAGCAAGTGCACCAGCCACCCCACGAGTTGCTGCGCGTCGACTACCAGACCGGCACCGATCTGCAGTACGTGAACGAGCTGGCCAGGGCGAACGGTTACACCTTCTACCTCGATCCCGGACCCCGCCCCGGCCGGTCCACGGCTTTCTGGGGACCTGAGCAGCGCCTCGGCGAGCGTCAGCACGCGCTCAACGTCAACATGGACGTCAACTCCACCGTCGACCAGCTGACTTTCGCGTACGACGGGACAGCGCGCGAAGAGCCGCAGGCGCGCTGGCAGGACCCCCGGACGCGGGACGCGCAGCTCCTCCCCCAGCCCGACATCAGCCCGCTGCGCCCGCCGCTGGGCCGCCGCGCCTCGCCCGCCCTCAAGCGGAAGACGCTCTCCGGGACCGCGAAGAAGGCCCTGGAGCAGGCCCAGGCCGAGATGCTGGGCCGCGCCGCGACCTCCGCCGACGCGATCTCCGGTTCCGGGCAGCTCGACGTCAACCGGCACGGATACGTGCTGCGGCCGCGCGAGCTGGTCGGAGTGCGCGGGGCCGGGGTGACATACGACGGCGACTACTACGTCAAGTCCGTCACCCACAATCTGCGCCCCGGCTCGTACCAGCAGAACTTCACGCTCTCCCGCGAGGGCCTCATCGCCCGTAGCAACACAGTGCGTCCGTAAAGACGTAAGGACCAGGAGAACTTCGCATGGCTGCAGGACCGAACAACCGGTTTCTCGGCAAGTTCCGGGGGCGGGTGATCGACAACAAGGACCCGCTCAAGCTCGGCCGGATCACGGCCCAGGTCCCGGACGTGCTGGGCGACGAGGCCTCCACCTGGGCGCTGCCCTGCCTGCCGTTCACCGGGCGACAGGCGGGCCAGTACGTCGTCCCGCAGATCGGTGCGGGCGTGTGGATGGAGTTCGAGCAGGGGGATCCCAGCTTCCCCATCTGGACCGGGAGTTGGTACGGGGACGCCTCCGAGCTGCCGCCACGCGTGGCCGCGGAGCTGCCCGGCTCGCAGCCGGTGGTGATCCAGACGCCGGGCGATCACAAGCTGGTGATGTCGGACGTGCCCGGCGGCACGGGGATTCTGCTCGAGGCCAAGGGCGGGGCGTATATCCAGATCGACGAAAAGGGCGTGACCATCGGCAACGGCAAGGGCGCGTCCATCGTGCTGATCGGCGACGAGGTCAACATCAACGAGGGCCGGCTGATCGTGCCGAGGAAGCGATGAGCACAAGGACCAATGAAACGGGGAGAATCGTGTTGTCCGGGAATCTCGTGAGCGGCGGGTCCGCGATCAGCTGCCCGCACGGCGGCCGGGTCGTGCCCGCCTCCGCCCCGTCGTCCGGCGTCCGGATCGACGGCCATCAAGTGCCCACCGCCGCCGACGTCTTCATCGTCAGCGGCTGCCGCCACAGGATCGACGGCGTGCCGCATCCGTGCGCCACCGTCCGCTGGACGCCACACCGCGACAGCGTGCTCATCGACGGCTCGCCCGTGCTGCTGGACAGCACGTCCGCCCTCTGCTTCAGCGCCGCGCTGGTGCCGCAGGGCCCGGCGGTCGTCGCCTCGTCGTCGACACGGGGGGTGACCTCCCGATGAGGACGACGAGGACGAGGAGCGACATCGCCTTTCCCTTCCGCACCGACCGGCGGGGACGCACCGCCCACGCGGCGTACGACGAGCATGTGCGGGATCTGATCGAGCAGTTGCTCTTCACCAGCCCCGGCGAGCGCGTGATGCGCCCCGACTTCGGCTGCGGGCTCCTCGATCTGGTCTTCACGCCCAACAGCCCCGAGCTGGCCTCCGCGCTGGAGCTTTCGGTGCAGGCCTCGTTGCAGCGCTGGCTGGGCGAACTGATCGAGGTGGAAGCCCTGGACGTGGTGAGCGAGGAGAACGTGGTCCGGGTGTATCTGCGCTACGTGGTGCGCTCCACCGCGAGCCGGCGCGACGAGGTGTTCGAGGGGAGCGGCCCGGCATGAGCGGTACGAGCAAGGAGTTGGTCTGCCGTACGGACGGCAGGCGCACGAAGGTACGGGCGGCGCAGCTCGGCGGTGTGGACGCGGTCGAGGTCGGTGACGACGGGCTGACCCTCACCGTCACCTTCCTGGGCAAGGCGCCCCACGGCCTGTGCCCTGAGAACATACGCATCGACGGCGGCCGCCGGATCACGGACATCGAGGCCGTGGAGCTGTCCGTCGAACGCGAGGAGGACCCAGAGCTCGACGACCGGCTGTACGTCACGCTGGACCGGACCGGGGACACCTCCCGCTACCGGCTCTCGGTCGTGGACACGGATCCGTACGGACGGCCGGGCAGTGAGCCCTTCCCCGGCTTCGACCAGCGGTACTTCTCGGCCGAGTTCGAGTTCCGGCTCGACCGCCCCACCCCCTTCGACTGCAAGGACGAGCAGCCGGACTGCCCGCCCGCCTACGCTCCCGCGCCGGTCATCGACTACACCGCGCGCGACTACGACACGATCCGCCGCCTCATCCTGGACCGGCTGGCGCTGACGACCCCGGACTGGGTCGAACGCAATGCCGCCGACCTCGCCACGACGCTGGTCGAACTGCTGGCCCACACCGCGGACCGGATCAGCTATCAGCAGGACGCGGTCGCGACCGAGGCGTATCTCGACACGGCACGCCGCCGGGTCTCGGTGCGCCGTCACGTACGGCTCATCGACTATCCGATGCACGACGGCGTCAACGCGCGCGCGTTCGTCGCGGTCGAGACCGTACGGGCGCTGACGCTGGCGCCCGGCACCTTCCGCTTCGCCGCGGTCGACGTCCGTACGCTCGGGCCGCGCGACCGGCCCGAGATCGGCACCGTCGTCGACGACCGGGATCTGGCCGTGCTCGACGAGCGTGGTTCGGTGGAGGTGTTCGAGCCCGTCGTCGGCGACGAGCCGCTGGTGCTGCGCCCCGAGCACAACACGATCCGCTTCTGGACCTGGGGCGACGAGGTGTGCTCGCTGCCCAAGGGGGCCACCGCGGCGACGCTGCGGGACGAGTGGACCGATGAGGAGTGCGCCGCCAGAGCGCTGGATCTCTCCCCCGGCGACCTGCTGCTGTTCGAGGAGGTCCGCGGGGCGCGGTCCGGTACGCCGGGCGACGCCGACCCGGCCCACCGTCAGGCCGTACGCCTCACCTCCGTCACCCCGGCCGTGGACCGGCTGGCCGACCAGCCGGTCCTGGAGGTCACCTGGGCGCCGGAGGACGCGCTCGCCTTCCCCGTCTGTCTGTCGACGCGTGGCGGCCCGGACTGCGGGCCCGTGGAGGATGTGAGCGTGGCGCGCGGCAATGTCGCGCTCGTCGACCACGGCCGGTCGCTGACGTTCTGTGGCTCCGCGCCGGAGACGGTCACCGTGCCGCCCGCGCCGGCCGTCCTCGGGTCCTGCGATCCGTCCGGCTTCGGCTGCTGGGACCGTGATGAAGGCAACCCGACGGCGGATCTGATCAACTCCCGCCTGGAGCAGACCCGTTGTGGGGGCCTGCTGACCGCCGATCAGGTGCGGGAGCTGTTCACCGTCGTCGGCGAGGACGCGACCGGACGCGCCGGTCTCGGTCTGGAACTCGCGGGCCGGCGACGCGAAAAGGTCGTGCCGGGCACCGCGTACGCCCAGGCCGACGCGCTTGAGACGCTGCTGGCGCAGGTCGTCTACCCGGGCATCCCGCCGCGCTTCCGGCCGGTGCTGCAGCGCTCCCCCGTGGTCCAGTCCGTGCCGTTCCCCGAGCCGCGCCATGTGTCGGCCGGGCAGGCCGTGCGGCTTGCGGCGATTCCGGGCCGGGTCAGGCAGCGGCTGGTGGAGCTGTGGCGCAGCGCCCGCGACTGCGACGGTCTCACCGATGCGGAGATCGCCGAGCTGACCGTGCTGTTCGGGCTGCGGGTGCTGGAGCGTCTTGAGCTGCGCCGCCATCCGGTGCGTGCGCTGCGGGAGTTGCTGCATCGCAGCGGACGGCTGCTGGCGGCCAAGCTGCGCCGGATCGAGGTGCTGAGTGCCCGGGCGCGGGCCGGCGCGGTGCTCGATGACGGCGTCGCGTGGGAGATCACGCACACCTGGGGCCCTCAGTACGCGGCCGGGCTCGACCCGGACGAGCCGGTGCTGCGGGGGCCTGCCGCCGCCCTCGTACAGGATCCGCGGGCAGCGCTGCCCGCGGTGACGATCGCGGACGGCGACGAGCCGTGGACGCCGAAGCGGGATCTGCTCGACTCCGGCACGCGCGAGCGGCACTTCGTAGGCGAGCTGGAGGACGACGGCCGGATCGCGCTGCGGTTCGGGGACGGCCGGCACGGCGCCCGTCCGCAGCCGGGCGCCCGGCTTGAGCTGCACTACCGGCTCGGCGGCGGCACGGCCGGCAACGTGGGCGCGGAGGCCATCAACCACCTCGTCCTGTGCCGTGATCCGGAGGCTTCGGAGGCCGGGGACCCGCTGCCCGTCGCCGGTGTGCGCAATCCGCTGCCGGCCGTCGGCGGCACCGAGCCCGAACCGATCGAGCAGGTACGCCAGTTGGCCCCGCTCGACCTCAAGCGCACCCGGCTGCGGGCCGTCACCGCCGACGACTACGCGGCGCTGGCGTCGAAGCTGCCGGGGGTGCAGCGGGCGGCCGCCGAGATCCGCTGGACAGGCAGTGTGCAGGAGGCGCATGTCGCCATCGACGCGCAGGGCACGGGGGATCCCTCCCCGGAGCTGCTCGACTCGGTGTCGTACGCGCTGGAGAGCTACCGCCGGATCGGCCACGACCTGGTGGTCGGACCGGCCAGATCGGTGCCGCTGGACATCGCACTCACGGTGTGTGCCGCGCCCGGCCATCAGCACGGCCAGATCCTGGCCGAGCTGTACCGGCTGCTGGGCAGCCGTCGGCTGTCCGGCGGACGGATAGGCTTCTTCCACCCCGACGCGCTGAGCTTCGGCGAACCGGTACGGCTCAGCCGTCTGGTGGCCGTGGCTGCGGCCGTCCAGGGCGTGGAGAGCGTGACGGTGACCCGGCTTCGCCGGCTGTTCCGGGACAGCACCCTCGCGGCCCCTGACTACACAGACGACACAGACGACACCGCACTGGAGGCAGGCGTGCTGCGGCTCGGCCCGCTGGAGATCGCGCGTTGCGACAACGACCCCGACCGGCCGGAGCTCGGCCGGCTGTCGATCGAGCTCGGCGGAGGTGCCCGATGAGCGGCTCCTGCGGATGCGGCTGCGGTGGACACGACGAACGCCACGCGCCAGATGCCCTGTACAACCCGCCGGGCCGTACCTCCCTGGACTACCGGGTGGGAGAGTACGGCTCGTTCCTGGCTGCCATGCTCGACCGGCTCGCATCCCCCGCCTATCCGGCGCTGCGGGGGCTGACGGTCCGTACCCCGGACGATCCGGCGATCGGGCTGCTCGACTCCTGGGCGGTGGTCGGCGACCTGCTCACCTTCCACTCCGAGCGCATAGCCGACGAGGGCTATCTGCGCACCGCCAACGAGCACCGCTCGCTGGCCCTGCTCGGGCGTCTTGTGGGGCACAGGCCGCGGCCCGGAATCGCCGCCGACACGCATCTCGCGTACACGCTCGACCGGGATCCGCGGGCCGAGGACGTACCGGTGCTGATCCCGCGCGGCGCGCGCAGCAACAGCGTGCCCACCACCTCCGACGAGGAGTCGCAGGCCTTCGAGACCAGCGAGGACCTCGTCGCCCGCTGGGCCTGGAACGAGCTGGCGGTCCGCCGGCGCCGGCCGGCGCTGCTCACCCCGGACGATCTGCGCAAGCAGTCCGAGATCTTCGTCTCCGGGACCGGTACGTCCCTGCAGACCGGGGACAAGCTGCTCTTCGTCTTCGGCGCGGACAAGGACGCGGCCGGACAGCGGCTGCTGCTGCCCGTGGCGCGCGTCCGGATCGACCGGGACGACGATGTGACAGCGATCGGACTGCCGCAGTCCGCGCCGCCGTCGCTGACCGAGCTGGTGACGGAGCTGCGCGAGTGGATCACCGAGGACGAGCGGGAAGTCGAGGAGGGCGAGCCCACCCCCGACAACCCCAATCCGCGTCCTGTCAGCCGGATCATCGAGGCCTTCGACACGCAGGGGCTTGCGCCGCTGCGCGCCGATCTGGACGGAATCAAGACGCCCGCGCAGTTCGCCAGGCGGCTCGTAGATCCGCATGAGCGGCTCGCCGAGGCGCAGGCGATCGCCGCCCCGTACGAGGAAGTCGCCGCCTGGTTCGAGCAGTTGGAGGCCGTGGTCGGCGAGCTGATGGAACGCGCGGCCGATCTGGAGCCCTCCCGCCTCGAGCCTCCGGGCCCGGTGGCCGACGCCGCCTCTCCTGCCATGCGGGCGCTCGGCGCCGTACTTCCGGCGCTGCGCACCCGCGTGGTTCGGCCCCCGTCGGGCGCGCGCACGCTGTCGCACGATCCGGGCCGCAACTTCGCACCGGGCTCCGATCTGGGCGCGCAGCTGCTGTCCGCGCTCGATCCGCGGGTCGCGGACGGGATGTACACGGCGTGGCGGCAGGCGGCCCCAGCCGTGCCCGCGCTGCTGCGCGAGTTGCAGGCGATGCGGGTGACCGCCGCTCCCTTCGGGGCGACGGCGCCGCTCAAACCCGTACAGGACGACCGCGGGCGGGTCGTCCGGCAGACGGACTGGCCGCTCTCCGGATCGGCGCTGACGACCATGCGGGTCGTGTACGACACGGCGGGCCGCGTTCCGGTACGCGCCGAGTTCCAGCACATCGAGACCGGGTCCTCGGTGCAGCGGTCGGAGAACCTGCCCGCCGAGACGAGCTTCGGCCTGGGGCCCGGACGGGTCGTGCTGCAGACCCGCGTGGGCCAGGACCACGATCTGAGCTGGCTGACCAGGCGTCCTGCGGACTCTCAGGAGCCCGGTGTCACCGCACAGTTCACGTCCGGGCTGCCCGAGCGCATCGTGTTCGTGTCCCGGCCCGCCGAGGACGGTCGGGTGCATGTGGCCGTGCACAACGGCGAGCCGCTCAACTGGCTGCTGTCTCCCGGCGACCACAAGCAGGTCACGCACGGCGGGTTCGAGGTGACCGTGCGGTACACGGTCGGCAGCGAGCCGGCGAATGTCGAGGTCGGCATCACCACCGTGCCGGAGCAGGCGAACCGTCATGTCCTGTCGCTGGACTCCGTACAGGACGGGATCACCGTCGGCAGCTGGGTCGCGATCGAGCGTCCCCGTAAGGGTGCCGAGGGTCCGGACGGAATTCCCGGCGACAAGAAGCTCGCGCTTGTGACCACCCGTGTCACCGCCGTACGCACCGCCGCCTACACCAACTTCGGGATCACGGGCCGCGGCACCGAGCTCATCCTCGCCGACCCTTGGCTGGACGAGCACGACGTGCTGCTCTCGACGATCCGGGACGCCACCGTGCATGCGGGCGGGGAGGCGCTGCGACTGGCCGACGAGCCGCTCGGCGAGGACGTACACGGCAATGAGCTCGAACTGGCCGAGCTGTACGGCGGGTTGCGGCCGGGCCGTCATCTGGTGGTGTCGGGTGAGCGCACCGACATCCCGAACACGGCCGGAGTGCGCGGCACCGAACTGGCCGTGATCGCCGCCGTGGAGCAGCAGCTCGACCCGCGGCTGCCCGGCGACCATGTCCATACGAAGCTGACGCTCACGACGGATCTGGCCTACCGCTACCGCCGTGACACGGTCCGCATCCAGGGCAATGTGGTCCCGGCGACGCACGGCGAGAGCCGCGACGAACCGATCGGCAGCGGTGACGCCGACCGGACCAACCAGACGTTCGCGCTCTGGCAGTCGCCGCTGACCTGGCTGCCCGCCGACAATCCCCTGGGCGCGACGCCCACATTGGAGGTGCGCGTCGACGGGCTGCTGTGGCACGAGGTGGACAGTCTGGCCGGGCGCGGTCCGCGCGAGCGAAGCGAGATGGGGGTCCCCCCGGCCGAAGGCTGGGGGAGGGTCTATGTGTCCGGGACGGCCGGGGACGGGCGTACGACCGTTACCTTCGGCGACGGGGTGCACGGCGCGAGGCTGCCCACCGGGCAGGAGAACGTCCGGGCCCGGTACCGCTTCGGCACGGGCAAGGCCGCCAACGTGCGCGCCGACCGCATCACCCAGGCGATCACCCGGCCGCTGGGCGTCACCGCCGTCACCAATCCGCAGCCCGCGACGGGCGGCGCGGACGCCGACGGTCCGGGTCTCACCCGGCGCACGATCCCGCTCGCGGTCTCCGCGCTCGACCGGCTCGTGTCCGTCACGGACTACGAGGACTTCGCCCGCTCGCGGGCCGGCATAGGCCGGGCGGCGGCGCGCGAGATCTTCGACGGCCGGCGGCGGGTGCTGCATGTGACGGTCGCCGGGGTGGACGACATCGCCATCGCGGACGACTCCGAGGTGCTGCGCGCGCTGCGTTCCTCGCTGGCCGAGTACGGCGACTCGCGGCTGACGGTCCGCGTCGACGTGCGCGAGCTGGTGCTGCTGCTGCTCGCGGCAAAGGTGAAGGTCGCCCGCGACCACACCTGGACCGTGGTCGAGCCACGGCTGCGGCAGGCGCTACTGCGTGAATTCGGCAGCGGGCGGCGCGAGTTGGGCCGTCCGGCGCGGCTGTCCGAGGTGCTGGCGACCGCCCACAAGGTGCCCGGCGTCGACTACGTGGACGTCGACGTCTTCACCGGAGTTCCGGCGTCCGTCACGCCCGACGAGCTGACGCACCTCGCTCAGCAGCTCGCCGAGCCCCGTACCGCGGTCGGGGCCAGGCTCGCGGAGTACGACGAGGACGTGCACCGTGTCACCGCCGATGACGGTCAGACGCTCACCCACATCGCCGCCCGGTACGGCATTCCGCTCGCCGAACTGCTGCGGCTGAACCCGGACATCGCCGATACCCGGCGGCTCGAGAAGGGCCGGGCGGTGTTCGTCTTCCGCGGCATCCGGCCCGCGCAGCTCACCCTGCTCTCCCCGCATGTCGCGGACACGCTGATTCTGACGGAGGTCACCGCATGACGAGGGAACCTGACGGGCTCGCGGAGCTGCTCCCGCAGTGGCACCGCCTGCGGGACGCCGAGGGCGGGGAGCCACTGCGCGCCCTGCTCGCGGTGATCGCCGAGCAGGTCGACCGGGTGCGGGACGGGGTCGAGCAGAGTTACGAGGACTGGTTCGTGGAGACCGCGGCTGACTGGGTGCTGCCGTATCTCGGCGATCTGGTCGGCTACACCCCGCTGCCGGGCTACGAACGGGTGCAGGCGAAGGGCCTTGAGGGCGCGGACGGGGACGATTCGCGCAGCCGCCTCGCCGAGGCCCTGGCACCGCGCCGCGATGTGGCCGCCACCGTCGCCAACCGGCGGCGCAAGGGGTCCCTCGCCCTGTTGGAGGAGCTGGCCGAGGACGTCGCGGGATGGCCTTCGCGGGCCGTGGAGTTCTCCAGGCTCGTCTCCCACCAGCAGCCGGTGAAGCTGTACGGATCGGGCACTGAGGCAGCCAACGCGCGCCGGCGGGACCGGGGCAGGCTCGTGGACGTACGGGAGGGGGCGGCGCTCGATCTGGCGGGCGGGCCGTTCGGCTCGGTCGCGCAGTCGGTGAATGTGCGGCGGGCGGGCTCGGCGCGCACGCAGGGCGGCTACTCCCCGGCGGGGGTGGGGCTGTTCGTCTGGCGACTGAAGCCGTACCACGTGACAGAGGCGCCCGCGTACTGCATCGACCGGGCCCGTAACCTCTACACCTTCTCGATTCTGGGCAATGACACGCCCCTGGTGACCAAGCCGGTGCCGGAGCCGTCCGCCACTCATGTCGCGACGATCGACAATGTGCCCGCGTACATCAGGCGCAGGCAGCTCGCCGACCGGCTCGCGGACTACTACGGGCCGGGCAAGAGCTTCACGATCTGGCGCGACGGGCAGGACGAGCCGGTGCCGCTGTCCGACATCGTGGTGGCGGATCTGACGGACTGGCGCTACCGCCCGAGGCGCGGGCAGGTGGCCGTCGACCCGGCGCTCGGCCGGATCGCCTTCGGGTCGCGGTCGGCGCCGCGGCAGGGCGTGTGGGTCACCTACCACTACGCGTTCGCGGACGACACGGGCGGCGGCGAGTACCCCCGCGAGCGTGGGACGCCGACGGCCGCGACGGTCTTCCGGGTCGGCCCCGGCCAGACGTACCAGCGGATCATGGACGCGTACAACGACTGGCGGGGCGAGAGGCGGTCGGGGCGCTGCGGCCCCGACGGCATCATCGAGATCACGCACAGCGGCGCCTACCAGGAGCAGCTGGACTTCGATCTGGACCCGGGCGACCGCCTTGAGCTGCGCGCGGCCGAGGGGACCCGGCCGGTGATCCGGCTGCTCGACTGGTACAGCAACCGGCCCGACGCGCTCAACATCCGTGCCCAGGAGGAGAGTGAGGGCGATGCCCCGCGGATCGTGCTCGACGGTCTGCTGATCACCGGTCGCGGGCTCAATGTCACCGGCCCTGTGGGCGCGGTCGTGCTGCGGCACTGCACGCTCGTGCCGGGGTGGTCGCTGGAGCCCGAGTGCGATCCGCACTCACCGGAGGAGCCGAGTCTGGTCCTGGACCGGACCACCGCGTGCGTGTCTGTCGACCGCAGCATCCTCGGCACCATCGAGGTGATCGGCGACGAGGTGAACCACGACCCGCTGGCCATCCACATCCGGGACAGCATCCTGGACGCCACCGGCCACGATCGGGCGGCGCTGTCCGCCCCCGACTGCCGCCACGCCCACGCCGTACTGCACGCGCACCGTACGACCGTCATCGGCGAAGTCCACACGCACGCCGTGGAGATCGCCGAGAACAGCATCTTCACCGGCCGGCTGCACGTGGCCCGGCGGGGCATCGGCTGTGTGCGCTTCTCGTACGTGCCTGCCGGCTCGCGCACTCCGCGCCGCCACCGCTGCCAGCCGGACCTGGTGGGCAAGGAGAACGCGCAGCTGGTCCGGCCGCTGTTCACCAGCGAGCGGTACGGCACGCCCGCGTACGGGCAACTGGCCGCGGGCTGCGCGGAAGAGATCCGGCGCGGCGCCGAGGACGCCGCCGAGATGGGCGCCTTCCACGACCTCTATCAGCCGCAGCGCGAGGACAGCCTGCGGGCCCGGCTCGCCGAGTACACCCCGGCCGGTACCGACGCCGGGATCATCGCCGTCACCTGATCCCGGTCACCCGACACGACTTTTTCACCGACTGCCGAACTTCCGAGGGGGACCCCTTCCCATGCACGCTGACATCTCCCGCATCACCTTCCGGCCGGACCGGCACTACTCGGCGGTGATCGCACAGCAGGGCCGTGTCCAGCTCGACGCCGACGCCAATGAGCAGACCGCTATCCAGCTGGTGCAGGCCCGTACCACCGCCGCCGATCTGATCGGGCAGCACGGCGGGCCGCGCGGCGCGACCGGCTTCGAACTGCACTTCCTGGGCGGCAGCCGGGAGTTGGACGATCTCTCCATCGGCGGCGGCCGCTACTACGTGGACGGCATCCTGCTGGACGCCACACGCCCGCAGGCGGGCGTCCCGGTGGTGGACGACGGGCATATGGCCGAGGAGGGCGAGAAGGACGCGCCCGCCGATGCGCAGCCGCCGGCCACCTGGACGTACTGGGACCAGCCGGACGGCCACCGGGACCCGGAGCGCCCCGGCGACCGGCTGCCTTCCCAATTCCCGTATCTGGCCTATCTGAAGGTGTGGGAGCGCTCGGTCACCGCGGCCGAGGACCCGCTGCTGCGCGAGGTGGCGCTGGGCTCCGCGATGCCCGACACCGCGGCCCGGCTGAAGGTCGTCTGGCAGGTGCTGCCGCTGCCCGGCTCGCAGCTGGAGCTGGAGGACGGCGCTACGAAGGACCAGGTCCGCGCGGCGTTCGCGAAGTGGGCGGCGGCGCAGGCGCCGAGCGCGCGGATGGCGGCGCGCAGCGAGCGACCCGAGCATGCGGACGAGGACCCGTGCCTGGTGAAGCCGGATGCCCGCTACCGGGGCCAGGAGAACCAGCTGTACCGGGTGGAGATCCACGAGGGCGGCGCGGCCAAGGACGCGACCTTCAAGTGGTCGCGGGAGAACGGGTCGGTGACCTTCCCGGTCGACGAACTCGACGGCACCTGGGTGGAGTTGGCGTCGCTGGGCAGCGACGACAAGCTCGATCTGAACGTCGGTGACTGGGTCGAGTTCGTGGACACCGCCTACATCAGCCGCGGCGAGCCGCTGCCGCTGCTGCGGGTCGAGGAGGTCGATCTGCCGGGCCGCCGGGTGCGGCTGTCGGGCGAGCCGGACCCGTCGGTCGGGCGGCGTCCCGAGCTGCACCCGTTCCTGCGGCGCTGGGACCACCGGTCGGGGTCGCGGAGCGGTTCGAGCCGTACGAAGCAGGGTGCCGCGAAGCTGCGGGGCGGGGCGCTGCGGATCGAGGAGGGTGGCTGGCTGCCGCTGGAGGACGGCGTGTTCGTTTACTTCGAGCCGGGCAGGACGTACCGTCCTGGCGACTTCTGGACGGTTGTGGCGCGTACGGCGACGGGCAATGTCGAGTGGCCGACGGACGCGGCGCGCCGGCCGCTGTTGCAGGCCCCGGCCGGGAATCAGGTGCACTACGCGCCGCTGGCCTGGGTGCTGGGCGAGGGCTCGGTGGCGGATCTGCGGCTGGCGTTCGGGCCACTGGCGACCGCCATCCCGGCCGCCGACGCACAGGCGCTGGAGGCGGAGGCCACATTCGAGGCGGAGGCCGCGGCCGCCGAGAGCGCGGCGCCGGACGATTCCGGCTCGCAGCCGACGGGGCAGGACGTCGAACGACAGCCCGAGAACTGACGTACCACCTGGGAGACGTACCACCTGGGAAGGGAGCACCACGATGGCAACGCCTTTGTCCGCCTCCAGACTGCTCAAGGTCCTGCGTGACGAAGGGCTGCAGGTCGTCGAGCACCGGAGCTGGCGCACGCACAACCGCAATCACAAGGGCCCCTGGGGGCCCATGCACGGGGTGATGATCCATCACACCGTGACCTCCGGCACCCAGAACTCCGTGGACATCTGCTACAACGGCCACTCCAGCCTGCCGGGCCCGCTGTGCCACGGGGTGATCGCCAAGGACGGCACGGTCCACATGGTCGGCAACGGCCGGGCCAACCACGCCGGACTCGGCGACGACGACGTCCTGCGCGCAGTGATCAACGAGACGGCGCTGCCCGCCGACAACGAGGCCAACACCGACGGCAACCGGTATTTCTACGGCTTCGAGTGCGTCAACCTCGGCAATGGCAAGGACCCGTGGCCGGCGGCTCAGCTGGAGGCGATCGAGAAGGCCTCGGCGGCGATCTGCCGGGCGCACGGCTGGTCGTATCGCTCGGTGATCGGCCACAAGGAGTGGCAGCCGGGGAAGGTCGACCCGCGCGGGTTCACGATGGACTCGATGCGCGCCCGGATCAAGGCCCGGCTCGGAGGCAGGCCGGACGGCCCGGCCACGCCGCCCGCGCCCAAGCCCCCGGCGAAGTACGAGCCGTTCCCCGGCGCCGCGTTCTTCGCGCCGGGCCGGCGCAGCCCGATCATCACGGCGATGGGAAAGCGGCTCGTGGCCGAGGGCTGCGGCCGGTACGAAGTGGGGCCGAGCCCGGACTGGTCGGAGGCCGACCGCAAGTCGTACGCCGCATGGCAGCGCAAACTGGGCTTCACGGGCAGCGACGCCGACGGCATTCCGGGAAAGTCGAGCTGGGACAGACTCAGGGTGCCCAACGTCTGACGTGCTCGGTGTGTCGCCGGCCGGGCGGCCCTGTCCGTGGACGAGGGGCCGCCCGGCCGGTGCGTGCCCTGTAGCGTTTCACTCACAGGGCGCTGGAGGGCAGATGAGCAAGGGTGCGACAACGGTCATCGGGGCCGACGAGGTACGCGAGGCTCTCCCCATGGCTGCCGCGATCGCCGCGCTCCAGGACGCACTGTGCGAGGGACTCGACCCCGAGACCGACCCGGCCCGCTCCGTGGTCCCGGTCAGCCACGGGCAGTTACTGCTGATGCCCTCGCACTCCCGCCGCTACGCGGGCGTCAAGATCGCCACGGTGGCGCCGGGCAACCCTGCGCTCGGACTCCCCCGCATTCAGGGCACCTACCTGCTGCTGGACGCCAAGACGCTCAGCCCGCTGGCCGTGCTGGACGGTGTCGCGCTGACCGCCATCCGTACCGCCGCGGTCTCGGCGGCCGCGGCGGACCTGCTCGCCGTGCCGGGGGCCGAGCGCCTGGTCGTCTTCGGCACCGGCCCTCAGGCGCACAGCCATGTCGAGGCGCTGCGGGCCGTTCGCCCGATCCGGCACATCACGGTCGTCGGCCGCGACCTCGACCGTCTCGCCGCCTTCCTTCAGCAGTACGGGGATTCGGGGCAGGATTCGGCACCGGTGGTCGAGACGGGTACGGCGGACGCGGTGGCGCAGGCCGATCTGGTGGCCTGCTGTACCACGGCCCGTACTCCCCTCTTCGACGGATCGACGCTGCCCGCGCATGCGACGGTCGTCGCCGTCGGCTCCCACGAGCCGCAGGCGCGCGAGGTCGACGACGAGACGGTGCGCCGCTCGACGGTGGTGGTCGAGGCGCGCGCCGCGGCGCTGCGCGAGGCCGGTGACATCATCCTCGCGGTCCAGTCGGGTGCTCTGGATCGCGAGTCCCTCGTGGGTCTCGCGGACTTGGCCCGCGGCACGGCGGAGGCCGACGTCTCGCGGCCCCGGCTGTTCAAGAGCGTCGGCATGGCCTGGGAGGACCTGGTCGTCGCGGGGGTCGCGTACGAGGCCCGCTAGGCCTCGGGCAGTTCACTCACTGCGTGGCGCCATGCATTCACCGCAGGAGACCTGACATGAGCAGCCGTCCGACCATGCGCGCGATCACCCAGGACGCCCTTGGCGGCCCCGAAGTGCTGCGGCTCGCACAGGTGCCGCGGCCCGAGCCGTTGCCCACTGAGGTACTGGTGCGGGTGCATTCCGCCGGTGTGAACCCGGTGGACTGGAAGACCCGTGAGGGCGGCGGCATGGCCGGTGCTCTGGGAGAGCCGCCGTTCATCCTGGGCTGGGACGTCTCCGGCGTTGTGGAGGAGGTCGGCTTCGGCGTCCACACGCTCGAGGTCGGCGACGAGGTGTACGGCATGCCGTGGTTCCCGCGTCAGGCCGGTGCGTACGCGGAGTTTGTGACCGCGCCTTCGCGCCAGTTCGCCCGCAAGCCCACCGGGCTCGACCACGACCGGGCCGCCGCGATGCCGCTTGCCGCGCTCACCGCCTGGCAGTCGCTCGTCGACGCCGCGCACGTCGAGGCCGGACAGCGGGTGCTGATCCACGCGGCGGCGGGCGGTGTGGGGCACTTCGCCGTGCAGTTCGCCAAGCACCTCGGCGCGCATGTCATCGGCACGGCGCGCGCGGCGAAGCACGACTGGCTACGCTCGCTCGGCGCCGACGAGCTGGTCGACTACACGGCCGTCCGTTTCGAGGACGCGGTGCGCGACGTCGACGTCGTCATCGATCTGGTCGGTGACGGGCAGGACACCACGAGCACCCGGTCGCTCAAGACGCTGCGCCCCGGCGGCACGATCATCGCCGTGCCGTCCGGCGTCTCCCCCGAGCTCCTGGAGACGGCCCGCTCCCAGGGGCTGCGAGCGAGCGCCTTCCTGGTGGAGCCGGACGGTGCGTCGCTCGCCCGGATCGCCGGGCTGGTCGACACGGGCGCGGTGAGCGTCGAGGTGGAGGCCGTACTGCCACTGGCGGAGGCCGCGGATGCCCATCGCCGGGGCCAGGAAGGCCGCACCCGCGGGAAGCTCGTGCTGCGGGTGACCGGCTGAGCGAACGAGGCGAGGCGGACTCAGAGCAGCAGAGAGAGCTTCCCGACGAGTTTGCTCACCTGGTTGCGCGGGCCGACGAGGCTCACCGCGTGGTACGTCAGGTCCTCGTGTTTCGTGCCGGCGAGGCGGTCGAGGTACTCGTCGTAGACCCGGGAGCTCTGGGCGGGTTCGGGCATGTCGACGATGAAGATCCCGGCCTTTGCCGCGGCCTTCTCCCGAAGGGCGTGGACGGTGGCGGCGTCGGCGGCCAGCACCGAGCAGCCCGCCCAGGGCAGCCCCGGGTGAACATGGCCCGACGCGTCGTGGCCGTGGCCGCCGAGCAGGTCCGGGAGGGCCTTGCCGACGGCCGCGGCCATGCAGGCAGCCGCGTTCACCGCACGCCCGGCGGGCAGTTGCTCGTCGACGACGATGACCCACTTCAGCCTGGCCTCGCGGGTGGACAGATCGGTGCGTACTTCTTCCTGGGACAGCTGCGGCACAGCCGCGTCATTCTGTGCGGTCATGCCTCAGGACGCTAGGCAATAGTGCGTACGATGTGGAGCTCCGACGAACTTCATCAGGCTGAGGATCGATTTCATGAAACTTGATGCGCTCGACTGGGCTCTACTGCGGGAGCTGCAGAACGATGCACGGCAGACCAACCGCGATCTGGCGGCCAAGACCGAGGTCTCTCCCTCCACCTCGCTGGAGCGCGTCAAGGCGCTGCGCGAGCGCGGCGTCATCAGCGGCTTTCACGCCGCCCTGGACCTGGAGGCGGTCGGCCGCCCGGTGCAGGCGCTGATCTCGGTGCGGATCAGGCCGCCGTCGCGCCCGGTCATCGAGGGCTTCCGCGAGTGGGCGGCTCAACTCCCGGAGACCATCGGCCTGTTCGTCACATCGGGACCGTACGACTTCCTCATCCATGTCGCGGTCCCGGACGTCAACGGGCTGTACGCCTTCGTCATCGACCGACTCACCGAACGCCGCGAGGTCGCGGACGTGCAGTCGACGATGGTCTACGAGCATGCGCAGTCCCGGTCCATCACGGCGCCGGCCGACCAGCGACGGGGCACGGCGCGCCGCGGCCGTTGACCACGCAACCGGCGCCGCCTCCGGAACGGCCCACGGGCCCCGCCCTGGCAGCCGTACGGACGCGGCAGCGTCGGCACGGCGGCACAGGAACAGGGCCCGTGCATGCTCTTCCGGCCTGCCGGACTACCGTCCGGACTTCTTGATCCGATCGCCGGCCTTCTCCGCGGCCTCCTGGGCCTTGCCCATCGCCTGCTCACCGCGGCCTTCAGCCTGCATGCGCTTGTCGTCCATGGCGTCGCCCGCGGTCTCCTTGAGCTTGCCCTTCATCTGCTTGGCCTTGGCCTTGCTCTTGCTCATGACGGTTCCTTTCACCGTGGAGTTTGACTGACTCATCCACATTGCGCCCGTCACTCAATGTTCGCAATCGGGCACTTTATGTGACGTTCGCCCGGGAACGCCGACCTCGCACGCTGCGGCGTTCCGACGGCTCCATGCCGCCCCACACGCCGGTCCCTTGTCCGGTCCTCAGCGCCCAGTCGAGGCACCGGTCCGCGACCGGGCAGCGGCGGCACACCTTCTTGGCCCGCTCGACCTGATCGGCTCCCGAGCCGGTGGTGCTGACAGGGAAGAACAGATCCGGGTCTTCGTCCACGCAGGCGGCTTCCCATAGCCATTCCATGGGTTCGCGGCCGGGGTTGTCCGGGGCTTGGTCCGTGGGGGCCCAGGCCATGGGCTCAGTCCTCGCCACGGACGACATTGCTCTCCAGTTCCGGGGCGTTGTTCCCTTCGTCGCCGCCACGCAGTTCCGCACGGGCCGGGATGTACGTGCGTATCCGGCCCTTCTTCGTCCTGTCTTCCATCACCAGGCGCACGCCGGCGCTGCCGCCGGGTTCCATCGGAATGCCTCCTCGGTCCGGTATGCGGAATTGTCCTGGGCTTCGGGTACCCCTACGACAGTTGTCAAACCGGCACAGGAATACAGGAATAAGGGTGGGGCGAAGAAGCGTTCACACTGCACGTAATTGGCGGCCGCCGCTGTCCGCCGGATCCGTTTCCGACGCTCTCCCCAGCTGTCTGCCCCGGAGGCCGCACGCATGCCGCAGACCACAGCCGAACAGCCCTCCGGGGCACTTCCGGACGTGCGGGAGCGCAGAACCAGGGGCATCGTCCCCGTCCTCGTCTTCACCGGCATCACCGTCGCGGTGATGCAGACCCTTCTCGTACCGGTCATCAAGGACCTGCCGGAGCTCCTCAACACCACGCTCGCTAACGCGACATGGGTCCTGACGGCCACCCTGCTCGCGGGCGCCGTCGCCACGCCCATCATGGGCCGGCTCGGCGATCTGTACGGCAAGCGGCGGATGCTGCTCTCCAGCCTCGCGGTCATGGTCGTCGGGTCGGTCCTCTGCGGATTCACCGACGACCTGGTGACCATGATCGTCGGCCGGGCGCTTCAGGGCTTCGCCATGGGCGCCATCCCGCTCGGTATCGGCATCATGCGTGACGAACTGCCGCGCGAGCGGCTCGGCTCGGCGATGGCCCTGATGAGCTCCTCGATCGGTGTCGGCGGCGGGCTCGCCCTCCCCGCCGCTGCCCTGGTCGCCCAGCACGCCGACTGGCACACGCTGTTCTTCGCCGCCGCGGGGCTTGGCGTGCTGTCGATGCTGCTGACCGTTCTCCTCGTGCCCGAGACTTCGCTCCGTGCCAGGGGCGGCTTCGATGTGCTCGGCGCGATCGGGCTGAGCGCGGGTCTGGTCTGTCTGCTGCTGCCGGTCACCGAGGGCCGCGACTGGGGCTGGGGTTCGTCCACCACGCTGGGCCTGTTCGCAGCGGCGGCCGCCATCCTCGGGCTCTGGGGGGTGTGGGAGCTCAGGAGCGCCGCGCCGCTGGTGGACCTGCGTACCACCGCACGACGCAAGGTGCTGCTCACCAACCTCGCCTCGATCATGATCGGGGTCGCGTTCTACGCCGCTTCGCTGGTCCTCCCCCAGCTTCTGCAACTGCCGCGGTCCACGGGCTACGGCCTCGGCCAGTCGATGGTGGTCGGGGGCCTGTGTGTGGCGCCGCTCGGTCTGACAATGATGCTCGTCGCCCCGCTCTACGCACGGATCTCCGCCCAGCGCGGCCCCAAGGTCTCCCTGCTGCTCGGCATGCTGATCATCGCGATCGGTTACGGGGCGGGGCTCGGCCTGATGAGCGCGGCCTGGCAGACCGTCATCATCTCGGTCGTCCTGGGAGCGGGCATCGGGCTGGCGCAGCAGGGGCAGAGCGATCACGGCCCACGCCATGGTGGCCGGGCCCGAGCCGCCGCCCGACCGCCACACGACGGACTCGATGATCTGGTGGGCCCCGAGGAGCAGCGGCAGCGAGGCGAGCGGCAGATCACGGGCCCGGTGCGCCTGCGCGACGCAGGCCACGCCGATCGCGGAGATGCAGGTGCCGGCCACCGGGTCGGCAGTCGCACTCCAGCACATGGCGTCATCCAGGGACGGGAAAATGGGGGCCGGACAAGCTATGTCCCAGCAAGGCGTACGGATTCGTGAACGGAATGGGTCCCACGCCAGGACCGGGAGGAAACGCAGCCGTAGCGGTCGCCGCGGAGTCAGCCGCTCTTCGGAGGCTCGTGCAGGCCGAAGGGCGAGCCCTGGTCGTCGTGACAGAGCTTGAAGCGGCCGAAGCGGGCGATCGTCTCGTCGTCGCCCATGTCGAAGTCGTCGACCGTGCCGCCGAGTTCACGGACCCGGTCGAGCGCGGCCGTCATGTCGTCGACCTTGAAGAAGAGGTACGGGCTCGCGCCCGGGTCGCCGCCGTGCACTCCGCCGGGGACGTTCGGCGTCTGGATCGCATAGCCGCCGCCCTCGGTCGGGCCCTGCTCGAAGGTCCAGCCGAACAGGCCGCCGTAGAAGGTGCGGGCCGCTTCGAAGTCGCCCACGCCCAGTTCGAAGAAGGAGATCTCACCGGCCATCGCGGGTTCCCGCCTTCCGTACGGAGAGTGTCCGGCCCAGGGCTGACGATGCCCAGGGCTGACGATCCCACCGTACGGCCGCCCCGGCATCGCGGCACCCGAATAGGCCATCACGCCGTAGGGATCAAGAGCCGCCCGGAGAGTGCAAGGTCACAGCCCTCTCCCCTCCTGCACCTTTGTGGGCTTGACCTAGCATCTGAGCATGACGGTCCTCCCCGATGACGGGTTTTCCCTGGCCGCCGAATTCCCGGATGCGACCCACGAGCAGTGGCAGCGGCTGGTGGCCGGCGTGCTGCGCAAGGCAGGCAAGGACGCCCCGGACACGGCGGCCGATGATCTGCTGTCCACGTCCCTCGAGGACGGGCTCACCACCCGCCCTCTGTACACCGTGGACACCGCAGGCAACGGCGCGGACAGCGCCGGATATCCGGGCTTCGCGCCCTTCACCAGGGGCGGCAGGCCTGAAGGCGGCGCTGTCTCCGGCTGGGACGTACGCCAGCGCCACGACCGGCCGGATCCGGTACGTACGAACGAAGCCGTGCTCGCGGACCTGGAGAACGGGGTCACCTCGCTCTGGCTGTCCGTCGGCGCGGCCGGGGTTCCCGTCTCCGGACTCGCCAAGGCACTGGAGGGCGTCTATCTCGACCTCGCGCCCGTCGCCATCGACGCGGGGGCCGAATTCGAAGTCGCCGCACGGGAGTTGCTGCGGCTCTACGAGGAGAGGGGCGTGCCCAGGCAGTCGGCACGCGGAAACCTCGGCGCCGATCCGCTGGGGTACGAGGCCCGGACCGGCGAGGCCCTCGACACCTCCGGCGCCGTCGCGATGGCTGCGCTGTGCGCACGCGAGTGGCCGGCGCTGCGGGCGCTGACCGTCGACGCGCTGCCGTACCACGAGGCCGGCGGGGTCGGCGGCCCAGGAGCTGGGCTGCTCGCTGGCGACCGGGGTCGCCTATCTGCGGGCGCTCGGCGAAGGCGGGCTGAGCATCGAAGAGGCGTGCGGCCAGCTGGAGTTCCGGTACGCGGCCACCGCCGACCAGTTCCTGACGATCGCGAAACTGCGCGCCGCCCGACGGGTGTGGGCGCGCGTCGCCGAGGCATGCGGTGCGGATCCCGCCGCCGGAGCACAGCAACAGCACGCCGTGACCTCCCCGGTGATGATGACGCGGCGCGACCCCTGGGTGAACATGCTGCGCACCACGGTCGCCTCGCTCGCCGCGGGCGTCGGCGGCGCCGATGCCGTGACCGTGCTGCCCTTCGACCACGCCCTCGGTCTGCCGGACGGCTTCGCCCGCCGCATCGCCCGTAACACCTCCACGATCCTGGTCGAAGAGTCACATGTGGGCCGGGTCATCGACCCGGCGGGCGGCTCCTGGTACGTGGAGCAGCTCACCGACGAGCTCGCGCACGCGGCCTGGGCCTGGTTCCAGGAGATCGAGCGCGCCGGGGGCCAGGAGGCCGCCCTGCGCGGCGGACTGATCTCCGAGCGGCTCGGCGCCACCTGGGACAGCCGCAGCAAGAACCTGGCCAAACGACGCGAACCGGTCACCGGCGTCAGCGAGTTCCCGCTGCTCGCCCAGGCTCCGGTCGAGCGCGACCCCGCGCCCGCCCCGCCCTCCGGCGGACTGCCGAAGGTGCGCCGCGACGAGGCCTTCGAAGCCCTGCGGGCCCGCTCGGACGCGCATCTGGTCACAACCGGCGCCCGGCCGCGCGTCTTTCTCGCGGCCCTCGGCCCGGCGGCCGCGCACACCGCACGCGCCTCCTTCGCTACCAACCTCTTCCAGGCAGGCGGCATCGAGGCGGTCCACGAACCGGTCACCGTCGACGCGACCTCGGTCGCCGAGGCGTTCACCGGCAGCGGGGCGACGGTGGCGTGCATCTGCTCCAGCGACGCCCTCTACGCCGAGCAGGCCGCGCCGGTGGCCGAGGCGCTCAAGGCGGCCGGCGCACTGCGGGTGTTCCTCGCGGGCCGTCCCGGCGAGCAGCGTGAGACGTATGTACAGGCCGGAGTCGACGAATTCGTCGTCGCGGGCGGCGACGCGGTCGCCGTCCTCACTTCCGCCCTCGACCGGATCGGAGTGGCGTGATGCGGATCCCGGACTTCTCAGGAATCGAGCTCGGGCCCGGCGACACGTCCGGGGTCGTTGAGGACCAGTGGCGCACGGCCGTCAAGGAGAGCACCGGCAAGGACGACGGCGATCTGGTGTGGGACACGCCCGAGGGCATTCCCGTCAAGCCGCTGTACACCGGGCAGGATCTGGAAGGCCTCGACTTCCTCGGCACTTATCCGGGCATCGCGCCCTATCTGCGCGGCCCGTACCCGACGATGTACGTCAACCAGCCCTGGACGATCAGGCAGTACGCCGGGTTCTCCACGGCCGAGGAGTCCAACGCCTTCTACCGGCGCAACCTCGCCGCCGGGCAGAAGGGTCTGTCGGTCGCCTTCGATCTGCCGACCCACCGCGGCTACGACAGCGACCATCCGCGGGTGACGGGCGACGTCGGCATGGCCGGTGTGGCCATCGACTCGATCTACGACATGCGGCAGCTCTTCGACGGCATTCCGCTGGACCGGATGAGTGTGTCGATGACGATGAACGGAGCCGTGCTGCCCGTTCTCGCGCTGTACATCGTGGCCGCCGAGGAGCAGGGCGTACCGCCCGAGAAGCTGGCCGGGACCATCCAGAACGACATCCTCAAGGAGTTCATGGTCCGCAACACCTATATCTATCCGCCCGGACCCTCGATGCGGATCATCTCGGACATCTTCGCGTACACCTCGCAGAAGATGCCCCGCTACAACTCCATCTCCATCTCCGGCTATCACATCCAGGAGGCCGGGGCCACGGCCGATCTCGAGCTGGCCTACACCCTCGCCGACGGCATGGAGTACCTGCGGGCGGGCCTGGGCGCCGGGCTCGACGTGGATGCCTTCGCACCGCGCCTTTCGTTCTTCTGGGCCATCGGCATGAACTTCTTCATGGAGATCGCCAAGCTCCGGGCCGCGCGGCTGCTGTGGGCGAAGCTGGTGAAGAAGTTCGACCCACAGAACCCCAAGTCGCTTTCGCTGCGCACCCATTGCCAGACCTCGGGCTGGTCGCTGACCGCACAGGACGTCTTCAACAACGTCACCCGCACCTGCGTGGAGGCGATGGCCGCCACCCAGGGACACACGCAGTCGCTGCACACCAACGCCCTGGACGAGGCGCTGGCCCTGCCCACCGACTTCTCGGCGCGCATCGCCCGCAACACCCAGCTGCTGCTCCAGCAGGAGTCAGGGACCTGCCGGGTCATCGACCCCTGGGGCGGCAGCGCATACGTCGAGAAGCTCACATACGACCTCGCGCGGCGCGCCTGGCAGCACATCGAGGAGGTCGAGGCGGCGGGCGGCATGGCGCAGGCCATCGACGCCGGCATCCCGAAGCTGCGCGTCGAGGAGGCCGCGGCCCGTACGCAGGCCCGCATCGACTCCGGCCGTCAGCCCGTCATCGGCGTGAACAAGTACCGCGTCGAGACCGACGAGCAGATCGATGTGCTCAAGGTCGACAACTCATCGGTGCGCACTCAGCAGATCGAGAAGCTGCGGCGGCTGCGGGCGGAGCGCGACGAGAACGCCTGCCGGGACGCGCTGCGCGCACTGACCGCCGCCGCGGAGGCGGGCCCGGGCGGCGCCGGCCTGGAGGGCAATCTGCTGGCGCTCGCGGTGAACGCGGCGCGCGCGATGGCGACCGTCGGCGAGATCTCCGACGCCCTGGAGAAGGTGTACGGGCGGCACTCGGGGCAGATCCGTACGATCTCCGGTGTGTACCGAAACGAGGCCGGCACGTCGCCGGCGGTGGAGCGGACCCGCGCGCTGGTCGAGGAGTTCGAGCAGGCCGAGGGCCGCCGTCCGCGCATCCTGGTCGCCAAGATGGGCCAGGACGGTCATGACCGCGGCCAGAAGGTGATCGCCACCGCCTTCGCCGACCTGGGCTTCGACGTGGATGTCGGCCCGCTGTTCCAGACGCCGGCCGAGGTGGCCCGCCAGGCGGTGGAGGCGGACGTCCACATCGTCGGCGTCTCCTCACTGGCCGCCGGGCACCTGACGCTCGTACCGGCGCTGAAGGAGCAACTGGCCGCCGAGGGACGGGAAGACATCATGATCGTGGTGGGCGGGGTGATCCCGCCCCAGGACGTCGAGACGCTGCGCGAGGCCGGGGCCGCCGCGGTCTTCCCGCCCGGCACAGTGATCCCGGACGCCGCCCAGGACCTGGTGAAGACGCTGGGTGCCTCGCTCGGCCACGAGTTGTAGGACTGCGCCCCGGATGCATCCCACGATCGACATCGACAGCTATGTCAAGGGCGTGCGTGAAGGATCGCGGGCCTACATCGCCCGCGCCGTCACGCTCGTCGAGTCCACCCGCGCCGACCATCGCGCGCTCGCCCAGCAGCTGCTGACCGAGCTGCTGCCGTACTCCGGAGCGGCACGGCGATTGGGCGTCAGCGGTGTGCCCGGCGTCGGCAAGTCGACGTTCATCGACGCGCTCGGCACGATGCTCACCGGCCTCGGCCACCGGGTGGCGGTGCTGGCCGTCGACCCGTCGTCGACCCGGACGGGCGGCTCCATCCTGGGTGACAAGACCCGGATGGAACGGCTCGCGGTGGACCCCGCGGCGTTCGTGCGGCCCTCCCCCACCTCCGGCACGCTGGGTGGGGTGGCCAAGGCGACGCGCGAGACCATCATCGTGATGGAGGCCGCCGGCTACGACGTCGTGCTCGTCGAGACGGTCGGCGTCGGCCAGTCGGAGACCACTGTGGCCAACATGGTGGACTCCTTCCTGCTGCTGAGCCTGGCCCGTACCGGTGACCAGCTCCAGGGCATCAAGAAGGGTGTACTGGAGCTGGCCGACGTCATCGCCGTCAACAAGGCGGACGGCCCGCACGAGCGCGACGCCCGCTCGGCGGCCCGTGAACTGGCCGGTGCGCTGCGGCTGATGCACCCCGCCGACGCGGCGTGGACTCCCCCGGTCCTGTCCTGCAGTGCCCGCGAGGGCACCGGCCTCGACACCCTCTGGGAGCGTCTTGAGCAGCACCGGGCGCTCCTCGACTCGACGGGCCGGCTCGCCGCCAAGCGCCGGGACCAGCAGATCGACTGGGCGTGGGCGATGGTCCACGACGAGCTGCGGGACCGGCTGCACGGCCATCCCGAGGTACGGGCGCTCGCGCCCGGTCTCGAACAGCAGGTGCGGGACGGGGAGTTGACGGCGACGCTGGCCGCGGAGCGCATCCTGGAGGCATTCCAGCGGCGGTAGCGGGTCCGGGGCGGGCGCGAGTCCCGCAACTGGGGGCTCCGCCCCGGACCCCGCGCCTCAATCTCCCCCAGACTTCGTCCGGGGGGACCCCCACGGGGCTCTAAAGGGGCAGCCCGGACCGGACCTCGCGGGCCGCGGCGACCAAGTGCTCCAGTGACGTACGCACCTCTGGCCAGCCGCGGGTCTTCAGACCGCAGTCGGGGTTGACCCACAGCCGCTCAGCGGGAATCGCGTCAAGTCCCTTGCGCAGCAGTGCGGTTGCCTCCTCGGTGCTGGGCACCCGCGGCGAGTGGATGTCGTAGACGCCGGGGCCGACCTCGCGCGGATAGCTGGTCCTCGCGAGTTCGTCGGCGACCTGCATATGGGAGCGGGCGGCCTCCAGGCTGATGACATCCGCGTCGAGGTCGTCGATGGCCCGGAGGATGTCCCCGAACTCCGCGTAGCACATATGCGTATGGATCTGGGTATCGGGACGGACGCCGCCGGTGGTGAGGCGGAACGCCTGTGTCGCCCAGGCCAGATAGGCCTCGTGGCCGGCCCTCCGCAGCGGTAGCGTCTCGCGCAGCGCCGGTTCGTCCACCTGGATGACCGAGGAGCCCGCGGCCTCCAGGTCGATCACCTCGTCGCGCAGCGCGAGGGCGACCTGTCGTGCGGTGTCGGCGAGCGGCTGGTCGTCGCGGACGAAGGACCAGGCGAGCATGGTGACGGGCCCGGTGAGCATGCCCTTGACGGGACGGCTGGTCAGCGACTGGGCGTACCGGGTCCAGCGGACGGTCATCGGGTCGGGCCGGGAGATGTCGCCGGCCAGGATCGGCGGCCGGACATAGCGGGTGCCGTACGACTGGACCCAGCCGTGCCTGGTGGCGAGGTAGCCGCTCAGCTGCTCGGCGAAGTACTGCACCATGTCATTGCGTTCGGGCTCGCCGTGTACGAGGACGTCGATGCCGGTCTTCTCCTGGAAGGAGATGACCTCGCGGATCTCGGCCTCGATCCGCTTCTCGTACCCCTCGGCGTCGATGCGTCCGGACCTCAGGTCTGCCCGCGCGGTGCGCAACTCGCTGGTCTGCGGGAACGAACCGATCGTGGTCGTGGGAAGGAGGGGCAGGCCCAGGCGCGAGCGCTGGGCGACCGCACGCTCGGTGTACCGGAGGCTGCGCCGGGCGTCGGCCTCGGAGACGGCCGCGCAGCGGGCCCGTACGGCGGGATCGTGGGTGAGCGCGGAGGTGGCGCGGGAGTGCAGGTCGGCCCGGTTGGCGGCGAGTTGGGCGGCGATGCTGCCGGCCCCCTCGGTCAGTCCGCGGGCCAGGGTGACCACCTCGGCCGTCTTCTGGCGAGCGAAGGCCAGCCAGCGCGCGACCTGCGTGTCCACGTCCCGTTCCGCGGCAGCGTCGAGGGGCACGTGCAGCAGGGAGCAGGACGCCGCCACATCCACCCGGTCGGCGAACCCCAGCAGGGTGGCGAGTGTGGCGGTCGACTTCCCGAGGTCGTTGATCCATACGTTGCGGCCGTCGACGACTCCGGCGACGAGCCGCTTGCCGGGCAGGCCGCCCACTGCAGCGAGGTCGCCGAGGTTGGCGGCGGCAGGCCCGGTGAAGTCGAGGGCGAGTCCGTCGATCGGCGCCATGGCCAGCACGGGGAGGGCGTCGCCGAGCCGCTCGAAGTAGGAGGCGACCAGGAGTTGGGGCCGGTCGGTGAGCCTGCCCAGCTCCCGGTAGGCGCGGGCCGCGGCATTCAGCACGGACCGTGGCTGGTCCTGGACCAGGGCCGGCTCGTCGAGCTGCACCCACTGCGCGCCCGCGGCCCGCAGGTCGAAGAGCACTTCGGCGTACACCGGAAGCAGCCGATCGAGGAGGGTGAGCGGTTCGAAGTCTGCGAGGACGCCCGGCGCGGGCTTGGCGAGCAGCAGATAGGTGATGGGTCCGACGAGCACCGGACGGGCGGTGAGACCGAGCGCGAGCGCCTCCTTCAGCTCGGCGACCTGCTTGGCGGAGTCGGCGGTGAAGGCGGTGTCGGGGCCGAGTTCGGGCACGAGGTAGTGGTAGTTGGTGTCGAACCACTTGGTCATTTCCAGAGGCGCGACGTCCTGGGTCCCGCGGGCCATGGCGAAGTAGCCGTCGAGCGTGTCGGCCTCGACGGCCGCACGGTGGCGCGCGGGAATGGCGCCGACCATGACGCTGGTGTCCAGGACATGGTCGTAGTACGAGAAGTCGCCGGTGGGCACTTCATGGATGCCGGCGTCGGCGAGCTGCTGCCAGTTGCCGCGGCGCAGTTGAGCGGCTGTCTCCCGGAGGGCGTCGGCTCCGACACGGCCCTTCCAGTAGCCCTCGATGGCCTTCTTCAGTTCCCGGTCGGGGCCCTGGCGCGGATAGCCGTAGACAGTGGCCCTGGCTCCGGCGGCTGAGGATGTGCTGGTCACGGAACTCTCCTTCGCGAGTACTCGTCAGACGACCCCGGAGCGGATCGTGGAACGCGAAGGAACGGCAACCGGAGCAGCGACCGGCACGCTTGTGCCTGTGCTGCCCGTACCGCCGACCCGCCCACGAGGTCACCGAGATCTCCGCGCACGTCGGTCGCGCACGGGCAGTGGCAGGTCTTCGGACTTGTGGGCACGCCTTCCTCGTACGTGTCGTACGAAGGCACCTACTGGCCGTCGCTTCCCGGATCCGGTTCCGGATCCAGTGCGTATGACGGCGGTCGTTCCCACTTACCGCTGCGGGGCAGTTCCGGATTTCCACCGGATTCCCTCTTGCGACGCGCCTGCCTGGAGGGCAGGGCGAACCAACTGCGAGACCCAGCCTAGGCGCTGCCCCTCGCGGGGAACACCCCCGCCCCCGGCGGGGGCGTGGGTGTCAGCTTCCGGTCCTGCTCACTTCCTCGGTCCCGTTCACTTGCCCGTTCGCGCGGCGTCCCCGACGCGCAGGCCGGATCCGGCCACGCGCGCCTTGATGCCGTCGCGCTCCACGGTGATGTCCCGCAGCCGCAGCTCACTGAGCGAGTCGGGCAGCTCGAAGGAGAGGGAGAGCCGCTCCGAGAGCTCCGGCGGCCTGACCGCGAGCAGTCCCTTGACCAGCGCGGGGTCGATGCCCGCTTTCTCCAGCAGTTGTGGATGCGCGATCACCACATCGACGAGGTTGACCTTCATCAGACGTTCGGCGAACTTCGGCGCTCCGGTGAGCCGGTGGAGTTCCTCCTCGCTCCGCAGCGCCCGGCGCACCTGCTCCTTGGGCACTCCGAGCCGGTCCACGATGGCGGGCACCGCCAGCAGTGCCTTCGCGCGGGCTGCTTCGCGGCTGATCCGCTCGGCCGTCTCGCGGTGCAGCCGCAGTCCCGAATGGTCTGCGTCCTTGCCGGGCCGATAGGTGGCGACACCGGGAATGTCGAGCTGCATGTTGTCGAGGGTGGTGGTGAGGGCCCGGCTGTTGTCGCGCCGGATGTGCGCACGGGCACGTACGCGCAGTTCCTGTCCGGCGATGGCGAGTTCGCCGTTCACGCGCACCCCGTCGGCGCCGCTGCCGGTGAACCGGAGCTGTGAGGCGCCCAGTTCGCGGTTGAGGTCGTCGAAGGAGAGCAGCACCTCGCCGTCGAGGTTGCCGATGACGGCGCCCTTGATGGAGGTCGGGGCGTCGCCGACGATGCGTACGTCCTTGGCGGTGGCCCGCACTTCGGCGAGCGAGACACGGTCGGCTGAGACATCCGGCACCGTGACGTCGACCTGGTCGATCCGCTCGTCGATGAGCTGGGTGAGGAAGGGGAAGCCGTGGATGTCCACGTCGGGCCTGGTGGCGAGTGAGAGCGACTGCTGGAGCTTGTCCGCCGCCTTGATCTGCGCGTACGCCTCCGCGAGCCGGTCGGCGAGCAGCAGACAGACGGTGCACAGGAGCGCCGCGACGGTCAGCTTCACCACCGCGGGCAGAGCCGCGAGACGGCTCTGCCCGCGGTGGTTGGGCGGTGACCAGTCGTCCTCGTCGTCGAGGTCCGAGGTGAGCCCGAGCTCCAGCGGGTCCCGCGGGACGTAGTTGGCGTAATCGGGTTCCGGGTCTGCCAGTTGAGCGAGTTCTTCGTACGGATTTCGTGAATGCGCTGATATGCGTGTGGGGGGTCGCATCGGCTCATCCCACCATGCGAGCCACCCTCGAACGCAAGTCCTACCGTGCGTACGTGATGGTTTGAGCCAAAATTTCGGCGATCCGCCGCCTGCCGGGCCCGCGCAGCGCCTGGGGCGTGTTTCACAAAGTGCTGGTCCAGGACGACTCAATGTGGTCCAGGTCGGCCTGGGACAGCCGCAGCGCCGACGGCGATGTTCCGACGGACAACACCTGCCGCTCGGGCACGTTTCATGGCGGCGCTCTCGACGATGTCCGAGCCGGCCTTGCTGAAGAGGGTGCGAACTTCTCGTTCCGCGGCTGCATGTAGGCCCATGGGAGATCCTCCTGGGCCGACGAAACCGCCGTACGTGGCGCGTCGCCGCCTCGCGAAGGGCTTGTCCGTCCACAGCGGGCGAAATAGGCAAAGGAGAGTACCCACCCCTTGCCACTCTCAACTTATAGCGCACCGGGGGGCTTGCGGCAAGACCCGGGTCGTGCCGCAGAATCGCTGGCCGAGGGCCAGAACCTGCGGAAATGGGAGATTCACGAAGTGCATTTGTTGTTGTCGGTTTATGGGTCGTGCGGTGACGTCGAGCCGGTGGTGGGATTCGCGCTGCGGTTGCGGGCACTCGGCGCCGAGGTGCGGGTGTGCGCGCCGCCGGACTTCGCGGGCGCGACCTCGGATCGGAGCTGATGGCATGAATCCCCTGACCACCAGCGCGTTCGACCTTCCCGACCACCTCTCCCTCAAAGCAGACCCGATGCTGGTCGCCGACGACGAGCAGCACTTCGCGGCCATCGCGGAGAGCCTCGAGCAGGCGATCGCCGAACTGTCCGACCGCCTCGATGCCGAGCGCAAGGCGCCCGGCGGCATTGGCCGGGAGGCCATGGAGCGGGACATGGAGATTCACCGGCTGACCGGTCGTCTGCGCGCCTTGCGTCGCTTCGGTTTGGACCTGTGCCTCGGACACATCGTCGGCGCGGACAACCCCGAGCCCATGTACATCGGACGACTTGGCCTCACCGACAGCGCGGGTCGTCGGCTGCTGCTCGACTGGCGCTCCCCCGCGGCTGAGCCGTTCTTCGCGGCGACCCACGCCAACCCGATGGGCCTGGCAAGCCGCCGCAGGTATCGCTGGATCCGCGGCCGGATCAGCGACTACTGGGACGAAGTGTTCACCGCTGACGGGCTTGAACGGCACGCCGCGCTCGACGACCAGTCTGCCTTCATCGCCAGCCTGGGCAGCAACCGGTCGGCCCGGATGAGAGACGTGCTCGCCACCATCCAGGCCGACCAGGACGCCATCATCCGGGCGGGATCCCGCGGCGCTCTCGTCGTCGACGGCGGTCCGGGTACGGGGAAGACCGTCGTCGCTCTGCACCGCTCCGCCTACCTCCTGTACTCCGACCCTCGCCTCGGTCACCGTCGGGGAGGCGTGCTGTTCGTCGGTCCGCACCAGCCCTACCTGGCCTACGTCGCCGACGTCCTCCCCAGCCTCGGAGAGGAGGGCGTGCAGACCTGCACCCTTCGGGACCTCGTCGCCGAGGGAGCCGGAGCAGCGATCGAGACCGACCCGGACGTGGCCCTCCTGAAGTCGTCCGCGAACATGGTGACGGCGATCGAGACTGCCGTCAGGTTCTACGAATCGCCTCCCACCGAGGGGATGACGGTCACGACCTCCTGGTCCGACATCTGGCTGAGCGCCGACGATTGGGCCGAGGCGTTCGAAACACCAGGACCAAGTACTCCGCACAACGAGGCGCGCGACCAGATCTGGGAGGAGCTGGTCACGATCCTGATGGACAAGCACGACGGCGACGTCTCGCCCGACCTGTTCCGGAAGTCGCTGCTGCAGGACAAAGAGCTGGTCACGACACTCAACCGCGCGTGGCCGCTGCTCGAAGCGGCTGACCTCGTCGGAGACCTGTGGTCGGTACCCGCCTACCTGCGGATGTGCGCTCCCTGGCTCAGCCCCGACGACGTTCGGAAGCTGCAACGCGCGGATGTCCAGGCCTGGACGGTGTCCGACCTGCCGCTCCTGGACGCCGCACGGCAGCGGCTCGGCGACCCGGAGGCGTCACTGCGCAGGCGTCGGCACGACGCCTCTGTCGCCGCCGAACGCGAGCGCATGGCCGGCGTCATCGACAACGTGCTCGCGGCCGATGACGACGGTGAAGGTGCGGTGACGATGCTGCGCGGACAGGACCTGCAGGACAGCCTGATCGACGAGACCGCACTGCCCGGCACCGACCCGGAACCTCTCGACGGCCCGTTCGCGCACATCGTCGTGGACGAGGCTCAGGAACTGACCGACGCAGAGTGGCAGATGCTGCTGCTCCGCTGCCCGTCCCGGAGCTTCACCATCGTCGGGGACCGCGCCCAGGCCAGGCACGGGTTCACAGAGTCGTGGCAGGAACGGCTCGAGCGGATCGGGCTCGACCGGATCAACGTGGCCTCCCTGAGCATCAACTACCGGACGCCGGAAGAGGTCATGGCGGAAGCCGAGCCGGTCATCCGGGCCGTGCTCCCGGACGCCAATGTGCCGACCTCCATCCGCAGCAGCGACGTCCCCGTCGTACACGGATCTGTTTCGGATCTGGACTCGATCCTCGACACCTGGCTCGTTGCGCATGCCGACGGGATCGCCTGCGTCATCGGCGATCCCACGTTCCGGGCGACGTCCCGCGTCCGCTCGCTGACCCCGGAGCTGTCGAAGGGGCTCGAGTTCGACCTGGTCGTCCTCATCGACCCAGAGGCGTTCGGCAAGGGCATCGAAGGAGCGGTCGACCGCTATGTCGCGATGACCCGAGCGACCCAGCAACTCGTCATCCTCACGAGCTCCTGACGTCGGCCAAGACAATGTGATCGCCGCCCGCCGATCATGAGGACCGCCACCGAAGGAGTCTGCCTGTGCTTCGCGGTCCGCGCCGGGCCGAGTCGGGCGCCGAGGACGATCCGGCCTGGTTCGCCTCTGTTGCTGTCCTGGACACGGTCGGTTACGAGATCGTCCTGCGGGATACCCACCCGCCGCGAGCACGAGGTCGTCACAGAGACGAGTATCGTCGCATCGCCAAGGGGCTGACCATCTGGATGGCGGGTCGCGACAATCTCGGCCAACCAACCAGACGGCTCAGCGACTTCTACAACACGACCTAGCCCAGGACCTTGAGGATCTCGGCGGCGAGCGGGGCGGACGAAGCGGGGTTCTGGCCGGTGACCAGATTGCGGTCCACGACCACCTTCGGGGCCCACGGCTCGCCCTCCTGGAAGTCCGCGCCGAGTTCGACGAGCCGGCTCTGGAGCAGCCACTTCGCCTTGTCCGCCAAGCCGGCCTGCGTCTCCTCCGCGTTGGTGAAACCGGTCAGCCGGTAGCCGGTGAAGGGCCAGGAGCCGTCCTCGCGCTCCGCGGCGAGCAGCGCGGCCGGCCCGTGGCAGACCACGCCGAGCGGCTTGCCGGAGTCCAGGGCGGCGGTGAGCAGCTTGCCGGAGTCGGCGTTGACGGCCAGGTCCTCCATCGGGCCGTGGCCACCGGGGTAGAAGACCGCGTCGTAGTCGGCCAGGTCGGCCTCCTCCAGCTTCAGCGGTCGCTGGAGGGCGGCGATCGAGGCCAGCTCGGTGGCGATCACGTCGGCGTTCTCCTTACCTCCGTTCACCTCGGGCGCGAGGCTCGCCCTGTCCACGGTGGGTACGACACCACCTGGCGTGGCAACGGCGATGTCGTGCCCCGCATCGGTGAAGGCCCGGTAGGGAGCCACGAGCTCTTCCGCCCAGAAGCCGGAGGGGTGCCGGGTGCCGTCGGCCAGGGTCCAGTGGTCCGCGCCGGTCACCACAAAAAGGATCTTCGCCATCTCACATCTCTCCGTCGAAAGGTCGCTGATGTTCTCGAACGTAGACCGAAGAGCCATTGGGATCCAATAGGCTCCACACCATGAGGCATAGGGAATCCAATGGATTGTCGGGAATACAGGGGCAGGCCCCGAACGGCCCGCTCGATCTGACACTTCTGCGGACGTTCCTCGCCGTGCACCGCACCGGCTCGTTTACCGCGGCTGCGCGTCTGCTCGGTCTGTCACAGCCGACCGTCACCACACAGATCCGCTCCCTCGAGCGGCAGCTCGGACGCGAACTCTTCGGACGGCTCCCTCGTGGAGTCGCCCCCACCCCGGTCGCCGACGACCTCGCAGCCCAGATCGCCGACCCGCTGGACGCCCTCGTCGCCGTCGCCGTCCGTGGTCAGACCGGCGAGAGCGGCCCCGTCGATCCGGTCCATCTGGCAGGTCCCGCCGAGCTCCTCTGCACGCGCGCGCTGCCCGCTCTCGCGCCCCTAGTCGAGCAGGGCGTACGCCTTCGGGTCACCACCGGCCTCACCGACGAACTCCTCGACGGCCTGCGCGCCGGCCACAGCGATCTGGTGATCGCCACCATCCGCCCGCGCGGCCGCGCCCTGACCGCCGTACCACTGACGGACGAGGAGTTCGTCCTGGTTGCTTCACCGCAGTGGGCGGAACGGACCGGCCAGGACCGGATCGCGACGGAGGGCCCCGCCGCACTGCGCGGCGTCCCCCTCGTGGCGTACGCCGAGGATCTGCCCATCGCCCGCCGATACTGGCGCCATGTCTTCGGCACCCGGCTGACCGGCCAGGCCGCTGTGACCGTCCCCGATCTGCGCGGAGTGCTCTCGGCAGTCGTCGCCGGGGCCGGGATCACGGTGCTTCCCCGCTATCTCTGCCAGCACGAGCTGGCCGCCGGCACACTGGTGCAGCTGCTCACGCCCGACGACCCGCCCATCAACACCAGTTTTCTCGTCCAGCGCCCTGGCGCATCGGACAACCCCCACTTGGCCCTGGTCCGCGACCGTCTGCTGCGCGAGGCTCCCACCTGGTGAGTACTCCGGCTCGTTAGGGTGAGGCATGGTCACTTCTCACGTCATCACCTGGGAAGTCACGGAGAGCCAGGGATACGAGACCTCCTGGATCGAGCTCCGCGGCACGACCCTGCTGGCCCGTGGGCGCGCGGTCGGAACCGTGCCCAATCCGCACTGGATCTCGTACGAGCTCGAAACCGGCGACCACTACGTCACCCGTGAGCTGCGGGTCCACGCCGCGACCGCCATGGGTTCGCACGAACTCCATCTGCGGCACGACGGTCACGGCCGGTGGACCGCCGACGGGGAGCCGCTGCCGGAAGCCGAGGGCGCGCTCGACTGCGACCTCGCTCTGTGCCCACTCACCAACACCATGCCGGTGCGACGGCACGCACTGCATCTGGCACCCGGTGAGCGGACCTTCCTGATGGCCTGGGTCTCGGTGCCGGACCTGACCGTGCACGCGTCACCGCAGACCTACACCCATCTGCGGCGTACCGAACACGGCGGGCGCGTCCGGTTCGCTTCGGGCGACTACCGCAGCGATGTGGAGTTCGACGCGGACGGGCTCGTCATCGACTACCCGGGCTTGGCTCGCCGGCTTTCGTGGAGTGCGGGACGGCCGCGGCCATAGCGCCGGTCAGAACACCTCGTGGAGCTTTTCGAAGAAGAACTCGTGCTTGAGGAAGGAGGTGTCGTACTCGTGGCCGGACTGGGGCGGGATCAGCTGGGAGGCCTGGAACAGCCGCCAGCCGTCTTCGAGCGCGGCCACGCCGGAGCCGTACGGAGGCTCGTCGCCGTCCCCCGTGGTCGGCTTGGTGGAGCCGGTGCCGTCGTAGCGGGACCAGCCGACCACCTCCGAGTCGAGCGCCGAGGTCGCCAGATACAGGACGAGGACCTGCTGTCTCATGCATTGCTCCCGAGGGTCGGGCGGTTGGACACGCGGGTCGCCCAGTAGTCGATGTCGAACGAGTCGTCGCCGGTCAGGGCGCGCCAGAGGCGGACCCGGTTGTAGATCTCCAGCCGGCCGGTGGCGTGCTCGTACCACGGGAAGGAGGTACGCAGCTCGGCCTCGACGGCCGGATCGTCGAGGTCGCGGGTGTCCCAGAGGCGTACCTGGGGCACGGTCGGGTTGAAGCGGATCTTGAACATATAGCGGGGGCTGTCGCTGTCGTTGCGGCGCCCGCCGTGCCACAGGCCGTGGTGCAGAAGCACCACGGTGCCGGCCGGACAGGTCAGCCGGGTCTGGCCGCGCAGGTTCTGGTAGCGGCCGGTGTCGCTCTCGTTGGTGCGGCGCAGGTGGCTGCCGGGCACGCTGAGGGTGCCGCCCATGTCGGCGGTCACCTCGTGCGGGTAGTACATGAGCTGGACGTCGAAGGCGTCGGGGCGTACGTCGATGATGGCGTCACCGTGCAGCGGCTGGGCGTTGCCCTCGTGGGGTTGGCGGATGTGCACGGCATGGTGGTCGACGGTCGGCGCGGGGCCGACCAGACTGCGCAACGCCCCTGCCACCGGCGGGAGTTCAACGAGGCGACGCGCGAACGACCCTTCGGGGAAAGCCTCGTCGAGCGGTGCGCCATAGGGCACGTCGGGGACTCCGGCGGACAGAACCTCGATCGCCCGGTCGTTCATCTCCTGCGGTACGACCGCGTCCATCCGCAGGGAGCCGTGCGCGACGAACCGCGCCATCCGGACCGAGGTCAGGAGCTCCGTTCTGGTGCTTGTGCTGGTGCTTGTAGACATACGGCAACCGTAGAAACGAACTCCACGCCTGTCGTGGGCTGCAATCACCGACTACTGGTAATTTCTCACCATGGACCGTGTGGAGATCCGGCTGGACGAGCCCCCGCGCGTGGCAAACATCGGAGTGGGGGTGCACGGGGTCAACGGGCCGCACGACATCTTCCGGCTGACCGGTCTGTGGCAGCTGCATCTGTACGGCTACGAGGGCGAGCTCATTCTCGGCGGCACGGTCCACCGCATCCGACCCGGCCGGGTGAGTCTGATCCCGCCTGGCGAAGAGGTGCACTTTCACTACCGCGGCCGGTCCGAGCACCTGTACGCACACCTTCAGCTCTCCGGTTCGGGCGCGCGGCACACCGTTCCGGTGATGCAGGACGCCGGCGCCGACGGGCCATTGCTCTCCGCCCTGCTGCGGCGCGGCATCGCGGCGATGCCCGGTACGCCGTCGAAGGCCGCCGCCACCGCATGGGCGGCACTCTGGCAGGTGGTGGAGCTGAGCGCGTCCGAACGGCCGGGCGGGGGTCCTCCCGCCATCGCCGCCGCCATGGCCCATATCGAGGCGCACCTCGCCGAACCGCTGACCGTGCCGGACATCGCCCAGGTGGCCGGGGTCTCGCACAACCACCTCACCCGGCTCTTCCGCGCCGAGACCGGTACCACCGTGGTCGCCTACATCCGCCGCCGACGACTGGAACGGGCACGCCATCTGCTGCGCGCCTCGACGCTCGCCATCCCGGCCGTGGCGGCGGCGGTGGGCATTCCCGACCTGCAGGCCTTCAACAAGGCGTGCCACCGCGAACTGGGCGGCTCCCCCCGCGCCGTCCGCACCTCGGCCTCGCCGGTCTACCGGCGACAGAGCGTCCAGGACCAGCGGTAGGTCCCCGCCCCGAACAGATAGGGCGGTAGCGTGTCAGGCCCGCAGGAGGCCGTGCCGAGTCCGCGGTGTGCGGCGTCGATGTGGACCACCGGGCAGGCGCGCGGGGTGAGTTCGTCATGGTGCGCCGCTGTGTCCAGATCGTGGGCGCGGTGGCGTACGACAGAGACCTGGCGAGGGCTGTCGAGCCGGACCGTCAGACCCGGTCCACCCCCTGAAGAACTGAGCGAGAAGCTGCGTACGCCGTGCCGTCCGCCGCTTTCCTGCGGACGCAGATACGGGGTGAACAGCGCGTCCACGGAGGCACGGTGGTGCCCCACGGCCGCACCCGCGCTGCGGTCCGGATACGACTCCCAGGGCCCCTGCCCGTACCACTCGATCAGATCGAGTCCGCTCACCGTCTCGAAGACGGATCCGACCCGCGCGACATCGGACACGCCCTCGGGCAGCACAGCGGTCTCCTCGACGAGAAGGCCGTCCCGCACCGGGGTGAAGAACTGCTCGTGCAGGACCGTGCCTGCCCTGGTGCCGTACGCGGAGCGCACCGACACCTGTTTTCCGTCGCGGGTCACCGACACCAGCTTGCGTACGAGGGTGTCGAGACCCAGCGTGCGCCAGTGGTCCGCGGGGCCACCCAGCAGGTCGTTGTCGGTCGGCGCGCGCCACAGACTCAGCACAGGTGGTGAGGTGAGGAGCGGGTGGACGAGCAGTCCGTCGCCGTCCACCTCGACGCTCCCCGCGCAGGGGGCGGCCGCGAACGGGGCCCGCTCGCGCAGTCGTATCCGCGGAGTGCACACTTCGGTGCCGCGCGGGGCCCATGTCTCGTCATGCGCCGTGGTCACGCGAAGGGTCAGCCAGGCCTCTCCGCCGTCCTCCGGCAGCATGGCCAGGAGGCCCTGAAGCGGCGGGAGTTCGGCAGAGCCGCCGGGAGGTACGGCGGGGAGGGCGGCCGGGGCGGTGATGGTTCCCGCGTCCTCGGCCGACAGATGCCACTCGGCGGTCAGCCACGACAGATCGCGGAAGTGCTGGTGGTTGTGGACCAGCAGCGTCCCGTCTTCCTCCGAGAGCCATGACAGCCGTACGGGAGCGGCCAGTTCACGGTGCTCGTACATCGCGGGTTTCGGTGTGCGGTCGGGGAAGAGCAGCCCGTCCGCGCAGAACGCGCCGTCGTTCGGGGTGTCGCCGAAGTCGCCGCCGTATGCCCACCGGTAACCCTCGGCGGCCACACCGTTCGCATACGCTCCGGCGGCCGCCCGCCCCGCCGGCCGCCCGTCGCTCAGCCGCTGGAGGATGCCGTGGTCCCACAGCTCCCAGATGAACCCGCCCTGCAGACCCGGGGTGGACTCGAACGCCTGCCAGTGGTCGGCGAGGGTGCCGTTGCTGTTTCCCATGGCGTGCGAGTACTCGCACAGGATGAGCGGTTTGGTCTGGGTGCCCGAGCGGGCGTGCGCGACGATCTCGTCGAGGGACGCGTACATCGGGCAGACGATGTCGCTCGCGATGTCCGTCGCGGACCAGTCGGTCTTGGCGGCGCCCTCGTACTGGAGTGGGCGGGTGGGGTCGTGGCGGCGCAGCCAGCCGGCCGCGGCGTCGTGGTTGGCGCCGTAGTCGCTCTCGTTGCCCAGCGACCAGATGATGACGCTGGGGTGGTTCTTGTCGCGCAGCACCATCCGCGAAACCCGGTCCACGAAGGCGGGGAGATAGCGCGGGTCGTCGGCGATCTCATGGGCGTGGTCGTGGCTCTCGATGTCCGCCTCGTCCACGAGGTACAGGCCCAGCTCGTCGGCGAGGTCCAGCAGCGCCGGGTCGCCCGGGTAGTGCGAGGTGCGAATGGCGTTGAAGCCGAAGCGCTTGACCGTCTCCAGGTCGGCGCGGATCTCGTCAGCTCCGAGCGTGCGTCCGGTGAGCGGATGGAAGTCGTGCCGATTGACGCCGCGGATGTACACGCGCTCCCCGTTGACCAGCAGGTCCCGGCCGCGGATCTCGATGTCGCGGAATCCGATGCGGTGGTACGAGGTGTCGGCGACTGTGCCGTCCGCGTGGTGCAGCCGCACGGTGAGGCCATAGAGCACGGGTGTCTCGGCCGACCATGGGTGTACGCCGCTGAGCGTGGCGCTCAGCCGGGCCTCCCCCAGGAAGTCGGAGACCCGCTCCTCGGCCCGGTTCGCCGCTTCGTAAGCGGCATCCTGGACGAGGTCGCCGAACTCCTCCAGCTCCCCGCTGATCGACCAGCCCTCGGGCAGGGGGCCTTCGGTCCCAGATCCGCGCACCTGGCAGTCGACCCTCAGGGTGCCGTCCTGCCCGGCCCGTACGGTCACATCGGCGAGATACAGCGGGTCGGTGGCGTACAGCAGCACCGAGCGGGTGATGCCGCCGTGCCACCACTGGTCCTGGTCCTCGATGTGAGTGGCGTCGGACCACTTGACCACCGTGAGGCGTACGGTGCTTCGCTCCCCCGGGCGTACCACTTCGGTCAGGTCGAACTCGCTCGCCAGATGGGAGTCCTTGCCGACACCGACGGCCTGTCCGTCGACCTCCACGATCAGCACGCTCTCCGCAGCGCCGACCTGGAGCACGATGCGGCGGCCCGCCCAGTCGGCGGGGATGTCCACCTCGCGCTCATGGACGCCGGTGGGGTTGGCGGCCGGTGATGCGGGCGGGTGGTGCGCCCACGGCATCGTCACATTGGTGTAGTGCGGCAGGTCGGGCGCGCCGGCGTCCTGCATGGTCCAGGCGCCGGGCACCTCCAGCCGCGACCAGCTGTCCGTGAGCGGGGCGTCCGGTGCGGGCAGCAGCTGGAAGCGCCACTCGCCGTCGAGACTCAGACTCCCTGGGCGGCGGTCCACGGCGTGCATCGGCAGCCGCCGCCAGGAGTTGATCTCGGGCGCTTCCCAAGGACGTACCGGCAGCATCAGCGAATGGCTCCCTTGGCCAGATCGGCGATCATCTGACGGGCGCCGATCGCGAAGACGATGAGCAGGGGGATCAGTGCGAGCAGGGCGCCGGTCATCACCATGCCGTAGTCGGTCGTGCCGTGGACGCCGTTGAGCTGCGACAGCGCGACCTGGAGCGTCACATGGTCGGGGTTGACCAGGGCGATCAGCGGCCAGGCGTAGTCGTTCCACTGGCCCATGAAGGTGAAGATGCCGAGGAAGGCGAGGCCGGGGCGGACGACCGGAAGGGCCACATGCCAGTACTGGCGCAGGAAGCCGCAGCCGTCGAGCCGGGATGCGTCCATCAGCTCGTCGTGGATCGCGCCCTTCATGTACTGGCGCATCCAGAAGATGCCGAAGGCGTTGGCCGCGGCCGGCACTACGAGGGCGGTAAGCGAGCCGATCCAGCCGATCCGCGCCATGATCACGAATTGCGGGATCGCCTGGAGCTGGGCGGGAACCATGAAGATGGCCATCATGATCACGAACAGCGCCCGGCGGCCGGGGAAATGGAACTTCGCGAAGACGAAGGCGGCCAGCGAGTCGAAGAAGAGCACGAGGAACGTCACTGAGCCCGCGACGATCAGGGAGTTGAGCATCGACCCGAAGAAGTCGACGTTGTCGAGGAGAGCGCTGACGTTCTCGTCGAAGTGCGAGCCGGGCAGCAGCTTCGGCGGAAACTGGAAGATCTCGCTCGTCGTGTGTGTCGACATGACGACGGTCCAGTAGAACGGGAACAGCGAGAGGACGACGCCGACGATCAGCGAGAGGTGCAGGACGAGCCCTCGGGGCCGTGCGCCCTTCATGGCCTTCGTTCCTTTCATGATGGTCATGACGGTCTCCCCTCTACTTGTCCCGGCGCTGGACAAGGCGCCAGTTGATGATCGAGAAGACGGCGACGATCAGGAAGATGCCCCACGCGATCGCGGCGCCGTAGCCGAAATCGTTGTTGTCGAAGGTCTGCTGGAAGAAGTAGAGGACCATCGTCTGGCCGGCGTTGTCCGGACCGCCCGCGAAGGTCGAGGTGTTGGCGGTGGTCTGGAGCAGCACCTGCGGCTCGGAGAAGCTCTGCAGACCGGTGACCGTCGACACCACGAGCGTGAAGAGGATGACCGGCCGCATGAGCGGCACGGTGACCCGGAAGAAGGTCTGCACGGGCCCGGCGCCGTCGACGCGCGCGGCCTCGTACAGCTCGCTCGGGATGGTCTGCAGACCGGCGAGGAAGATGATCGCGTTGTAGCCGGTCCACTGCCAGGTCATCAGCGAGGCGATCGCGACCTTGATGCCCCAGGGCGTGTTCAGCCAGGCGATCTGGTCCAGGCCGAGACCCTGGAGTACGGCGTTGACCAGGCCGAAGTTGGTGCTGAAGACCGACCCGAAGATGATCGCGATCGCGACGACCGAGGTGACGTTCGGGAGGAAGTACGCGAAGCGGTAGAAGCTCTTGAAGCGCACCGCGGAGTTGAGCATCACCGCGGTCACCAGCGCGATGAAGAGCATGGGGAGGGTCGAGATGGCCCAGATGATCAGGGTGTTGCCGATGGCGTGCCAGAACTGGGTGTCGCTCAGCAGATAGCTGTACTGCGACAGGCCCGCGTACTCCATCGACCCCAGGCCGTCCCAGCGGTGGAACGACAGAAAGAGCGAGAAGCCCACCGGGATCAGACCGAAGCACAGGAAAAGCAGGTAGAAGGGCGAGATCGCGAGGTAGAGGCGCCAGTATCCGAATATGGAACGGGACTTTGGGGGCGCGACCTGCGGAGCCGAGACGGCCACGGGGCTTTCGACGACGGGTGCGGGGGGCGCGGTGGGCATGTCAGCTCACCCCCAGGTGGTCCGCGATGCGCCGGCACTTGCTCATGGCGTCCTTCCAGGCCTGGCCCGGGTCCTTGCCCAGGGTGTGCACTTTGGTGAGCTCGTCGTAGACCGGCTGCTGCAGGGCGAAGTCGTACGGGCTGTTGTAGGCGACCGGGATCTTTTCGGCGGCCGGGCCGAAGACGTCGATGGTGATCTGCCCGCCGAAGAACGGGTCCGGGTCGCGCATGGCTTTTTGCTCGTACGAGGCCGGGGTTGACGGGAAGAGCGAGGCATCGACGAAGCCGCGGGTCTGGTTGTCGGCGTTCAGCAGCCAGGTGATGATCGCGAATGCCTGCTCGGGCTCCCGGCAGGCCTTGGTTATGGCCAGGAAGGAGCCGCCGTTGTTGGCGGCACCGCCGGGCATCCGGGCCACCCGCCACTTGCCCTCTGTCATGGGCACGGCCAGCTTGAGGTCGCCGGCCGCCCACGAGGCGTTGAGCTGGCTGGGGAGCCGGCCCTGCTCCATGGCCGCGTTGCTGTCCGGGGTGCCGCTGACCACGCTCGAGATCAAGCCGCGGCGGCGCGCCTCGATGGCCAGGTCCCAGGCGTCGGTCACATGCTTCTGGCCGCCGATGAAGTGCCGGTCCTCGTCCACGAACCGCTTGGTGCCCTGGTTGATCGCGTTCGAGAGGACGGTGAGGGGGTCGATGAGCAGATACGCGCCCGGGATTTTCTTCTTCAACTGCTCACCGGCCGCGAAGTACTTCTCCCAGGTGCTCATCTGCGCTGCGACCTCGGCCGGTTCGGCGGGCAGACCGGCCCGGTCGAAGACATCGGCGCGGTAGTACTGCACGACGGGCCCGGTGTCGATCGGAAACCCGACCATGCGTCCGTCGGGGGCGATGCCCTGCTCCCACTTCCACGGCAGATACTGGTCCTTGAACCGGTCGGCGCCGAGTGTGCGCAGGTCCACGAACTGATCGGCGTTGGGGAGGTACGAGGCCATGTCCTCGCCCTTGAGTCCGGTGATGTCCGGCACGGACGCGCGGCCCGCCATGGTGGTCAGCAGCTTGGACCTGAAGTAGCCGCCGATCTGCACGGGCTTGAGCTCGACGCCCGTGAAGCGGTTCCTGGCCGTGGCCACGACCTTTTCACTCAGACCGCCGGTCCAGTACCACAGGGTCATGTTGCGGCCGGTGGAGCCGCGAGGAACCGCGCAGCCTGCCGCAGCGGGGCCGAGCGCCGCGGCGGCCGTGGTGGCCATACCTGCGCGCAGCAGCCCTCTTCGGGAGAGGTGCACTGCTCCCACCGCCTTTCGGTGTGTTTCGGACGGGTGTTCAGCGGGGGGTGACGGTTGCGTGGTGCGGGGCCGGCCCGGGGTCGGCGGGGATGCGGTCGGCCAGGAAGCCGTAGGCGCACGACAGTTCGGGGTCGCGTGAGCCTGTCGTACGCCACCACTGATCGATGCCGTACCAGCCGGGGGCGGCGAGCGCCCCGGTGTGGTGCTTTACGGACAGTCCGGCGGCGAGGGAGGCGAAGCGCAGCCGCTCGGCGAGCGGCCAGCCGCCCAGGGTGGCGGCGACAAAGCTCGCGCCGAAGACGTCTCCGGCGCCGGTCGCATCCATGGCATCGATGTCAAGGGCCGCGACCTGAGCGTGCTCTCCGGTTGTCTGGTCGACGGCGAGGGCGCCGGAGCGCCCGCAGGTGATCACGGCGACGGGTGTCAGTTCGGCGAGCCTGTCGAGTGCGGCAGCCGGGCTGTCGGTGCGCGTGTAGCCCATGGCCTCGGTGTCGTTGGGCAGGAAGGCGTGGCAGAGGGACAGCTGGTTCAGCACCTCGCCGGACCACTGTTCGGTGGGGTCCCAGCCGATGTCGGCGAAGATCAAGGTGCCGGCGGCCGCGGCCTTGCCGAGCCACTCCTGCGGTTCGGCTCCGATGTGCACGAGCGCGGTGCGCGCGGGCGGCGGATCGTGGAGCAGTTGGTCCTGGGAGTGGGCGGGTGGCCCACCGTGGGTGATGAGGGCGCGGTCGTGGTCATGGGCGAGGGAGACCGTAACCGGGGTGTTCCAGTCCTTCGCCGTGCGGGACAGAGAGAGGTCGACGCCCTCCTGTCCGGCGAGGATCTGCCGGCAGTGCGCGCCGTAGTAGTCGTCGCCGAAGACCGTGGCCAGAGAGGTGTCCAGGCCGTAGCGGGCCGCCGCCACGGCGAGGTTGGCGATCCCGCCGGGGCCGCAGCCCATTCCCCGGGTCCAGATCTCCTCGCCCGGCGTCGGCGGCTTGCCGAGTCCGGTGAGGACGAGGTCGTAGAAGAGCAGCCCGGTCAGCAGGACATCGGGCCTGGGCTCCTCGTCCACGTGCGCATCCTCTCGCCAAAGATCTGTCGATGACCTTCAAGGTGTGCACAGGATCGTGCGCCCGGCGCGCAGAATTGGCAAGAGTTGAGCGCGAATCTGCATAGAAATGCTTGAGATTGACGAGTAGCGTTCGTGACGTGCTGGCTGAGCGACGACATCAACTCATCCTGCGGGCTCTGCGATCAGGCGGCCCCGCAGCCGTAACCGACCTGTCCGAGCAGCTCGACGTGAGCCCCGCGACCATCCGGCGCGACCTGGTCAAGCTGGAGGAAGAGGGCCTGCTCACGCGGGTCCACGGGGGAGCCGCGGTCGAGGAGGGCGATCAACCCTTCGCGGAGGTCGCCGAGATCAGGGTCCCGGAGAAGGACGCGATAGCGGTCCGGGCCGCGGCCATGGTCGAGGAGGGGCAGTCCGTCCTCCTCGACATCGGCACCACCGCCTACCGCCTGGCCCGGCAGCTGCACGGTCGCAGACTGACCGTGATCACCAGCAATCTGGTGGTGTACGAGGAGCTGGCGGACGACACCGGGATCGAGCTGATACTGCTCGGCGGGATGGTCCGGCGGGAGTACCGCTCCCTGGTCGGCTTCCTCACCGAGGACAACCTCCGCCAGCTGCACGCGGACTGGCTGTTCCTGGGCACGAGCGGCATCCGCCCCGACGGCCAGGTCATGGACACCACGGTGATCGAGGTCCCGGTCAAGCGGGCGATGATCGCGGCCGCGGACTCAGTGGTGCTCCTCGCAGACGCGGGCAAGTTCCCCGGCACCGGCATGGCGAAGGTGTGCGGCCCCGCGGCCCTCGACACAGTGGTGACCAACGCGCCCGCGGACCCGGCGACCAGCGCGGCGTTCGACGAGGCAGGAGTGAAGGTGGTTGAGGTATGAGGCTCACGATCCTCGGCGGCGGGGGCTTCAGACTGCCGCTGGTGTACGGCGCCCTGCTCGGCGATCACGCCAAGGGCCGTATCACCCACGTAACCCTTCACGACCTGGACGCCGGCCGGCTGGCCGCGATCGCGCGCGTCCTCGCCGACCAGGCGGAAGGCGTGCCGGACGCCCCGCCGGTCACCGTCACCACCGACCTCGACGAGGCGCTGCGCGGCGCCGACTTCGTGTTCTCCGCGATCCGCGTCGGCGGCCTCGAGGGCCGCGCGGCAGACGAACGCATCGCCCTCGCCGAGGACGTGCTGGGCCAGGAGACCGTCGGCGCGGGCGGCATCGCTTACGGACTGCGCACCGTCCCGGTCGCCGTCGACATCGCGCGCCGGGTCGCCCGGCTCGCCCCCGACGCCTGGGTCATCAACTTCACCAACCCGGCCGGCCTGGTCACCGAGGCCATGGCCCGACACCTCGGCGACCGCGTCATCGGTATCTGCGACTCGCCGGTGGGCCTCGGCCGCCGGGTCGCCCGCGCGCTGGGCGCGGACCCCGACACCGCGTGGATCGACTATGTGGGCCTCAACCACCTCGGCTGGCTGCGCGGCCTGCGCATCGAGGGCCGCGACGAACTGCCCCGGCTGCTCGCCGACCCCGAGCTGCTCGGCTCCTTCGAGGAGGGCAAGCTCTTCGGCCCCGACTGGCTCCGCTCTCTCGGCGCGATCCCCAACGAATATCTGCACTACTACTACTTCAACCGCGAGGCGGTACGCGCCTACCAGGAGGCCAAGCAGACCCGCGGGGCCTTCCTCCATGAGCAACAGGCCAGGTTCTACGCGGAGATGGAGCGGCCCGACGCCCCGGCGCTGGCGACCTGGGACCGTACCCGAGCAGAGCGCGAGGCGACCTACATGGCGCACAACCGCGAAGCCGCGGGGGCCGGCGAGCGCGACGCCTGCGACCTGGAGTCCGGTGGATACGAGCAGGTCGCCCTCGCCCTGATGCGGGCCATCGCGCACAACCAGCGCACGACGCTCATTCTCAACGTCCGCAACCGCACGACGCTTTCCGTGCTGGACGAGGAAGCGGTCGTCGAAGTGCCCTGCTTCGTCGACGCGAACGGCGCGCACCCCATCTCCGTGTCCCCGCTGCCGCTGCACGCCACCGGACTGGTCTACGCCGTCAAGGCCGTCGAGCGCGAGGTCCTGGCGGCGGCCGACAGCGGCTCGCGTGCGACGGCGGTGAAGGCCTTCGCCCTGCATCCCCTCGTCGATTCAGTGACCGTCGCCCGCCGTCTCGTCGACGGCTACACCAGCGTCCACCCCGCGCTCGCGTATCTGAGGTAGGAGACCGCACATGCACGACGAACGCCGCCGCATCGAGGAGCGCGTCGAGCGCATTCTCCAGCAGCGCATCCAGCCCGCCGTCCACGCCGTCTCGCTCCCCCTCGACGTCACGGCATGGGAGGCTCCGGACGAGCCGGTGCCCTTCGCCGAGGCCGCGTCCCAGACGTACGAACCGTTCGCGATGGGGACGCCATGGGGTCCACCCTGGGGCACGACCTGGTTCAGGGTCCGCGGCGAAGTCCCCGCCCACTGGGCCGGCCGTCGCGTCGAGGCCGTCTTCGACCTCGGCTTCGTCGGCGACTGGCCGGGCAACCAGGCCGAGGCCCTCGTCCACACCCTGGACGGCAGCCCCCTCAAGGCGGTCAACCCGCAGAACCAGTACGTGCCGGTCGCATCCCCCGCGGCGGGCGGCGAGCGGATCGACTATCTCGTCGAGGCCGCGTCCAACCCCGACATCCTCGCGGGCGACTTCCGCGGCCCGACCCCGCTCGGCGACAAGGCCACCGCGGGCCGGAGGCCCCTCTACACCTTCGCCCGCGCCGACCTCGCCGTACTCGACGAGGACGTCTGGCACCTCTCGCTCGATATGCAGGTGCTGCGCGAGCTGATGCTGGAGCTCGGCGAGCACGAGCCGCGCAGGCACGAGATCATGCACGCGCTGGACCACGCGCTCGACGCGCTGGACCTGGACGACATCTCCGGCACGGCGGCGGACGTACGGGAGCTGCTGCGGCCGGTCCTGACGCGTCCCGCGCACGCCAGCGCTCACACCATGTCGGCGGTCGGCCATGCGCACATCGACAGCGCCTGGCTGTGGCCGATCCGCGAGACCAAGCGCAAGACGTCCCGCACCTTCTCCAATGTGACCGCGCTGGCCGAGGAGTACGAGGAGTTCGTCTTCGCCTGCTCGCAGGCCCAGCAGTACGAGTGGGTCCGCGACAACTACCCGCGGGTGTGGGAGCGCATCAAGAAGGCCGTCGCCGACGGCCAGTGGGCGCCGGTCGGCGGCATGTGGGTGGAGTCCGACGGCAATCTGCCGGGCGGCGAGGCCATCGCCCGCCAGTTCGTCCACGGCAAGCGCTTCTTCATCGAGCACTTCGGCATCGAGACCAAGGGCGTCTGGCTGCCGGACTCCTTCGGCTACAACGCGGCCTATCCGCAGCTGGCGAAGCTGGCCGGCAACGAGTGGTTCCTCACCCAGAAGCTGTCCTGGAACCAGACCAACAAACTGCCCCACCACACCTTCTGGTGGGAGGGCATCGACGGCTCGCGGATCTTCACGCACTTCCCGCCGGTGGACACCTACAACGTGGAGTTCTCCGGCAAGGAGATGGCGCACGCGGTCCGCAACTACCAGGACAAGGGCCGCGGTACCCGCTCGCTGGCGCCGTTCGGGCACGGCGACGGCGGTGGCGGACCCACCCGGGAAATGATGGAGCGCGCACGGCGCCTTGCCGACCTCGAAGGCTCCGCGAAGGTCAAGGTCGAGCACCCGGACGCGTTCTTCGAGGCGGCGCGCGCGGAGTACGCGGACGCACCCGTCTGGTCCGGCGAGCTCTATCTGGAGCTGCACCGCGCCACCTACACCTCGCAGGCCCGCACAAAGCAGGGCAACCGCCGCAGCGAACACCGGTTGCGCGAGGCCGAGTTGTGGGCGACGGCGGCCGCGGTGCACGCGCCGGGCTACGACTACCCGTACGAGAAGCTCGACCGGCTGTGGAAGACGGTCCTGCTGCACCAGTTCCACGACATTCTGCCGGGCTCGTCGATCGCCTGGGTGCACCGCGAGGCGGAGGCGGAGTACGCGCGGGTGGCAAAGGAGTTGGAGGAGATCACCTCGGCCGCAGTGTCCGCGCTGGGCGCGGGCACATGGTCCGTGTTCAATACGAGCCCCCGCGCGCGTGCCGAGGTCGTCACCGTCCCGGCCGAAGTGGCCGAGGCCCTCGGCCACGTGCCGGGCACGGCCCTCGACCCCGGTCTGCCGCAGCCGGCCGACGGTTCGTCGACCGTCTTTGTCGAGGTTCCGGCCTCCGGCAGCACGCCGATCACAGCGGCGGTCCCGACGCGGAAGCCCGTCACCGTCACGGACCGTGTCCTCGACAACGGCCTGGTCCGCGTGGAGTTCGCCGAGGACGGCACCCTCGCCTCCGTACGCGACCTGGCCGCCGACCGCGAAGTCCTCGCCGCCCCCGGCAACCTCCTCCGGCTGCACAGCGACCTGCCCAACTACTGGGATGCCTGGGACATCGACAAGCACTATCAGAACCGCTTCACCGACCTGCTCGACGCAGAGTCGGTCACCGTCACCGCTGCGGGGCCGCTGCTCGGCGCGGTGCGGGTCGAGCGCGCCTTCGGCAAGGGCTCGCGCATCGTGCAGACCGTCACGGTCCGGGCGGGCAGCCGCCGTATCGACGTAGAGACCGAGATCGACTGGCACGAGGCAGAGAAGATCCTCAAGGCGGCCTTCCCGATCGACGTCCGGGCCGACCGGTCCACGGCGGAGATCCAGTTCGGCCATGTCCACCGGCCCACGCACACCAACACCAGCTGGGAAGCGGCCCGTTTCGAGGTCTACGGCCACCGGTGGGTGCATGTCGGGGAGCCCGGCTACGGCGTCGCGGTCATCAATGACTCGACGTACGGACACGATGTCACCCGCACCACTCGCGACGACGGCGGTACGACCACCACGGTCCGCCTCAGCCTGGTCCGCGCACCCCGCGTCCCGGACCCCGAGGCCGACCAGGGCACCCACCGCTTCACCTACGCGCTGCTGCCGGGCGCGACCGTGGAGGACGCGATCGCCGAAGGGTACGCGCTCAACCTGCCGCTGCGGGTGGGGGAGACGGCCCGGAACATCGAGCCTCTGGTGAGCGTCGACAACCCCGCCGTGACGGTCGAGGCGGTGAAACTCGCGGACGACCGCTCGGGCGATGTGGTCGTACGGCTCTACGAGTGCCTCGGCGGCCGGGCGAAGGCGACCCTGCGCACGGGCTTCGCACTGGCCGGGGCGCAGGTCACGGACCTGCTGGAGCGTCCACTGCCGGACGAGCCGGTGACCGTCGTGGACGGCGGGGTGTCGCTGACGCTGCGGCCCTTCCAGATCCTGACGCTGCGTCTTTCGCGAGCGTAGTACAGCCCTGCTCCCGGCAGCCGAACGGTCGGAGCACGGGTAGCAGTTGGCGAGAGGCCGTAGAGGTACTGAGTCGGTCGCGCCCTCGATGCGGGCGAGGTCCGGGGTTATGCGCGCATGATGTGGGTGAAGCCGAGGGAGGTTAGTCCTTCGGACTGGCACAGCCTGTCGGAGGGGCCGCCGACCTCGGTCTGGAGGAGCTGGTAGGCGGCGCCGTGGGACTGGCCCCAGTGCATCGCGGCCCGCCACAGGACGCGGCCCATGCCCTGCCCTCGGGCCTCGGGCAGGACGGCGAAGTACTGGGGCAGGAGCTGGGGGCGTCCGATCGCGTCGGGGCGTACTTCCATGGGGCCGATCGCGCCCACGATGCGGTCCTCGACGGCGGCGGCGAGGACCGGGCCGCACCGGCCGGCCTGCATCTGAGTGTGGAGGAAGGCCAAGCCGTCGGCGGACATGGCCGTGGCGAACGGGGCGAAGGTCTCCTGTACGGCGGCGGGCCAGTCGGTGACGGGGCGGACCAGACCGCCGGGGTCGGGGCAGGGGCGGGCGGTGAAGTCCTTTAGCTGGATGCGGGTGCCGCGTGGGGAGCTGGTCTCGGGGCCGAGTGGGTGCACGACGCGGGCGTTGACCGCGTCGTGCACGGAGGCGAGCTTCGCGGCCAGTTCGGCTGCTTCATCCAAGACGCTGCCGTGGTGCCCATAGGCGAAGACCTTGACGGTGCCGCGTCCACGCCGGTTCAGGGTGGGGATGAGGGTGTGGTCAGGCTGGTGCACCACATTGCCGCGGAGGACCGTCTCGTCCTTCTCGCCGCCCCAGCGCCGGTCCTTGTCGTAGGGGAGGAAGTCCCCGGTGACGGCCGTTCGCAGGGTGTCCTCGAAGATGTCGACGGTCAGGGCGTTGGGATGGACGGGACCGAGAGTCGGCACGATCGGCGCGGTCAATACGGGCCGGAGCCAGTCCCAACGGAAGAGCATGAGCGGCACCCTAACGGTCGGCCGGTCAGGGCTCAGGCCCCGACGCGAATGCGCCAGGGCCTGAACGGAACCGACCGGATCTGTCGGTCAGTGGGGGTTGTCGTCACCGGCGTCGCAGGAGCACTCCGCGCTCTCCACGACGTCGTCCAGGTCCAGGACGGCGGTCACCGAGAGGGCGGCGACGGGCGGTGCCGCGCGGCGTGCCGAGGCCGGCGGGCCGGGCAGAAGGGTCACCAGTACGGGCGGGGTCATGATGCGTTCTCCTTGTCTCCGTGTTGGCAGTAGCTGTGCAGCGGCGCCTTCGCTTCCTGGTAGTGCTTGGCCAGGGGGCGGCAGACCCGGCAGGTGCCGGACAGGGCGCAGCCCTCGCACCCACCGGTGCGAAGCATGAGTCGGTCCGCGATGGCGCCGAGCCGGGTGAGGCCCTCGATGCCTTCGGCCATGAGGTCGATCTGGTCGTCCCGGCCGACCTTGCAGATCGAGACCTTGGCGTGGGGGTCGGTGTGGAAGAAGGTGTGTCCCGCGTTGCAGCCGGCGAACGGCTTGCGCTGCCGCAGGTGGGCGGCAGACTGGGCGAGGAGCGGCTCACCGCCGCCGTAGATCGTGGGCGTCATGTTCGTGTACGCGTGGTTCTCGACGTTCCACTCCTCGGCGAGGGCGCCCATCTCGTCGGCCTCGGAGGCGTTGTCCTCGGTCACCACGACGTTGATACGCAGAGGCAGGCCCGCCTCGCGTGCGGCGTCAATGCCGCGACGGAACGCCTTCCACGCGCCACGGCGCTGGGTGAGCGTGTCGAAGGACTCCTCACTCGCCCCGTACATGCTGACGACCAGCCGGTAGGGCGGGCAGTCCCGGAAGAGCTTGAGGAGGTCCGGCCGCCAAAGCAGCGAGCCGTTGGTGGAGATGGTGAGCATCATCCCGGCCTGCCAGGCGTACCGGTAGGAACCCTGGAAGTGAGGGTCCATGGTGGGTTCGCCACCGGTGATCTGGAGCCAGAGGACACCGGCCTCGCGCATGATGTCCAGCAGCCGCACCTTGTCCTCCCAGCCGAGACCGGAGAAGGGCCGCTCGCCGAGGTAGCAGTGCTTGCAGCCGAAGTTGCAGCCGAGGTTGATCTCCCAGGAGGCGCGGCAGTAGCCGTACGGGGACGGCTCGCGCAGCAGCACCGTGCCCTGCGCGGGTCGGCCGCCCAGGTCGATGCCCCATACGTCGGCGGCGGTCTGTACCGCCCAGGCAGGCAGAGCCTCACCGTCGGCGGCGGCCTGCCGGATGTCCTCGTAGTGGTCGGCCGGGATGCGGGCCCCGGCCCTTGCTCCGGGCTTAAGGAGCAGGTGCCCGTCGAGGAACGGGGAGGCGATCAGAGCGTGGGCCATCGGTGGCCCTCCTTCCGGATCATGGAACGCGACGGCACGCGTGCGCCCTGAAGGCTGGCGAGACAGTGGATCTCGCCGAGGCCGTTGCAGGTGCCGCAGGTCTTGCCGGACGAGTCGGCGCCGCTGCCGCCGCAGTCCCCGCAGCTCTCGTTGCAAGGAGGGCGAAAGCGCCGGGTCTGCATTCCGCCGTAAGAGTCAGGGCGGGTGATAAGGAATGTGCGGTTGCGTGGGCTCGTGATCAGTTGGGGCACGAGGCCTCCTTCAGGGCGTCTTCCCAGGTGTGCTGCTCGGTGTGGCCGGCGAACAGACAGCAGCCCTCACCGTCGAGCCCCGGGGCGAGCACCGGGCAGTCCGGCAGCACGACTAGGTCCACCTCGGTCCCCTCCTGCCAGCGGAGCCACGGCGCGGTCCCGTACTCGCCGAGGTCGTCGAGGAGGCCGTAGTGCTCACCGTCGTCGTGAGCGCACAACTGGCACTGCACGGCCCTGTCCACGCACTCCGCGGCTGACCTCTCCCGCGCTTCCCGCGCCAGGTCCAGGGGCACCCAGCGCCAGTGCGTGCACCGCATCACGACACCAGCCGCAGAGAGCCCACGGAGTTCCGCTCCGCGCACCGGCGGCACGCGCACGGCGGGAAGCCACCGGGGTCGTCCGGGAGCACAGGGTTGGCGCCCACGCGCACCTCGGTGAGAGGCCCCCACGTTCGGCCGGAGTCACGCGAGAGCCGAAGCGTCATTCGTACGTCGTCCTGTCCGTTCGCCATGGTCAGGAGCATCGCGATCCGCAGGCTTGACCAGAAAGGCCAAGCGGATTACCCAACTTGGGTAACATCACCCTCGGTTGACCAAGAGCAGCGATCCGTAGTCCTCACGCCGGAGCGTGCCCGATGCCCGAGTCACCCCGCTCGAAGGAACTCCCCGTCAGCCTGCTCACGGACCCGGTGATGATCGAGGCATGCCAGGCCAGAGACTTCGGCCGCATCTTTCAGCTGGTCAAAGCGCGAGCAGGCATCTACCCGTCGATGATCGCGCGACGCTGCGATCTCACCCCCAGCCGCGTCGGTGAGGTGATCGCGGGGCGGCGGCAGCTGCTGCACATGGACGTGATCGAGCGGATCTCTGACGGACTGCGCATCCCCGGCCACATGCTCGGCCTGGCACGGCGCTCGTGGGAGACACCGCGGAACCTGACCGTCACTCCACGAGAAACCCCAGAGGAACCAACCCCCGTCGACGCGCAGTTGGCCGCAAGTCTGCCGGGGGCGGACGTGGACAGCATCCTCGCCCTGGCGGCCGAAAGAGACCTCAGCCCATCGACGCTGGACGCGCTGCACTCGTCGATCGCTGACTACTGGCGCCGGGACGACGAACACGGCGGCGAGACCTTACGGCCGGCGGTCGTCGGCCAGCTCCGCTACGTCGTCGATCTCCTCAAGGAACAGCGCCCCGCGCCCATGCGGGACGGCCTGCACAGCATCGCGGCCGAACTCGCCCGCCTCACCGGTTGGACCTACTTCGACGCCCGCCAGTACAACCAAGCACGCGCCTACTTCACCGAATCCCTCGGACTGGCCAGGGCCATCGATGACCGCCAGTTCATGGCCAATGTCCTCGCCTGCATGAGCCTTCAGGCCACCTATCAAGACAAGCCTGGGGATGCCCTCGCACTGGTCACAGCGGCCCAGGACCAGGCACGAGCCGCCGTGGGGACAACGCCTCGCGTGCTGGCCATGCTCGCGATGCGAGAAGCCTTCGCCCACGCCACCCTTGGGAACCACAGCGCCACCCACGGCGCGATCACGGAAGCCCACACCTACTTTGGCCGGATCAGCTCGGGCGATCCGGACCCGGCGTGGGTGGCGTACTTCGACGAGCCGAAGCTGATCGTGGACACCGGCATCGCACACGGCCGACTCGGCGAGGCCGCCCTCGCCGAACCACTGATCGCGGATGCCCTACGGCGCGAACACGAATCGAATCACCGAGGCCGCGCCTTCCATACCTTCTGGCTCGCTCGCACCCAGCTCCAGCGCGGCAAGCTCGACGAGGCGTGTCACACGGCCATGGCTGCCCTCGCCCCGGCGGCGGCCGTCAGCTCGCAACGGGTTGCCAGCCACCTCCGGGAGTTCTACGAGCAGCTGGAGCCCTTCCGCCGGGAACCGGCCGCGGTGGCGTTCGAGTCCCGGCTCCGGGAAGTGCTGCCCCGCCAGATCAGCGGATCGCCTCGTCCATGAGCACGTAAAGCAGCCCCACGAGAGAGCCGCTGCTGACGATCTCGCGGCGGTCGATCATGCCCCGTACATCAGTAAGCGGGATCCACTCGATCCGGTCCGATTCGTTCTTCTCGGTCGGCGGTCCCTCGTACTTGGCTCCGTCGGCCCGGAAGACGTGGTGCTGGGAGTCGGTGATGCCGTTCGCCGGCTCGGCGTACATCAGCGACTTGACCGGACCGGGCCGCCAGCCGGTCTCCTCCAGCACCTCACGGGCCGCCGCGTCGGCTGGCGTCTCGCCCTCCTCCACCAAGCCCATGGGTAGCTCCCACGCCCAGGCGTTCGTGATGAAACGGTGCCGCCACATCATCAGAACTTCGCGCCGCTCGTTGACGACGGCGGCCACGGCCAGGTGCCGAAGCTTGACGACGTGGTGCTCCCAGCGGTTCCCGTCCGGCGTCTCGACGTCGGTGAGCCACAGGTTCACCCAGGTGTTCTCGTAGATCGGACGTTCCCCGTGGATCTTCCACTGCATCGCTGCGGCCCCTCTCGATCGGTCTCCAGGATCTCAGAGCAGCCAGAAGGCCGACGCGCGTTCCTTGGTTTTGCGTCATTCCGACGAGATGAGGCACTGACGAGGTCTGCTATGAGCCCCATGAGCGCAGCTCTGGCGTTGGCAGGTCGACCAGCTCGGTGCCGTTGTGGCTACGAACCATGCCGACCGGAGGGCGCCCGGGGTAGCGGCTGAACCGGCGATCACCAGACCTCTCCACCTTGCGCCGATTCCGGTACTTCCGCTCCCCACGCTGATCGCGTTTGGGCTCCACAACCCCGGGTTTCTCCGCCGCGGTGTCTGGCCGGTGAGCCCGCTCGTCCACCCCCGCATCGTGCGGTTCATGGAACAGCTTCCACACGAGTTCAAGCGCGGTAAGGCCCTGTTCCGTGAGCGCCTACGGCGTGCCGGACTCGCCGAGTCGGTCGTCGCGCCGGCCGAACCGGAGAACTTCCTGGGAGTCATGGAGGCCGGATTGCGCTCGTACGGGCTGCCCGTCCTGAATAGGATGATTCGGGAATCACTACTGGTGGATCTCGGCTACGTTGACCCCAAAGCGCTTGCCCAGGCCCGAGAGGACGCCGAGCAACGCGCCTACGGTGCCCGATCTCTTGTGCGACGTGCTCGCCCTGGAAATCGGACTGCGGAGCCTCATGTGACCAGCCCCGACGTGGAACCGAGCGCATGGAAGCAACGAACCTCTTCTATCGGGACCCCGCGCTGTACGACGCGATCCAGTCGGACAGCGGCAGCGCCGAGATGTGCCAAGCCCTGATCGAACGCCACAGGCCGGATACGAACACGCTTATGGACTTCGGCTGCGGCACCGGGCGAGATCTCGAAATCCTGGCCAAGCGCTTCGAGTGCGTCGGCGTGGACCTCCAGGCCGGCATGGTCGACTACGCACACCGAGTACGGCCTGGACTTGACATCCGCATTGGCGACATGCGAACCGTCCGGCTCCGGCGACGCATGGACGCCGTGACCTGCCTCGGCAACTCGCTGGCCTATGTGCACGACAACGACGACATCACCAGAGTGTTCGCCACCTTTGCCGCCCATGCACGGCCCGGCGGACTCTTGGTGCTCTTCTCCCCTGTGTCGCCCGTCATTCGCCCCGAGCCGACGAGCGCCGTCGTCGACACTCCAGACGGGCCGGCGCGGGTGACCATCAGTTATGGATGGGACCTGCGGACACAGATCAACACCATGCACCGGCATTGGGTTCTCGCCTCAGGCGACGAGGCCCAGGACGAGATCCGGCGGCGCGTGCTGTTTCCCCGTGAACTGGAAGGTTACGCATCGGCCGCGGGTTTCGAGATCGTCGAAGTAGTGGATGAGTCTCGGAACGGACTCACCGGGCCGACCGGATACACAGTGGCGCAGCACGTCCGCTGATGCGGATGCGGCGTAGTCGACTCACGAGGTCGCCGGTCGAAGACGTCTTCACCGCGCTGGACGAGCAGACCGTCGTCGTTCCGGGCACCGGGCACCGCAGCGATGACGGCAACGGCGGCACACTGGGGCCGTTGATCGCTAACCTCAGCGGGCTGAGCAGGAGGCCGCCGGGGCCCTCGCAGGGCGGTGCCCGATCCATAGAGTCAGAGGGTCGTCAGCTCGTAGAACCCCCTGCCGAAAGTGGCGGCGACCAGGCGGTGGTGCCCGGCGTCGTACTCGATGTCGTCGACCGGGACCTGTGGCATGCCGCGGCCGAGGCGGTGCCAGCGCCCGCCGCCGGGCAGCGAGGCGAACACGCCCTGGTCCGTGCCGATGTACAGGATGTTGCCCCGGCCGATGATCAGGTCGTTGACGGGCGCGGCCGGAAGGTTGCCCGACAGGTCCTTCCAGTGCTTGCCGCCGTCGGTGCTGCCGTAGACGTGAGCCAGTGCCGAGCCCGCCCGGTAGCCGGAGTGCGTGGTGTAGACGCGGTCGGGGTTCTTCGGGTCGACGACGACCCGGGTCACCCACGGCCGGCCCTCGGCCAGTTTCGTCCAGGTCGCGCCCAGGTCCTTGGTGACCCAGACACGGCCGTCGTCGGTACCGGCGTATACGGTGCGCCCGTCGCCCGCCGGGGCGACGGTCGTGATCGTGCCGTAGTTCGTGTAGATCGGGTCGGGGCCGGGACCGCCGCTGAGGTCGGGGCTGATGGCGTTCCAGGTCACGCCGCCGTCCGTGGAGCGGTTGAGCACTTCGGAGCCGTAGTAGAGGACCTTCGGGTCGCGCGGGTCGAAGACGACTGGGGTGAACCAGTTGCGCCGCTTGAAGACCGTCTTGTCGGCGAAGTACGTCAGGTTGTCGCCGCCGTCGGTGGAGCGGAAGCAATTGCCGTACTGGTAGCAGGCGTACACATTGTTCACGTCGGTCGGGTTGATGAGGTTCTCCTCGCCGTCCCCGCCGAGATACTCGTTGAAGCCGTCCCCGCCCCAGGACCGTAGCGAGCCGTTGTCCTGCGCGCCGCCGGAGATCCGGCTGGTGTCCTGTGGGCTGATGGCCACGCTGTAGAGCTGGGTGTACGGCTCGTGGCGGGCCTTGACCCAGCCGCCGTCCCCGTCGGCGTCGGAGCGGTAGACGCCGCCGTCGTTGCCCAGATAGACCCGGCCAGGGCGGCGCGGATCCCAGACCATCGCGTGGTGGTCGACATGGATGCTGCTGTCGTCGTACGTCCAGGAGTCGCCGCCGTCCTTCGAGGTCAGCAGCGCCACCCCGGCCACATGCAGATGTCTGGCGTCCTTGGGGTCGGCCCAGATCTTGCCAAACCACCAGCCGAAGCTGGACTGCGAGTTGGCAAGGTCTTTGCTCTCCGGTGTCCGGCTCCAGGTGTCGCCGCCGTCCCTCGAGGCGTAGAAGCCCTCGAAGGGGCCGCTGGTCTTGTTGACGATGGCGTAGACGTTCTCTCCCGCGACGGCGAGGCCGATCCGCCCGACTTCGGGGCTCTGGGCGGGCAGACCGCCGCCGAGCCGCTGCCAGGACTTCCCGTCGTCGTCGCTGCGGAAGACACCCGAGCCGACGCCGCCGTATGTGCGCAGATCGGGCCGGCGGCGGTGGTCCCACAGCACGGCGTACAGCCTCTTGCCCTGGACGACCACCTCGGTGGCGCCGGTGAACTCGTTGGCCCCGGTGAGAATTCGCTGCCAGCTCGACCCGCCGTCGTCCGAGCGGTAGACACCGCGGTCGCCACCGCCGTTGTAGAGCGATCCGGCCGCGGCGACGTATAACCGGCGGGGGTTGGCCGGGTCCACCGTGATCGCGCTGATCGCGCCGGAGTCGCGCAGCCCGATGGGTCGCCAGTGGGCGCCGCCGTCGGTGCTGCGATAGAGGCCCGTGCCCTCGTAAGTGATGCTGCCGCCACCGGGGTTGGGCTCGCCGGTCCCGGCGTAGAGAGTGCCGTCGGGGCCGGTCGCGACCGCGCCCATCGCCTGCGTCCAGTCGTCCGGCCAGGCGGACGTGAAGGTCTGCCCGGCGTCGGTGCTGCGCCAGATCCCGCCGCTGGCCGCGGCGGCGTACACGGTGTCGGCGCGCTTGGGGTCGAGGGCGAGCGAGACGATGCGCCCGCCGATATTGGTCGGTCCGACCGGCTTCCAGCGCCCGCCGACGGTGGGCAGTTGACGTGCTTGCGCCGCGGCGGTGTCGTGAGCATGGCGCGGAATCGACTCCCCCGGCAGGGTCTTCTGCAGATACCGGTACTCGGCCGGCGCGGCGGGCCCGCGCACGGGCCGGTACACATCCGGCGGACCGGGCGGCGCCGCCACCGCGGGCGCCGCGAGAGTCGCGGCGCCCACGAGCGAGATGAGGACCAGCTGAAGCAGACGTCTGTGCATGAACACCCTCTTCATCGTCATGACCACTTCAAGACCTGATGACGTTACGAGAGGGGGCCAGTGCAACAGAAGGGCGCGCGTTGGACTTTGTGAGCGGGGAGACAGGAAGAGCACGTCGGCAACCACTCGGCTGGGCTACCGGTCCAGCGGCTCCCCATCCGGGCCGTCCGGGGCGTCCCGGCCGTCCCGGCCGTCCGGGGAAGGCTCTCGGCCTTCGTCGAATGACGCCAAATACGTGGCCGCCATGTCGCGTTCGCCCAGGCCCTGGCGCTCCACTCGCTCGAAGCGCGCCACTCCCGCCCGCGCGACATCCAGCCGTAGTCCGGACCGCTCCCCCGCGTCGACGATCAGCCGTGTGTCCTTGAGCGCGTTCTTGACCGAAAAGCTCGGCGTGTAGTCGCCACTGAGGATTACCGCGGACTTGGTCCGCAAGTACCCGCTGTCCAGCGGTCCGCCGGACACGCTGTCGAGGAAGGCCTGCGGATCGACGCCGAGGCCCCGCGCCAAGGCGATCGCCTCACCCGTGGCATGCGTCAGAGCGCCGACCCAGCTGTTGAGAACAAGCTTGAGCCTGCTGGCGGCCCCGGTGGAGCCGTCGTCGTCAACCCATATGGTGCGCTGGCCCACGGCGTCGAAGACCGGCGTAAGAGTGGCGCGGGCACTCTTCGGGCCCGCGGCCAGTACCAGCAACTGCCCGGCTTCCGCGGGCTCCTTCGTACCGAGAACGGGTGCGTCGACAAAGGTGAGGCCGTGCTGCCGCGCGAAGTCGGCCAGCTCGGCCGTGGCGGCGTCCCCGACGGTGGTCGACTGCGCCCACACCGCTCCGGGGGCGAGAGCCTCGCTCGCCTCTCGCATGGTTGCGAGCACGCGCGGTCCGTCGTAGAGCATGGTCAGAACCACGTCCGCGCCGGTGACCGCATCGGCCGGCGATCCGGCACAGTACGCCCCGTCGGCTACGAGCGCTTCCGCTTTGGCCCGCGTACGGTTCCAGGCGCGGACGGCCAGGCCGCTGCGGAACAGGTTGCGTGCCATCGCGGCGCCCATGATGCCGGTGCCGAGCACCGCCACCGTGGGACGGTCCGCCCTTTCGCTCTGTTCGGTGGATGAGGTCACTCGAATCGCCTCTCGCCGTCGTGGCTGGCTGTCGCTGGGCCAGCCAATCAGCCCGCCCTGTCTCCCGCGGACCGTGACATGCGGACCGTGACATGCGGCATCCGGCCAGGAACACGACGGCGCGGCCGCCCATCGTGGGCGGCCGCGCCTGGCTGGTCGACCGGGTCAGCTCCGGGCCGGTGCGGCGGTGCCGTAGCGGCGCTCGAAGCGCTCCACACGGCCGGCCGTGTCCAGCACCCGGGAGGTTCCGGTGTAGAAGGGGTGGCTCGCCGAGGAGATCTCGACGTCGAACACCGGGTAGGTGTTGCCGTCCTCCCACTCCACACGCTGCGCGGACTGCGCGGTCGAGTGGATCAGGAAGGCGGCGTCAGCGGCGCGGTCACGGAAGACGACCGGGCGCGAGACGGGGTGTATACGAGGCTTCATGCGGATTTCTTCCTCGATGCAGAGGCGGCTGGTGTCCGGTGGCAGGTCAGCGTTCCTCGCGGAACAGAACGTGCTCGCCGAGAACGGGGTCGAACTTGCGCAGCAGCAGCCGGTCGGGGTTGTTCAGGCGGCTCTTGCGCGTCACGTACGTCTGGCCGGTCCCGGCGGACGACCGCAGGGTTATGACGGGACGGGTATTACTGCGTGCCATGCGTTCCTCCCGGCGCCTCACAAGCCCACCGGAGGTGGGAGTGAATGTCGCGTTCACGTCAGCGCCTGGTGATGTAACCGCACGGATCCCGGCGGCATTCCCGCCGTCCTCCCGCCCTGTGCCCGGCGGCATCCCCGCCGTCGTCCCGGCCCATGCCCGCAGCCACTCCAGGCGGTCGCACTGTGCGACAGCTGGCCTACTGTCGCCGGGCGCGGCGCCGGACCAGCGCGGATGCGGCCACCGCGAACAGCCCGAGCAGCGCGGCCACCCCGCCGACCAGGACGGCCTGCTTGTCCTCAGTGCGCTCAGCGGATGCCGCGGCCTGCCGCTCGGCGGGCTCGCCGCCTGGCTGCGGCGGCTCTGCCGAGTCGCCTGTCAGCACCAGGTCGGAGCAGGAGTAGTAGGTGTCCGGGGTATCCGAGTTCCGCCAGACCGTATAGAGCACATGGCGGCCTGTCAGTCCCCCCGGGAGCCGCCCGGAGATCCGGTACGCACCGTCCACGAGCCGGGGGTCGGTGGCCGTGGCGATGGGTTGCGGGGTCAGATCGTCCCAGCGCAGTGGCACGGTCGGATCGTGGCCCGCCTTGGTGAGGTACAGGTGGAACGTTCCCTTGTGCGGGATGGTCGACAGATAGGTGAGAGTGAACCGGGCGCCGGCCGTCAGGGTCGTCGCCGGCCAGTCCTCGCGGGCGATGTCCAGGCCCTTGTACGCATCGAGGCCCGCGCTGCACAGCTGTCCGTCCGGTATGAGCTCCCGGTCTCTGCCCCGGACATCGGCCACCCGCAGGTTGTCCCACTCGTCGAACGCCACTCCCCCGTTCGCGGCGACGGCGGCCCGGCAGACCGCGGAATCGCGCTGCACCCCCTCGGGACCGCAGGCGACGACCCGGCTGACGGGGTCGGTCGGCGCGCCGTGGGCCTGCGCGGTCCCGGCGGCCGCGACCGTGAGCGCGACGGCAACGGCAGCGGTGGCGGTGGCGGTGGCGGCAATGCGATGGGCAGTCATCCGCGGCAGACCTCCTTGGCGGGCTCGGCAGCCTGCCGTGTATTACGATTTCGCACGGCGGAGTGTTCACCGCGCGCGGCAGGTCGCTCACGAGAGGCCTGTCCCCGGTCGCCCCGGCACGGATCACACGTGGCCGGTTCCACACCCGCGCCCTACCGGCCCGCGGCGCCGCTCCGCTAGAGCTAGACAGGCGTAGACCTGTCCCCGGCCAGCGGAGGTACGCACCATGACCCGAGGTCTGACCAGTGCCACCACACCAGGCAAAAGCCGGTTCGACGACATCTACAACGAGCCCGACCCCCGCGTCTACTTCCGCCGGCTCGCCCCGCTGGAGTACGAGATCCCGCACCACGCGCAGGACGTCTTCCGCCGAACCCGCGCCGACCGGGCCGCCGCCCACGGGGCCGCGGACGGCCCCGTCACCGTCCTCGACCTGTGCTGCTCGTACGGGATCAACGCCGCGCTGCTCAACCACCACCTCACGCTCGCCGAGCTGTACGCGCACTACACCAGCCCCGAGACGGAAGCCCTCACGACCGAGGAACTCATCGGCGTCGACAAGGAGTTCTACGCTTCACGGCGCCGCGCCGACGCGACCCCGGTCATCGGTCTCGACGCCGCCGACCGGGCCGTCAGCTACGCCCTGGCAGTCGGACTGCTCGACGACGCCTACGCCGAGAACCTGGAGCGCCACTCGCCAGGACCGCAGCTGCGGCGCGCCGTCGCGGGCGCCGGACTGATCACGGTCACCGGAGGCATCGGCTACATCACCCACCGCACCTTCGAGGCCCTTCTGGAGTGTGCCCGGGTCCCGGTCTGGGTGACCGCGTTTGTGCTGCGCACAGTCCCGTACCAATCGGTGATCACCAGCCTTGCCGACTACGGCCTGGTCACCCGGACGGACTACTCGCGGACCTATCCGCAGCGGCTGTTCACCGGCCCGGCGGAACAGCGCAGCGCCGTCGAACAGACCCTTGGCACGGGTTACGACCCCACCGGGCTTGAGACGGAAGGCCGCTACCACACCCAGCTGTACCAGTCCCGCCCCCGGCCCCGCCCGGCATGAGCGGGCACGGCCCAGCGGGCGCAGGTCGGGCACAGATACGGCCAAATCGCTAGAATCCGACCATGGGAGAGCGGCCTGTCGCGCCGACTGCGCCCGAGCTCGTCCTCGAAACCGATGCGGGCTCCATGGTGATGAGCCCGAGCCGGGACTATCACGTCGGGCGCGACCCCTTGAGCGACATCGTCATCGACGACGCCCGGGTGTCCTGGCACCACGCGGTGCTGCGGCCCGGGGCCGACCACTGGACGATCGAGGACGAGGACAGCACGAACGGCACGTACGCCGATGGCAGGAGGATCCACGAATGGGGGGTCGTCCCCGGCACCGTCATCCGGTTCGGCAATCCGGACGACGGCCCGCGTGCCGTTCTCGTCGACCGGAACCCGCCGCCCGCCGCGCAGGCGCCTGGCCGTCCGTCGGCCGTCTCCATGCCGTCGGCGACCGGCACCTTCCGGCAGCCGACCAACGTACGTCCGCTGTCGGCCCGCACCGTACGCATCGGGCGCGGACCCGACAACGACCTGGTCATCGACGAACTCGTCGTCTCGCGGCAGCACGCGGAGCTGCGAGCGCTCCCGGACGACACCTACGAGATCGTCGACCTCGGCTCTCACAACGGCACCTTCCTCAACGGCCGGCCGGTCGACCAGGCCCTCGTCTCCCCCGGCGACATCGTCGGTATCGGCCACTCGGCGTTCTGTCTCGTCGGCGACCAGCTCCAGGAGTACGTCGACACCGGCGATGTCGCGCTCGACGTCCAGGACCTGGCTGTCGCGGTGGACCGCGGCCGTAAGACCCTGCTCGACCATGTCTCGTTCCCCGTCGGGGAGAAGTGTCTGCTCGCCGTGGTGGGGCCCAGCGGCGCCGGCAAGTCCACGCTCCTCAACGCGCTGACCGGGCTGCACCCCGCCGACCAGGGCACCGTCCTCTACGACGGCCGCGACCTCTACCACGACTACGCGGAGCTGCGCCAGCGCATCGGCCTCGTACCGCAGGACGACATCCTGCACTCGCAGCTGACTGTGCGCCGGGCCCTTGGATACGCGGCCGAGCTGCGCTTTCCGCAGGACACCGCGAAGACCGAACGCCACGACCGGGTGGCCGAAGTGGTGCGTGAACTCGGCCTCGAGCAGCGGGCCACCCAGCCCATCCACAGCCTGTCGGGCGGCCAGCGCAAGCGGGTCAGCGTGGCCCTGGAACTGCTGACGAAACCGTCGCTCCTCTTCCTCGACGAGCCGACCTCCGGGCTCGACCCCGGCATGGACCGCTCGGTCATGCATATGCTCCGCGGCCTCGCCGACGACGGCCGTACGGTCATCGTCGTCACGCACAGCGTGCTCAGCCTCGATGTGTGCGACCGGCTGCTGGTGCTCGCGCCGGGCGGCAGGATCGCGTACTACGGGCCGCCGGACGACGCCCTCGCCTTCTTCGGCTTCGAGCAGTGGCCGGAGGCGTTCGAGGCCTTCGAGAACGACCGGGGCCGGGACTGGGCGGGGACGTACCGCGAGTCCCCCTTCCACCGGCAGTACATCGCGAACTCCACCGCTCAGCCGCGCCTGCCGCAAGCCGCGGCGGACGGTTTCATCGCGCCGCCGCCGAAGGCGCAGAGCTGGGGGGCGCAGCTGCGGACGCTGGTCCGGCGGTATGCGGCCGCGCTGAGCGCCGACCGGACCTTCCTGGTCATCATGATCGCACTGCCGTTCGTGATGGGCGCGATGGCCCGCGCCCTGGCCGGCAGCCGGCTCACCCAGGAGACGGCGATGAACGCCCTGCTCATCCTGTGTGTGGGCGGCGTCCTGACAGGCGCCGCCAACGCCGTGCGCGAGCTGGTCAAGGAGCGGGTGATCTACCGGCGGGAGCGGGCTGTCGGGCTGTCCCGGTCCGCGTATCTGATGTCCAAGGTCGTGGTGCTCGGCACGATCACGGTGCTGCAGGCGGTCGTGCTGACCCTCGTCGGGCTCGTCGGCGTCGACCTGAACGCCCCGGACGGTGAAGGCGTGCTGATGCCGCCGCTGGTGGAGATCACCCTGGCTGTGGCGGTGCTGTCGTTCACGGGGATGATGCTCGGCCTGCTGGTGTCCGCGCTGGTGCGCAAGGAGGAGGTCACCATGCCGCTGCTGGTACTCCTCGCCATCATCCAGGTCGTGTTCTGCGGGGCGCTGTTGAAGCTGGACGGCGTTCCCGGCGTCGAGCAGCTGGCGTGGCTGATCCCGTCCCGGTGGGCGCTGGGAGCGATGGCTGGGACGATCGGGCTGGCCAGGATCGTACCGGGCAAACTGACGGCGGACCCGCTCTTCGAGCACTCGGCGGGCGTGTGGCTGCTCAACATGGGAATGCTTGTGGTCCTCTGCGTCGTCTTCGGGTATGCGGTCGCGAAGCTCCTGCGCCGCCATGAACCCGCCATCATGCGGAAGTAGGGACGGGACCGCCGATGACGATCGAGGACTTCCACCCGACACATGTCGTCCCTCAGGACGGGCTGCCCGCCTGGGAGGCACCGGACGTGTCCCGGCCGACCGAACCACTCGACCCGCTGCTTCCGGTCCAGCTGGTCGACCGGCGCGGGGACTGGGCCCGAATCGTCTGCGCGAACGGCTGGTCGGCGTGGGTCGACAGCCGCCTGCTGGTCTCCGTACCGCAGGAGCCCCCGGCGGCCGGACAGCCACTGTCCCGCACGGCGGACCCGCGCCCGCTGCTGGCCCGCGCCGAGGAGTCGCTGGACCAGTACCGCCGCGCGGCGGAGGACCTGGCGGCCGGCCGGGCGGACGGCGAGGCGTTCCGCCGCAGTACGCAGGGGCTGCGGGTGGGGATGGTCGTGGACGGCGAGTCGGTGTGGCTGTACGACGCGGAGCACGAGCGGTGGGTGTACTGCGACGGGACGCACCTGAGCACGTACGCGGCGCCGCCGGGCCCGGCCGGGACCGGGCCGCCGGAACCGAATGGGGTGGCCGGGGAAGAAGTACCCGGCACGGAGGGGCCGGGGACGGACCCGCCGGAGCCTGGCGGAACAGCGGGCGCGGGGGCGACGAGGGTCGTCGACCCGGACCGGGCGGCCGGTGCGGACCGGCCCGGCAGTGACGTCTGATGGTCCGCGTTCCGCGCGATACCAGCCTGCCCGCCGGGAGGCCGTCCGAACTGCTCGGGAAGCAGATCGCGGGCTACCTCGTCGAGAGCGAGATCGGCCGCGGTGGCATGGCCGTCGTCTACCGCACCAAGGACCTCCGCCTGGACCGCACCGTCGCCCTCAAGCTGCTCGCCCCCGAGCTCGCCCGCAACGACACCTTCCGCAAGCGGTTCACCCACGAGTCCCGGGTCGCCGCCGCCATCGACCACCCCCACATCGTGCCGGTGTTCGAGGCGGGCGAGACCGACGGCATCCTCTACATCGCGATGCGCTTCGTCGCCGGTCAGGACCTCCGCGCCCTGCTCGACCGCGAGGGCCCCCTCTCGGTACGCGTCACGGGCCGGATCGCCTCGCAGGTCGCGTCCGCGCTCGACGCCGCCCACGACCACGACCTGGTGCACCGGGACGTCAAACCCGGCAACATCCTCATCGCGGCCGGCACCGACAGCGAACACCCGGAGCACGTCTACCTCACGGACTTCGGCCTGACGAAGAAGTCGCTGTCGTTGACCGGGTTCACCACGGCCGGCCAGTTCGTCGGCACCCTCGACTACGTCGCCCCGGAGCAGATTTCGGGCCGCCCGGTGGACGGCCGGTGCGACGTCTACAGTCTCGGCTGCGTCGTGTTCGAGAGCATGGCCGGGACTCCGCCCTTCCAACGCGACGACGACATGGCGCTGTTGTGGGCACACCAGTACGATCCGCCGCCGCCCCTGACCGAGCAGCGCCCCGACATTCCGGCCTCAGTCGACGACGTACTGGCGAAGGCGCTCGCCAAGTCGCCCGACGACCGGTACGACAGCTGCCTGGAGTTCGTCGCCGCGCTGCGTGTCGCGTGCGCCGGGCGCGAGGCGGGCGATCATCCGCCGACGCAGGTGGACATGCGTGTCGCCAAGTCGGCAGGGGCACCGCTGCCGCCCCGCTGGGCGCGGCCGGCGTTCCCCGGCCTCGGCCCGGATGAGTGATCCGCGGTTCAGACCTCGCCCCGGCGACGTACGCGGGACGCGAGCAGACTGCCGAGGAAGCCGGTGACCAGCCCCCACACCACCGCCAGGCCGAGCGCCGGCCACAGGTGCGGCCGCAGCGTCACCTCTCCCGCCAGGTCGCCGCCGAGGTCGCCGATGCCCAGCAGGGACAGGCCGAGATGCGCCGAGATGCGGGCGACGAGGCAGATGGCCAGGACCGTGAGCGTGAGCGCCACCGCCATGTGTACGGCGTGCTGCCAGGGCCGCATCCTGGCAGGTGAGCGGACCGCCATGACAAACGCGGCGCCCAGCAGCAGCACCGCCGCGATGACGACGAGCAGCCACCAGGCCCGGCCGTCGTGGTCGGACAGCGAGCTGACGTTGAGGGTGGAGTCCTCGGGAGCGCGCAGCACCGAGTCCAGGACCTGCGGCATGGGCAGCCCAAACGGACCGTCCACCCTTCCCTCCCAGGAGGCGCCCAGACCGAGCGTCAGCCCGAGCCAGGCGAGGTTCGGCATCCCGAGCAGGATCACGGCGAAGGTCTCCGCGGCATTGCCGCGGGTCGCCGCGACGACGAGTGCGATGACCACTCCCACGACGACGTAGGCGAGAAGCAGCACGACCATGGCGAACGCGGCCGGGCGCACCGACTCCTGGAAGCGAACGAGGCGCGCGGGGAGCGGAGCCTTGCGCGATACGAGCAGCGCGAGGAACAGCAGGCCCACCAGCCACAACAGGCCGAAGACGAGGGTGATCGGGATGTCGGCGCGGAACCCGATCTTGGGGGAGGCGTCCAGCAGGTCCCCGATGTCGGCGATCGTCCCCTGCCCGAGCGGGATGTCGAAGCTGTGGCGGGCCAGGACCGAGAGGCCGATGAGAGCCAGCACCCACAGCACGGCCAACCGGGCGGCCCAGCCGGCGAGTTCGCGGCCTCCGGCGACGGCTCGGTGCCGTAGTGGACGGAGAAAGCCGGGGGCGATGACCAGGGCTCCGGCGAGGGTGACGGAGAGCGGCAGCACGTTGAGGTCCGCGTTGGTGCCGGTGATCAGTCCGGCGTCTCCGGAGAGTTCCACGGAGCCGCCGACCGCCATGACGACGACGGCCGCGACGACGCGCGGGAACGCGCCCCCGGGCAGATCGGCCGCGCCCGCCGCCCACAGGCCGAGGGCGGCCGTGACGACCATGGCGACCAGCCCGGCGAGCACCGCGACGAGGGCCTCGCCCCAGCCGTGGGAGACGCGCGTCGCGCGTCCCTGGTCGCTGGTCTGCTGCTGGCCCACTCTTGCCACGCTAAGCAGGGGTCCGGCGCTCCGCCCGCTGGGAGAGCCGACCGCGTCGGCTTGCGGGCCGTACGGGTACGGGGCACACAATAGGTTCAGTATGCGTGGACTGCGGATCTTTTTCGCTTTCATCCGCATTCACTGACATTCCTGTGCCCGAGTTTCCTGCGCTGAAATCGTTCCTACGCTGGGAAGAAGAGCCCGTGAGTGCCCAACCGCCGCCGTCCGAACGCCCCACAGGACCTCCGTCAGGCCCGCTCTCGGGCCCGTCGCAGGATCGTCCTACGCAGGGCACGCCGCCGCCCGGCACCCCGCCGGGGCCGCCGAGCGGCGGAGGACCGGGCGGCCCGGGCGGGCCCGGCGGGGGCGGACCGGCGAAGGGCTCCGGCGAAGGCCCCGACCACCCCTGGTGGCGGTCCGTCCCCAGAATCGCGACGATCGCCGTCGCGATTGTCGCCGCCGTGGTTCTGACCATCGTCGTCACCCGCCCCGGGTTCCGCGGCGGCGAGGCCGCGGCCGCGGAGATCGTCAGGGACCCCGTCAACTCGTCGGGCGAGGATCCGTTCACGCCCCCGTCGACGGCCGAGGAGGCCCCCTCCAAGGAACCGCCCGCCCCGCCGGCGACGAACCTGAACGGTTCGGATGCCGGCGTGTACGGCGGGACGCAGCAGACAGCCAGCTGCGACGTCGAGAAACAGATCAGATATCTCTCCGAGGACCCGGCCAAGAACAGCGCGTTCGCCTCTGTCGTGGGCCGTAGCCCCTCCCAGGTGCCCGGGTATCTGCGGTCGCTGACTCCCCTACGGCTGAGCTATGACACCCGGGTCACCAACCACAGCTACAAGAACGGCGCCCCCACCAAGTATCAGTCGGTGCTGCAGGCCGGTACCGCCGTCCTCGTCGACGACCACGGCGTCCCGCGAGTGCGCTGCGCATGCGGCAATCCGCTGCAACCGCCGGTCAAGGTGGAGGGCAACGTCCGGCTGAAGGGCCCCACGTGGTCCGGATTCCAGCCGACGAAGGTTGTACAGGTGCATCGCTCCGTCAAGGTGATCAACGTCTTCGTCGTCTACGACCCGGACCACGAGGACTGGTTTGCGCGGGAGCATGGTGACCATCACGGCCGCTACGACAAGAAGGTCCCGCCGCCGCCCCGCCCCAGGCCGTCACACTCCCACTCCCCGCACACCTCCTCTCCGTCCAAGTCGCCGTCGTCGAAGCACCCGTCGTCGAAGCACCCGTCGTCGAAATCCCCGTCGTCGAAGCACCCGTCGTCGAAATCCCCGTCGTCGAAGCACCCGTCCTCGAAGTCCCCGTCCTCGAAGCACCCGTCCTCGAAGCACCCGTCCTCGAAATCCCCGTCGTCGAAGCACCCGTCGTCGAAATCCCCGTCCTCGAAGCACCCGTCCTCGAAGTCCCCGTCCTCGAAATCCCCGTCGTCCGAGCCGCCGACCTCCGGGACCCCGTCCTCGAAGTCGGCCTCACCCGAGCCACCGACGCCGTCGGACTCGGCGCCGGCGCCGCCACCGGCCGATTCACCCGCCTCGGAGTCCATCGCCTCCAGCGAGCCGAGCCTGCCCGAGGCCCCCGACGCCTCTCCGGACTCGTCCTCGTAGCCTCCCGCCTCACCGGAGTACTGGAGACGGGCCGCGGCGGGGTGTCTCAGCCGAGTTCGAGTGTGGTGACGCCGTAGGTGCGCTTGGCCCGGACCTCGGGGAACGGGCCGGCATACATGCGCACGGTGTGCGAGCGCGCTTCGAGACCACGGGCCGTGGCCAAGGCCCCTGCGGCGTGCTGAGGTTCGGGGATGTCGATGAAGACCTCGTCCTCCGGACCGACGTGGGCGGTGAGGGCGTCGAAGAGGGCTTCGGCGTCCTCGGGGGTGTCGGCGAACAGGGGCCCGATGCGGTGGCCGTCGAGTGCCGGGCGGATCACGCCGTAGCCGGTGACGCTTCCCTCCCGCAGGCGGGCGTACGCGATGTGGCCGGCAGCGGTCAGCCAGCGGCTGACGAAGGCCGGCCGCTCGGCGGGGAAGCACTCCCGGTCGTACGCCGCGGTTGCGTCGATGTGCTCCGGGGCCACGGGCACGACCCCCGCCGCCGGAGTGCCGGACCGCTCCGGGCGCCCGCCGTAACGAATCGTGTCGTTGGCCGACTTGAACCCGGCGCGTCCGTAGGTGGCTTGCTGCGCGGGCACGGCGTCCAGGCCGATGGTGCGGGTTCCGCCGTGCGGGAAGGCCGCGCGCCAGGTCGCCAGGCCGAAGCCCTGCCCGCGGTGGTCGGGATGGACCAGGTAGTAGCCGAGGAACGCGTACTGCTCGGAGTACGTGACGATCGAGACGGCCGAGATCGGCCGGGCGCCCAGGCGGCCGATGAAGAAGCCCGCGGGGTCTGTGGGGTGGAAGCAGGCCACATCGCCGCGGCCTGGATTCCATCCCTCCTCGGCGGCCCACTCAGCCACTTGGTGCCATTGCTCCAACGAGGCGCCGGTGACGGTGAGTCCGCCGGCGCCGCCGGGAGGACTCCCGGCCGCGCGCTCGCTGGTGGAGTGTGACTGGGGGGCTTCGCCGAGGGGGTTCATACCTTCTGTCCGTCCCTTCAGATGGTGGCGGGAGTGGCCGCGCCAAGCGGCCTGATGGTGGTTGCCGCGCCGGTCAGATCAGATCCATGGCGGCGACTTCGTCGGGGCTGCCGTAGCTGACCGGCCCCTGGAAGCGGCGGCGGGCGGTGGCGAACCACCACACCGTGGCGATGAGCAGTACCACTCCAAGTGCGATCGGCGCGTAGTTGAACGTGGCGGAGGTGATCGGAGAGACCTGGGGCAGCATGAACAGCACACTACTGATCAAGATCCAGGTCACCGCGACACCCGCGACCAGCTTGCCGTAACGCCCCAGGTTCCATGGACCGGGCTCGAAGTCGTTCAGCCGCAGACGCAGGAAAATAGGCACACCGTAGGCGAGGTAGAGCCCGACGACATTGACGCTCACAATCGCGGTGAAGGCGGTGTGAGACCACCAGGCCGGAATGATCAGCACCAGTGGGCAGGCCGCCGCGAGCCATACCGCCTTGACGGGCGTACGGGTGCGCAGGGACACGGAATGCCACCAACGGGAGCCGGGCATCGCCCCGTCGCGGGAGAAGGCGAAGATCTGGCGGGTATTGCTCGTCATGTTGGCGAGGCCGCAGAACAGCATGGCGCCGATCACGACCAGCAGGAGCAGCTTTGCGGTGCCCATGCCAAGTCCATCGATGAGAATCTGCACCGGCGGCGCCGCCGAGCTCGCGGTGGCGGCGTAATCCCGGATCGCGTACACCAGAGCGAGCATGAGGATCAGACCGGCGCCCGCGGAGTACGCGATGGCCCGCATGATGCCCTTCGGCGTGTTGACGGTCGCCTTCACAGTTTCCTCGGACATGTGGAAGCTGCCGTCGAAGCCGGTGAAAGTCCAGCTGGTGACGAGCAGGCCCAGCATTGCGGCGTAAATGCCGTTGCTGAACCCGGTGTTGTTCACGAAGTGGGTCATGAACGACGCCGGCTGGTGATGGTCGGGCACCACGGTCAGGGCGACGACGATCACCACCATGCCGATCAGCAGCCACCAGACGGAGATCCGGTTCACCAGGGCGACCAACTGCACGGTGTACGTGTTGGCCAGCGCCTGGACCAGCAGGATCACCGCCGTGATGAGGACGGTGCGCTGCGCCGTCACCTCATAGCCTGGCCACTGCATCGCGATGAAAGCCTGGATGAAGGTGGCGGCGGCGTAGCCGGTGGCGGCCGTTCCGCCCACCTGGCCGACGAAGTTCAGCCAGCCCGTGTACCAGGACCAGGCGCCGCGATGCCGCTTGGCGAGCTTGCCCGCGGAGAAGTACAGCGCGCCGCTGGTCGGGTAGGCGGAGGCGATCTCGCCCATCGCGGCGCCGACGAACAGCACCATCACCGATACGCCTATCCAGCCGAAAACGAGGATCAGCGGTCCGCCGGCTCCCATTCCGAAGCCGAATGCCGAGAAGATTCCGGAAATGATGTTGATGATAGTGAAGGAGATGGCGAAATTATCGAACGCGCGGAACCGCCGGGTGAGTTTCCGCGGGTATCCCATGGCATGCAGTGTCGCGTCATCGTCGAGGGTGACAGGATCTGCATGGCGACCTGTTTTCGAGCGAGTGAGAGACGTGCGCTCGGACACAACCGCAACCTTTCTGATGGGGCGTGGGGACGGTGGGTGAAAGGGGACATCGATGGAGAATCAGGCGGCGCTGGGGATCGGGAGTCCGCACGACCGTCTCGCTTTGGTCAACTGCTCCTCCGGGGCGCCGAACGCACTCCAGGGCATTCGGGAGGCATACGGCCCCATTGCCGTGAATACTTCCCGCGCCTCGAATTCGCGCTTCGCCATGTACAGCGCGTGCGCCAGATACGACAGGTCGAGGACGGGGGTGAAGCGATAACCGGCCACCTCGGGAAACCAGTTGTTGTAGCTGCCAATGGCCGTTGTCAGCCACTGGGACTGCTCCCAGGTGCGGTCGGCAAGCAGAGCGGAGGAGTCGTAGTCCTCGACAAGGGCGACCAGCGGCAGCAGCCGCAGCGGCGAGGTGGCCGGCGCCCGGTGGCTCAGGAACGAGGCGACGTCCCATCGCGCGCTCGCCGTCCCGCCGTGACGGGTGAAGAAGAAAGCCAGAAACCGGTGGTGCGCCTCGCGGTGCCAGGGGTCGAGCCGGAGGATGTGGGCGAACAGCTGCCAGGGGCCCGGCGGCGCGGTCAACAACCCCTGCGGCGCGGGGTCCCGGGGCCGCTTGAGCCGGGACAGCGCCAATTGGGCCACCCATGGAGTGGGGTCACCGGGCAGCAGCTGCGCCGCCCGCTCGCACGCCGCCTGTGCGATGCCTACGAGAGTGCCTGCCCGCCGGTCATGAGCGTCGGCCATCCGCAATGCCCGGAGCATCGCCACCCGAGCCCAGAGCAGGGCCGCCTCGGGGCTCGGCTCCTCGGCCAGCCAGCGCTCGGCCAGATCGGAGTCCGCCGCTTCCGAGGCCAGTACCAGCGACCGATGGGCTCGAACCTCGAAATCCTTGCGGGCGTCCTTGAGTGCTTCGTGTGCGCTGAGGTACCGACCCGCCTTCACGTCGATACAGGCTCGGGCCAACTGGCGGTCATCGGCAGCCGGATGCCACACATACTGCCCCTCGAACGAGCCAGCAGCCACGAACACCTCCCGTTCCCGCAGTCGACACGACCCATGCACTCATTCCGGCCAGGCGGAATTCAGCCGGATCCCATCCATAGATCCACCAGCAGCGAGCACACCCTACTCACCATCAAGTGGTAGCGAAAACAGTGGTCCGGAATATCTGGTTCCCACTCATGTAGGCGCGCGGACCGACTTCCGACAGTGAGGCTTTTCCCTGCCGCATGTCGGCAAGACGTGTTTGGCATATGCCTTTCTTCGCGGGACATCGACGTGGATTCCAGGGATGGTTGAATGATGGAAGATTGACCGCCGCCCAGGCGGGGCTTCTCCGTCTGCATCACCGCCACCCTCGCGACGGGACTGGCCCCCAGTAGTGTGCAATTCGCCCGCGGCGCCATCGCGATCGACCCCTCGTGACCTGCGCACTCGGCGAGTTCACGCCCAGCCCCTTGACAACGATGTCAGCCAGTGGTCCAGTCCTGTCTCAACGAGGTTTGGCGAGGAGGTGGACGGCGATGGGACCAACATCCGTGGCACTCCGGCCCAGTTGGCGCTCTCGCAGCTCCCCGCCGGTGTTTCCGAAGCCCCGCTCGGTGAAGAGCCGCCCTGAAGAGCTGCGCATCCCCTCGGCCGTGACGCTCGTGAAAGGCACGTCGACCGATGCCTACGCGCTCGCCCTGGTCCGGGGTGCGCTGCGCGAGGCGGGGGTGCGCACCGTCCGACTGGTCGACGAACACACTCCCGTACACGAGGACCGGCTCATCGTCCATGTCGGCGGGCACAAGGAGAACTCCGCGACCGCGGGCGCGTTACGCGCGATGGGCGTCCAGGGCGCCGAGACCATGGCCGCCGAAGGGTACGTCCTCGCGGCCGGCGAGGGCCGGGACGGCCGCGACCGGATCGTGCTGAGTGGCGCGGACGGCGCCGGTACGTACTACGCCGCGCAGACGCTGCGTCAACTGGTGCACGGCTCCCGGCTGCACCGCTCCCGGCTGCATGGCCCCCGGTTGCATGGCCCCCGGCTGCACGGCGTAGTGATCCGCGACTGGCCGTCGCTGCGGTGGCGAGGAGTGGTCGAGGGCTCCTACGGGCCGCCGTGGTCGCATCAGCAGCGCCTCGCCGATCTCGACTGGTTCGGCAGGCACAAGCTGAACTCCTATGTGTACACACCGAAGGACGACCCGTATCTGCGGGCGGAGTGGCGGTGCCCCTGCCCGGCGGACGAACTCGGCCGGATCGGTGAGCTGGCGCGGCGGGCCCGGGCGAACCATGTCCAGTTCGGCTATGTCCTCTCCCCCGGCCTGTCGGTCTGCTACTCGAAGCCGTCCGAGGCCGGTGCGCTGACAGCCAGGTTCGAGTCGCTGTGGAAGCAGGGCGTACGCAGCTTCGTCATCGCCTTCGACGACATCGACTACCAGCGGTGGAACTGCGACGAGGACCGGGCGGAGTTCGGCACGGGACCGGCGGCCGCCGCCCGCGCCCAGGCGCAGCTGACCAACGCCGTGCAGGCGGCGTTCATCGACACGCATCCGGAGGCCGAGCCGCTGCAGATGGTGCCGACCGAGTACTGGGGAACCGCCCGGACCGACTACACCCGCAGCCTCGCCCAGGAGCTCCGTCCCGGGGTCGTCGTCCAGTGGACCGGCGCGGACGTCATCGCACCGAGGATCACTCGTGCCGATGTTGCCGCCGCCCGCGAGGCGTTCGGCCATCCCGTGCTGCTGCGGGACAACTACCCGGTCAACGGCTATGTGCAGGGCCGGCTGCTGCTCGGTCCGTTCACGGGGCGCGAGTCCGGGCTCGGCAAGTCGGCGCTCGGGCTGACCGCCAGTCCGATGCCGCAGGCCCAGGCGTCCAAGATCTCGCTGTTCGGCGTCGCCGACTACGCCTGGAACGACACCGTGTACGACCCCGAACGGTCCTGGTCGGCGGGGCTCGACGAGCTGGCGGGCGGGGATGCTCGTACCGCCGATGCGCTGCACACGTTCGCCGGCGTGCAGCGTTCCTCCCGGATCGACCCACGGCCCGCGCCCGAACTCGCCGCGCAGATCGCGGAGTTCCGGAGCACCGGCAGGGCAGGACCGCTGCACCGCGCCCTGAGCGACATGCACGAAGCGCCGGGAGTGCTCCGTGACCGGCTTGCCGACCCCGTGTTCCTCGCCGAGACCGGGCCGTGGCTGGCTGCCACCGAAGCCTGGGGGCGGGCAGCGCTCGTCGCGCTCGACATGCTGACCGCCCAGCGCGCTGGCCGCGGCGCCGAAGCCTGGGCGGCGCGTCAACAGCTGCCGGGGCTCGTCGAGCGCGCGAAGTCGTTCACCTGGACGGGGTTCGACCCGAACCGCAAGGTGCCGGTCGAACTGGACCCCGTCCTGGAGGAGTTCGTCCGGCAGGCGCTGGAGGAGAACGCCCGCCGGCTCGGTCTCGCGCAGCCTTCCCCAGTCAGGTTCGAGGTCCATCCGGTCGCGGGGAGTGGCTCGTGACCGGGCCGTTGACAGGCTTTGCACGGCCATGACACCTTTCCCGAGCCCGGTCAGACAACGTTGTCAACAAGAGGTGCGCACATGCGACGGACAGCCGGTTGGATACGTACGAGAGCGGCACGGCTGGTGGTCGTCGCCCTGTTGGCCGGCAGTCTGACCGGCCCGGCCGCCGGGGCCGCCGGCGCCGCGCCCGCGGCCGACGCGACCGACCTGGTCAACCCCTTTGTCGGCACACAGAACTTCGGCAACACCTTCCCCGGCGCGAGTGCCCCCTTCGGCATGGTCCAGGTCAGTCCCGACACCGGCGGCCAGGGCGGCTACGACTATCAGCAGAACAAGATCCACGGCTTCAGCCAGACCCACCTCTCCGGCGTCGGCTGCGGCGTCGCGGGTGAGCTGCCGATGATGCCGACCACCGGCGCGGTCGACCGGGTGAACCCCGACGACTACCGCTCGGAGTACTCGCACGACGACGAGAAGGCCGAACCCGGCTACTACCGGGTGGGCCTGAAGACGTACGGCATCGACGCGGAGCTCACCGCGACGCAGCGCACCGGCTGGCAGCGCTACACCTTCCCGTCCACCGGCGCCGCCAACGTCCTGTTCAACACGGGCAAGGCCAACCAGAAGGTCCACGACTCCGAGGTGCACGTCGTCGGCGATCGCACCGTCGAGGGCCGGGTGCACGCGGGCAACTTCTGCGCCGGCAAGGACGACCACACCGTCTACTTCACGGCCACCTTCGACCGGCCCTTCAAGTCCCATGGCACATGGCGCGGTTCAACCCCCGAGCCCGGCAGCCGCGACGCCAAGGGCGAGGGCGGCAACGGCGCCTGGGTGACCTTCGACGCCGGCACCGACAAGGACGTCGTGGTGAAGGTCGGCCTGTCCTACACCGGTGTGGAGGGGGCCCGGAAGAACCTGGCGGCGGAGACGAAGGATTCGTACGACTTCGACGCCACCCGTGCGGCCCTGCACCGCACGTGGCAGGAGCAGCTCGGCTCGATCAGGATCGGCGGCGGTTCGCGGGACCGGCAGAGCGCCTTCTACACCGCGCTCTACCACGCGCAGCTGCACCCGAACCTGGCAGGCGACGTGGAGGGCCGCTACGTCGGCTTCGACCGCAAGCCCCATACTGCCGAGGGCTTCACGCCGTACCAGAACCTCTCCCTGTGGGACACCTACCGGCCGCAGAACCAGCTCCTGGAACTCCTGGAGCCCGGCGTCGCCCGCGATGTCGCTCTGTCCGTCGTCGCCATCGGCAGGGACGGCGGCTGGCTGCCCCGCTGGGCGCTCGCCAACAGCGAGACCAACATCATGACCGGTGACCCGGTGACTCCGTTCCTCGTCGAGGCCTGGTCGAAGGGTCTGCTCGCCGGGCACGAGGAAGAGGCGTACGCGCTGCTGAGGAAGAACGCCACCAGCACCCCGCCCGCAGACTCCCCGTACAACGGCCGCTCGGGCGTGGACTTCTACAGCGAGCGCGGCTACATCCCCTCGGGTCTCGGCCTCGGCGAGGACTGCGCCGACAAGGGCGGCGACAACGACTGCAACCACCCGGCGTCGGCCACCCTGGAGTACGCGGCCGCCGATGCCTCGCTTGCCCTGATGGCCGAGGGGCTCGGTCATCGGGCGGACGCCAGGATGCTTGCCGCGCGCGGCCAGTGGTACCGCAATCTGTGGGACTCCTCGATCGGCCAGTTCCGCCCCCGTACGACGCAGGGCACCTGGGTGACGCCGTACGACCCGGTCGAGGCGGGCCACCAGTTCCACGAGGGCGGCGCCCACCAGTACCAGTGGCTGGTGCCCCAGGACCCGGCCGGTCTTGTCGGTCTGATGGGTGGCAGGAAGGCCGCCGAGAAGCGGCTCGATTCCTTCTTCGTCCACGACAAGCTGCTCACGGACCCCGCGGGCACCGCGCGCAAGGACTGGATCTCCCAGCCGTACGACTACTACGGCAAGCCCACCTACAACCCCAACAACGAGCCGGATCTGCACGCCCCGTACATGTATCTGTGGGCGGGCGCGCCCGCGAAGACCGCGACCGTCACCCGCGCGGCGATGACGCTCTTCACCAACGGCCCGGACGGCATGACCGGCAACGACGATCTGGGCACGATGTCGGCCTGGTACGTCTTCTCGTCGCTCGGTCTGTATCCGACGATGAGCGGCGCGGACTTCCTGGCCCTGTCCAGCCCGCAGTTCGAGTCGGCGACCATCCGGATCGGGCAGTACGGCCGCAAGCAGGGCGGCACGCTGGACATCACCGCCCCCGGGGCGAGCGACGACCGGCGCTATGTCCAGTCGGTGGCCCTCAACGGCAAGGACGTAAGCGCCACTTGGCTGGACTGGGACGCGATCGCGCACGGCGGGCGGCTGGCCCACCGGCTCGGGACCGAACCGTCCGCGTGGGGCACGGGCAAGGGCGCCGAGCCGCCGTCCGTCAACGCGGCGGCCGGAGCCGACCGGCGCCGGCACCTCGACGCGTCGCTGCGCACCGCCTCGGACGCCGTGCCGACGGGCGACGCCGCACAGACCGCGCATCTCGCCGTGGACGTGCTGGCCCAGTCGCCGGGCGATGTGCGGGTGTCCGTCGCGGCGAAGGCTCCCGCCCGGTGGGCCGTTAAGGCACGCTCGTCCGTCACGCTCAAGTCCCGTCGGCTGCCGGTGCAGACGACGGTCCCGCTCGCGGTGACGGTGCCGGCGGGCACCGCGGTCGGCTCGTACCCGGTCCGGGTGACGGTCGCGGCCGAGGGCATCCCCGCGGTCGTCCGTACGGCCACGGTGGAGGTGAGGGCCGCGGCGAGCTGCGCGGGCAGCGGGAAGGACGAGTGTGCCGTGGACCTGGCGGGTGCCCTGAACCATGACGGCACCGCCACGAAGGACCGGTCCAGGGAAGGCGACTTCGACGGTCAGGGCTGGAGTTACGACGCCGGTCTGCTGCCGAAGGCCGGGGCTGTCACCTGGAACGGCGTCACGTACGACGTGCCGGACCCGGCGGGGACGGCACCGAACTTCATCGAGGCCCGCGGCCAAGCGCTGCTTCTCCCCGCGGCCGCCCGCTCCACCCTGCATCTGGTAGCCGCCTCCCACAACGGGCCGGTGGCCACCACGCTGACCGTCCGCTACACGGACGGCAGCAGCGCGGACGTGCCGCTCACGATCGGCGACTGGGCAGGCCCGACGCCGTCCGGCAGCAGTGTCGTCCTGGACATGCCGCACCGCATCAAGGACGGGCAGGGCATCGACGGCCCCCCGGTACGGCTGTTCGGTGACACGGCGCAGCTCGACGGGGCGAAGACAGTGCGCTCTTTGACGCTGCCGGCCGACCCGCGGGTCGAGGTGTACGCGATCACACTGAGGTGAGGCGCCGCTCCACCGCCCCGCCACATCCGGAGCAACCGACCGACACTTCGAGGTGCATCACATGAGCAGCAGGGCAGCGGGGACGGGGACGAGTTCGGCCGGCGGCACCGGCCGCCGCCGGTTCATCGGCGCGGTCGCGGCGGCTGTGGCGAGCGCCGCGGTGCCCGCGACCGCACAGGCTCGCCCCCGTGGACAGCGCCCCTTGTTCCTGGGCACCTACACCTCGGTCGCCGGTGGTGGCAGCGGAATCGGTCTCGCCACGTACGACGAGGTGACGGGCCGCATCACCGCCACCGGTACCGTCCCGGGCGTCGGCGACCCGTCCTACCTCGCGCTTCACCCGTCCGCCCGCACTCTGTACGCCGTGCACGAGCAGCAGCAGGGCGGGGTGACCGCCGTCAGACTGTCCCCGGACGGTCACCACAGTGTGCTGGGCACCCGCGACACCGGGGGCGTGGGCCCCTGCCATCTGTCCGTACACCCCAGTGGGCGCTGGCTGCTCAGCGCCAACTACCTCTCGGGCAGCGTCGCCGTGCACCCCATCGCCGCGTCGGGCGCGCTGGGAGCACGCACGGCACTCGTCACCCACTCCGCGCCGCCGCCCGGCCCCGGCCAGGAAGGCCCTCACGCCCACCAGATCGTCACCAGCCCGGACGGCGGGCACGTACTCGCCGTCGATCTCGGCAACGACACCGTCTACACCTACCGGCTCGACACGTCGAGCGGAACCCTCGCCCGGATCTCGTACGCGACGGTCCGGCCGGGCGCGGGACCCCGGCATCTCACCTTCCACCCGTCGGGCCGATTCGCCTACCTGGCCAACGAGGTCGACAACACCGTCGTCGTGTGCGCCTACGATCCCGTCACCGGAAGGCTGACACCGGGCGCCCCGCAGTCGACCGGCACAGGGCCCGCCACGAGCTATCCGGCTCAGCTGGTCGTGACCCGCGGCGGCGGGCACGCCTTCCTCGCCAATCGCGGCCACAACAGCCTGACCCGGTACGCGATCGAGGACGGCGGGTCCCGGCTGCGGCTGCTGGGGACCGTGCCGGTCGGCGGCGACTTCCCACGGCACCTCGCCTTCTCCCCGGGCCAGAATCTGCTCTTCGCGGCGAACCAGCGGTCGAGCTCGGTGACGGTCTTCCACATCGATCACGCCAGTGGTGAACTCAGGCCCGCGGGAAGCCCGTTCAGCTCACCTGTGGCCGTCTGCGCGCTGCCGCTGTGATCAGCCGCTGTCGGCTGCGAATTCGATCGAGTCGCCCGCCGTGATCTCCGCTCCCATATTGCGCTGCATCATCCGCAGCGCGGCGTCCGCCAGATCGGCGTGGATATGCGCGACGGAATCCTGGGCCACGGTCACGTGCAGATGGCGGATGTGCGCGTCCAGGGCGGAGTACAGCACGCACTGCTCGGTCACCTGCCCGCACAGAATCACATGGTCGATTTCCAGTTGACTGAGCAGATACGACAGGGGCGTCTCGAAGAAGATCGAATGCCGCGCCTTGACCACGAAGAGCGATTCTTCATCGGGCCGGACCGGCTCGACCAGATCGGCGTGGGGACCCGAAAGCGCGGTCTCGAGGAGCTCTCCGTGATGGGATCTCCATTCGCCGAAATTGTCGTTCACATAGATCACTGGAACCCCGTGCGCGCGGGCACGTTCCAGCAACTGGACGATCGCGGGCACGATCTTGGAGACCGAAGGAAGAAGCAGTTCGGCGTCGGCGTGCTCATATGTGTTGATCATGTCGATGACAATGAGTGCGCTCTTCCTCATATGCACCATCGTCGCACTCCGGCAGGCCGGTCACAGCTCGGCAGGACTTCGGGTGCTAGGGGGTGCCCTGGTCGCCGGGGCCCGGTACCTCACGAGGCTCCAGGGGGCGGGTGGCCGGGCCGTGCAGAACCGATCCGTCCGTGCCGAAGCGGGAGCCGTGGCAGGGGCACTCCCAGACCCGCTCGGCATCGTTGAACTGCACCAGGCAGCCGAGGTGCGTGCAGCGTGCGGAGAGCACACTGGTGTATCCCGCCTCGTCGCGGTAGACGGCGCACCGCCGTCCCTCCAGCCGCACGACGGCTCCGCTGCCGGGCGGAATGTCGGTCACCGAGTCGACATGGCTGGTGTGCAGGCGGTCACCGACGAAGTGTTTGGCGACAGCGGTCTGGAACCGGGCGAGTTGGGCTGTCTCTCGCACTTGGGGCAGCCTTCGCGGGTCGTAGAGGTCGGTCCACGCCGGCCGGCCGCCGCCCGCGATATGGGCAGTGAGCAACCGGCCTGCCATCACGCCGTTGCTCATACCCCAGCCGCCGAAGCCCGTGGCCACATAGACGTGTTGTGTCCCCGGATGGGCGTGTCCGACGTACGGCAGATGGTCGCTCGAGTCGTTGTCCTGCGCCGCCCACCGATACGTCATGTCCGCGTCGGCGAAGCCCGGCAGCCGCTGCCGCGCCCAGGCGTCGAGGCGCGTGAACCGTTCCCTCACTTCGCCGGCTCCAGGCTCGAACGACTCCCCGGTGACGATCAGCAGCCGCCGCGCCTCGTCGTAGGGCGCGCTGCGCACGGACCGCACCGTGTCCTCCGGGCTGAAGTACATGCCGGTGGGGGCGGCTTCGGTCGGCACCGGTGCCGCGACCACCAGTTCGCGTCGGGGCTTGAGCCGGGTGAAGAGCATCGTGCGGTCGAAGACTGGATAGTGCGTCGCGATGACCGCGTCGCGCGCCTCGACCGATGCCCCGTTCTCGGTGGTCAAGCGGCAGCGGCTGCCGTCATGGAGCCCGGTGACGCGGGTGCGCTCATGGATGCGGCCTCCCGCGTCCGTGATCCGCTCGGCCAGCGCCAGCAGGAACTTCCGCGGGTGGAACTGGAGTTGGCCTTCGACGCGGACGGCGGCGGCCACCGGGAAGGACAGTTCCGTCTCGGTCACGTACGACGCGTCGAGTCCCGCCCGCCGGGCGGCCTCCGCCTCGGCCTTGATCTCGTCCGCTCGCCGCGGATCCTCCACGTACGTGTGGGCGGGGGCGCGCTCCAGGTCGGCGTCGATGTCGAGTTCGGCGCAGAGGACGGCTGTCCGGTCGAGCGCGTCCTGCTGCGAGAGCGCGTACAGCGCGGCGGCGTCGGCGCCGTGCTTCGCCTCCAGCCGCGCATAGCCCAGACCGTGCAGAGCGGTGAGCTTGGCCGTGGTGTAGCCGGTCACGCCTGCGGCGATCCGGTCGGCCTCCAGGACGACGACGTCCAGGCCTGCCCGGACCAGGTCCCAGGCTGTGCACAGGCCGGCGATGCCCGCTCCGACGACGGCCACGTCCGCGGTCGCGTCCACGCCGATGGGCGGATAGCCCGTGCTCGGCGTCGTGGTCATCCAGTACGACTCGTCAACAGTCGGGCGCTGTTCAGCCATGGCTCCTCGCCATCCGGGGGTGTCGTCCCCTGTCGTCGTACGGTTGGCGCAGCAGCGCCCCCAAGCCGCCGACCGGGACGTCGTCGTGTCCCTGCGACGGCACCCGGAGTGCCTCCGCGCCGGTCACCGCCGCACAGCGGAGCAGCGCGTCGTCCGCGCGCGCCGACGAGGGGTGCGGTTCGCCCAGGTACTGGAGGTCCGTACGGCGTACCGCCAGCTGCTCGGGCTCGATTCCCACCCAGACTTCGTGGTGCGCGTCCGGCCCCTCGGGCCGTATGAACAGCTCGGCGATCCGGTGCTCGCGCGCCGCGTCGACCAGGGCCGGTATGCCCTCGGCCGTTGCGGCGGGGGCGGCCCGGAAGCGGTCAAGCTCCTCCTCGGCGCGCCGGTTCAGATGGTCCTGGCGGGACTGCTCCACATCCTCGTCGAGCAGCCGGGTGGCCGGGCCGTCGGCGCGGCCGCCGTGGTCCGTTTCGACGACACGTGGGCGAAGTGCGATGGGCAGGCGGTTGTGGACGGCGCGCCGCTCGCGCAGTCCCCCGGCCAGAACGACCAGGTCGGCACGGCAGTCCTCCTGGTTCGCCGCGATCGCCGCAGCGATCTCGCCGGCGTTGTGGTCCCAGGTGTTCCAGGTGTTCTCCACGCTGCGCGGGTGGTGGCTCGCGGACCAGTGGGAGCCCGTGGTGCGGTGGATGGACCACTGCTTGCCCTGGGCCTGTCCGACGGCCCGGCTGCCCAGTGGGCTGCGCAGCTCCAGGTCCGCGCCCGTGCGATCGATGTACGCGACGAGGCAGACCGGTTCCTGCACGGCGAGGTCCAGCAGCGGGGCGACGTGGGGAAGCGCCGACCAGGAGACGTCGGAGGCGGCCGACGGGCGATGGGCGAGCGGTGGGTCGAGGACGACCTCGCCGCCCGTGGCGAAGACGGCCCGGCCGGACTCTCCCGGGTAGTGCGGCCGGGTGGTGAGCGCCTCGTACATCGCGCGGCCGGTGGCCTCATCCGCACCTTGTAGGGCCAGCTTCCGGCATGCCTCTGTCACCTGGAGCTGCCGGCGGGAAGGAGTGGACTCGTCGGTCCAGGTGGTGTCGAGGTGAACGCTGGCCCAGGGACCGGGACGCTCATAGAGAGGCGCGAGAAATGCGAGTTGCATGGATTCCTCCCGGAGTGGCCGGGTACTGCGTCCCTGCGGGTACCCAGAAGGTCATGAGTCACACAGCGCATCCGCCGGAACGGAAAGAGGACAGCCCCATGTCAGAGTTTGAAAACCCGGGTCAAGGAATCGACCCGACCCGTCTCGACGATCATGATTTGCTGCGCGAGCTCGAAACCATCCACCGGAGTCGGCACGACACGTTGCTGCACGGTTCGCCCGCCGCGCTCAATGCCCACAACATCCGGATGGCCCAGTTGGAGGGCGAGTATCTGCGCCGTCATCCGGAGCGTCCGGTGTCGCCGGGCAGGACGCGGGCCGGTGCCCGCGCCCGGGAGGAGTGAAGGGGCGGGGGCCCGTCAGACGTATTCCGTCGGACGTATCCCGTCGGACGTAACCCGTCCGACGTATCCCGTCTACCGGAGTCAGCCGGTTGCCGAGCCGTCAGCTCTTCGCGAACTCCGCCGTGAACGCCGCGGAGAACGCCTTGAGGTCGGCCGGCTTCCGACTGGTGATCAGAACGTTCGGACCGGCATCGCAGACCCTCACCTGCTCGTCGACCCACTCGCCTCCCGCGTTGCGGATGTCGGTACGCAGGCTGGGCCACGAGGTCAGCGTCCGGCCACGCACCACATCCGCTTCGACGAGCGTCCACGGAGCATGGCAGATCGCCGCCACCGGCTTGCCCGAGTCGAAGAAGGCCCGCACGAACGCCACCGCCCGCTCGTCCATGCGCAGCGCGTCGGGGTTCGCCACGCCGCCGGGCAGCACGAGGCCGCCGTACTCGTCCACGTTGGCGTCGGCGACGGTCAGGTCGACCGGGAAGGTGTCCGCCTTGTCGAGGTGGTTGAAGGCCTGCACCCGGCCGGGCTTGGTAGAGATCAGCCGGGGCGTGTCTCCGGTGTCGGTGACCGCCTCCCACGGATCGGTGAGTTCAATCTGCTCCACGCCTTCGGGTGCGGTCAGAAATGCGACCAACATGCGATCACCCCTCACTGTTCGGGTTTGCCAGGCTGATCTCGGCGAGCGCCGAGTCCGGGTTCTCGGAGACAGCGAGGTCTCCGATGCTGACCACGCCGACCGGACGGCCGTCCTCCACCACAGGCAGCCGGCGTACCGCACGGCTGCGCATCAGTCTGGCCGCGGCCGCGATCCCGTCGTCGGGGCTCACGCACACCGGGTCGCGCGTGCACACCGAGCCGGCGCTGACGGTCAGCGGATCGTTGCCGTCCGCGATCACCCGCACCGCGATGTCACGGTCGGTTATGACTCCGACCAGCCGGTCGCCGTCGGCGACCAGTACGTCTCCGATGTCCTGGGCGCGCATCAGCCGGGCCGCTTCGACCAGCGAAGCGTCGGGCCGTACCGCCACCACTCCGAACGTCATGACTTCCCTCACGAACTGTGCCATGGCTGCTCGCCCGCTCTCCCTGACTTCTCGGCGCTCTTCGGTCGGAGACTGTGAGACCCCGCCTGAAGTACCCCGGGCACGCCGCTCCATGCCTCCGAAAACGACAGAAGGTCTGACGCTCCGGGTCTGAAGGCTCCAGGTTTGAAGGCTCCGGGGCAGGGGACTCGATGAACCGGCCGAGCGGCCATGGGATGAAGTACAGAGCTTCGGGCGCGGACGGCGGTCCGCGCCCGAGGCGTATGCGTCAGCTTCAGGCCCCGATCGGGTGGGCCGGCTATCTGCTCTCCGCCGATTTCTGGAGCCGAACGCTGCAGAACTGGCAGTCCGCGCGGTGCGCCGGGCGGTCCGTTTCCGTCGACGGCTGCGGGGCACCCGCCAGGTCCGGAGGGCGCACGACACAACACGACACAAGGAGAAGAGCGGCATGACTGTTATCAAGAGCACCCTTCCCGAACCTGCACTTCAGGTCACCGGGGACGCGCTGCAGGGCACGCTCGTCGACCTGCTGGGGCTCTCGCTCATGGCCAAGCAGGCGCACTGGAACATCGTGGGCCCGCGCTTCCGCAGCATCCACCTCCAGCTCGACGAGGTGGTCGCCGCGGCACGCTCCTATGCGGACACCGTCGCGGAGCGCGCGGCGGCACTGGGCATCTCCCCGGACGGGCGCGTCGCGACGGTCGCCGAGACCGGCTCGGTGGCCGATCCCAAGGAGGGCTGGCTGCAGGACACCGCAGTCGTGTCCCTGCTGGTCGAGGCGTTGGAGGAAACGGTCGTACGGCTGCGAGACCGGATCGCCGCGACGGAGGAGTCCGACCTGGTGACCCAGGACCTGCTGATTCAGATCACGGCCTCGCTGGAGAAGCAGCGCTGGATGTTCCAGGCGGAGAACTCGCCGCTCTGACGAAGGGCAGCAGCGGCAATCGGGACCGGCGTGGATCAGAGCGAAAGGGGATCTCGCCACCGTACGGACCGACACGAGGGAATTGCTCTCGACAGCACCCTGTCCTCAGCCCTTGAGGAAGGCGATCAGGTCGTTGGTGAATGCCTGCTCGTAGTCGCCGGTCAGACCGTGCGGTGCGCCCGGGTAGACCTTGAGAGTGGCGTCCTTGACCAGCTGTGCTGACTTGTGGGCGGAGGCGCCGATGGGGACGATCTGGTCGTCGTCGCCGTGCGCGATGAGGGTGGGGACGTCGATGCGCTTCAGGTCCTCGGTGAAGTCGGTCTCCGAGAACTGCTTGATGCAGTCGTACGCGGCCTTCGACCCGGCCTGCATGCTCATCAGCCAGAACGCGTCCCGGGTGCCTTGCGAGACGGTGGAACCGGGCCGGTTGGCACCGAAGAAGGCCTCGCTCAACTCCTGGTAGAACTGCGACCGGTCGGCCGCCACCCCGGCCCTGATCCCGTCGAAGACGTCGATGGGGAGCCCGTCGGGATTGGCGTCGGTCTTCAGCATCTGCGGCGGTACGGCGCCGAGGAGTACGGCCTTGGCGACGCGGCCGGTGCCGTGCCGGCCGATGTAGCGGGCCACCTCGCCGCCGCCGGTCGAATGCCCGACCAGTACGACCTCGTTGAGGCCCAGGTGTTCGATCAGCTGGGCAAGGTCGTCGGCGTAGGTGTCCATGTCGTTGCCCTGCCACGGCTGGCCGGAGCGGCCGTGCCCACGCCGGTCGTGGGCGATGGTGCGAAAGCCGTTCTCCGCGACTACGCGCAGCTGGTTGTCCCAGGCGTCGGCGTTCAGCGGCCAGCCGTGGCTGAAGACGACGGGCTGTCCGCTGCCCCAGTCCTTGTAGTGGATGTCGGTACCGTCGGTGGTGGTGAAGCTGCCCATGAGTCCTGTTCCTCTCGACTGCAATCCGGTCGGGTTCGGTCATTGGACGGAGCGTTGCGCTGCTGCTTCTTGCACGAGGCGTTTGGCGATCGCTCACAGCACGGTGTGGTCCTTCTCGCCGCCGACAGGCCACGGCCCAACGAGGATCTGCGCATTCGCCTCGGCGACCGTCTCCGGGTCGTAGGGCCAGGACAGGGAGACCACATCGTTGGAAGACATGCTATGTCTCACCTCAGGCTCTTGCGTCCCATCCGGCACTATTCGCCCGCGTGCGCGATACTTGCGCCGGCAGCGTCCGAGAGACGTGCTTCACGCGCACGCATCTGACGGAGCCCGACCCCACTCCCGCGCGCATCGCGCACGCACGTGCGGGTGGCCTCTGAGTCGTCAGGGTCCACCCGCATCGAGCGCTGTTTCAGTGGTCGTCCCAGTGCCCTTCGTGGTCGGCGTGCCGGTGACCGTCGTGTACATAGTCGATGTGGTCCCCATGGGGCACAGCCACGTGTCCACATCCCTCGCCGTGCTGGTGCGCGTGGTCGCCGTGAGTGGTGTGCCCGCCGGTCTCGCACTCGTCGACATGGTCGTCGTGGACCCGGTGGAGGTGTCCGTCGTGGGCGTAGTCCACGTGGTCCCCGTGCGGGAACGCGACATGGCCGCAGCCCTCATTGTGCTGGTGCACGTGGTTGGGATGGGGGGCGTGTGCAGTAGTCATGAGATTCCCCGGTTGCCTTTCGGAGCACAGCAGCGATCGTACGTTTTGCGCCACTGGCTCAATTCTCCTCTCCAGCGAGGCGTACCGCAGCGGCTAACACGCCAGGGATCATCCGGTCGTATGTTCGCTTCTCAACGTGCCCAGCCTGGAACGATCTGCTGCTTATCGTGATGCTCTGTCACGTAACCGGAGCAGACATGCACAATACGGAAGAACTGAGGGACCGGCCGCAGAGCGAACTGGTCGTCGCCCCGATCCGCCACCACGCACATCACCGCCTTGGACCCTCTGCTGTCGTCGTCGGCGCGCTCTGCCTGCTTCTTCCTGTCGCGTTCGGCCGACTGTTCGGCGCGGACCAGTGGCTGACACACCCCGGCTTCCGGGCGTGGCAGACGATCTGCGTGGCCATCGCCGTGCAGGCTCTGCCGTTCCTCTTGCTGGGCACTGTGATCTCCGGCGCCGTCAACGCGTTCGTACCGGCTCATGCGTTCAGTCGGATGCTGCCGCGCAACCCTGCGCTCGCGGTGCCGGTGGCGAGCGCGGCCGGTGTCGTGCTGCCCGGCTGCGAATGCGCGTCGGTGCCGGTCGCGGGAAGCCTGATCCGACGCGGTGTCACGCCGGCTGCCGCCTTCGCGTTCCTCCTCTCGGCGCCCGCCGTCAATCCGATCGTGCTGGCGTCAACGGCCGTGGCGTTCCCCGGCAGCCCTGAGATGGTCGCCGCCCGGCTGATCGCCTCGTTGGCCACGTCCGCCGCCATGGGCTGGCTGTGGCTGAAGCTCGGGCGCTCGGACTGGCTGCGGATGCCGGCCCGGCATACCGGCCACAAGGACGGGCACAGCCGATGGGAGGAGTTCCGGCTGGGCTTCCAGCATGACTTCCTGCACGCCGGCGGGTTCCTGGTGCTCGGCGCCATGGCGGCTGCGACGTTCAACGTCGCCGTGCCGCGCTCGGTACTGGAGACCTTCTCCGGGTCGGCGTGGCTGTCCGTGCTCTTCCTCGCCGGCCTGGCCGTCGTCCTGGCCGTCTGCTCGGAGGCGGACGCCTTCGTCGCCGCCTCGCTGACCGGCTTCTCCCCCACCGCCCGACTGGCGTTCATGGTGGTGGGCCCCATGGTCGACCTCAAGTTGATCGCTCTGCAGGCGGGAACTTTCGGCCGGGCCTTCGCCGTACGGTTCTCAACGGCCACGGCGGTGACGGCAGTCGTGTGCAGCGCACTCACCGGGTGGTGGCTGCTGTGAAGCGAACCGTCCAGGCAGCGCTGCTCCTGCTCACGGGGGCCGGGGTGCTGCGCGTCTCCCTGTTCAGCGACATCTGTCTGCGCTACGTCAAGGAGGGCCTGCAGCCCTTCCTCGTCGTCTCCGGCATCGCACTGGTGAGTCTCGGCCTGATCGGTGCAGTACGCGACGGACTCCCCTTCGCCGGGAGGCGCCGCTCGGTCGGCGCACACCTCGGCGATGCCACGCTCGTACATGACGGGCGCGAGCACGGACACGGACACGATCACAGCCACGGTCCGCGCATCGCCTGGCTGTTGCTCCTGCCCATGCTCGCCCTGCTGTTCTTCGCACCGCCGGCACTGGGCTCGTACACCGCCGCGCGCGACAACGCCAAGGTCGTCGAGGACTATTCACGCTTCGAACCTCTGCCGTCGCGCGGTCCGGCGCCGCTCTCGCTGACGGAGTTCATCGCCCGGGCGCAGCAGGACGACAAGCAGAGCCTCAAGGGGCGCAGTGTGCTTCTGGCGGGGTTCGTCACCCCGGGCAAGAACGGCACATGGGATCTGACCCGGCTGCTGGTGGCCTGTTGCGCCGCGGACTCCCAGTCCCTGACGGTCACTGTGCACGGTGTGAAGGCGCCTCCCGCCGACACCTGGGTGAAGGTGACCGGCACCTGGCACCCGGACGGCACGCTGGGCACGGCCTCCGCGGGCCTCGCCCTCGACGCGACCTCTCTTCACCGGACCCCGCAGCCTCCCAGCCCTTACCTGGACCGGGCTCCGGCTTCCGGCACGGCCCCGCCGCACTGACGGCGTCACCCGCTGAGCCACTGGATGAGGTCGTAACGGACGTGCGCGTCGAACGAACGCCACTGGCACCCGCCTGACGGCCGTTGATCCCCGTTGCCCCCGCCCCGGGGGCAACGGGGATCAGGTCATGACCCGGCGCGCGCCAGGCGCAGTGTCACCAGCTCGAAGGGCCGCAGCGTCAACTTCACCGCGCCGCCCTCCAGTTCCGGCTCCGGTGCGTCGGCGAGCGGCCTCTCGAGCAGGTCGGTCGCAGTCACGTCAGCAATCTCGAAGCCGATGTTCAGCAGGGCCCGTGCCCGGCCGCCCTCCGACTCGTAGAGGCGTACGACGACATCGCCGCTCGCGTCGTCCGCGAGCTTCACCGCGCTGACGACAACCGCGTCGTTGTCGACCGCCACCAGCGGCGCCACCCCCGCGTCACCGCCAACCCTGCGCTCCGGCAGATTGATCCGGAAGCCCTCACGGACCGCGTCGCCGATCACCGCGCCCGGCACCAGGGCATGGCGGAATCGGTGCACGCCCTGGTCGGTCTCCGGGTCGGGGAAGCGCGGGGCCCGCAGCAGCGAGACGCGGAGCGTGGTCGTCGTACCGGAGTCCGACGCCCGGACGGTTCGGGTGACGTCATGGCCGTACGTCGAGTCATTGACCAGCGCCACGCCCCAGCCGGGCTCCTCCATGTGCACGAAGCGGTGGTTGCATGCCTCGAACTTGGCGGCCTCCCAACTGGTGTTGGTGTGGGTGGACCGGTGGAAGTGGCCGAACTGGGTCTCCGACGCGTACCGCTCGGCGTGGATGTCGAACGGGAAGGCCGCCTTGAGGAACTTCTCGGTCTCGTGCCAGTCGACCTCGGTGTCGATGTCGAGACGCTTGGCGCCTGCGTCCAGGGTCAGCAGCTGGGTGACCTTCGAGTCGCCGAAACTGCGGACGACGCGCACGGAGGCCGAGCCTCCGACCGCGGTGACCTCGTCGGCATCGGTCAGATCGGTGACGGTGTTCCGGTAGAACTCGTCCACGTCCCATGCGTCCCACATGTTCGGGAAGTCGGGGTGGATCTGCAGCAGGTTCGCCGCCTGCCCGGGGGCTACCGTCTCGCGCTCCGCGCCGATGTCGTACGCGGAAACCACCAGGCCGCGTGCGTCGATCTCGACCTGGAGGAGGCCGTTGTCGAGGACGAAACCGCCGCCCTCCCGCGGCGACAGCTGGGCCTTGCCGCCGACGGTGGCGACCGCGGCGCCGCCCGCCGCGACGCCGTGCCGCTCGTGCGGGGCGGCGTTGAAGACAAGCTGCTTGCCGGCCGCCGCATCACCCGCGAGACCACGCTGCGCGGCGTCGATGATGCCGGTCAGCTCGTCGGCGACGGCCGCGTACGTCTTCGCCGCCTCCCGGTGCACCCAGGCGATGGACGAGCCGGGCAGGATGTCGTGGAACTGGTGCAGCAGCACCGTCTTCCAGATCCGGTCCAACTGCTCGTACGGGTAAGGGAACCCGGCCCGTACGGCGGCGGTCGCGGCCCACAGCTCGGCCTCGCGCAGCAGGGACTCGCTCCTGCGGTTGCCCTGCTTGGTCTTCGCCTGGCTGGTGAGGGTCGCGCGGTGCAGCTCCAGGTAGAGCTCGCCGACCCAGACCGGCGGGTTCGCGTACTCCGCCTCTGCCTTGGTGAAGAAGTCGGCGGGCTTCTCCCATTCGACGGTCGCCGATCCGTCGAGGCTGCGCAGCCGGGCAGCCTTGGCGACCATCTCGCGCGTGGTGCCGCCGCCCCCGTCGCCCCAGCCGGTGGGGGCAAGAGAGTGCTTGGCGACGCCCTTGTCCTTGAAGTTCTTCGCCGCGTGGGCGATCTCGCTCCCCTTCATCGAGCAGTTGTAGGTGTCGACGGGCGGGAAGTGGGTGAAGATGCGGGTTCCGTCGATGCCTTCCCACTGGAAGGTGTGGTGCGGGAACGTATTGGTCCGGCTCCAGGAGATCTTCTGTGTGAGCAGCCACTTGGAGCCCGCGGCCTTGATGATCTGCGGCAGCCCGGCGGCGAAGCCGAAGGTGTCGGGCAGCCATGCCTCGTCGTTCTCGATGCCGAACTCGTCGAGGAAGAAACGCTTGCCGTGCACGAACTGCCGGGCCATCGCCTCCGAGCCCGGCATATTGGTGTCGGACTCGACCCACATGCCACCGGCGGGCACGAACCGCCCTTCCGCCACCGCCTTCTTGACCTTCGCGTAGACCTCGGGCCGGTGCTCCTTGATCCAGGCGAACTGCTGCGCCTGCGACATGGTGTAGATGAAGTCCGGCTCGTCCTCCAGCAGGGCGGTCATGTTGGACGTCGTACGGGCGACTTTGCGCACCGTCTCGCGCAGCGGCCACAGCCAGGCGGAGTCGATATGGGCATGGCCCACCGCGCTGATGCGGTGCGCGGTCGGTGCGGCGGGCGTCGCCAGGACGCCGGAGAGCTGCTCGCGGGCGGCGGCAGCGGTGCCGTTCACATCCTGCAGATCGATCGCGTCGAGCGCGTGTCCGACGGCGCGCAGGACGTCCCAGCGGCGGGCGCCGTCCACGGGCAGTTCATGCATCAGCTCGCCCAGCACCTCCAGGTCGAGCACCAGTTGCCACACGGTCTCGTCGAAGACGGCGAGATCCATGCGGGTCAGCCGGTACTGCGGGTCCGTGCCCGCCGTCTCCTTGTCGCCGAGCTGTGTCGGCAGGAAGGGGTGGTAGTCGAGGATGACCGGGTTCGATGCCGCCTCGATGTGCAGCCGCACCTCCTCGCCGCCCTCTACGGGCGCGCCGATGCGCACCCACTGGTTGCGCGGGTTGAGCCCCTTCACCGGGGAGCCGTCGGGGCGGTGGACGAGGCCCTCGCACTGGAAGCCGGGCATGTTCTCGTCGAAGCCGAGGTCAAGGATGGCTTCCACGGTCTTCCCGGCCCACTTTGCCGGTACGGTCCCGGTGACCCGGAACCAGCTGGTGCCCCACGGAGCGCCCCACATGTCGCCGACCGCGATCGGCCCGGGCGAGGCGGCTAGGCCTTCGGCGACCGGGACGGGCTCGCCCGGCGCGTTCCAGACGGCCACCTCCAGCGGTACGGATTCGGGGTACACGGCAGGGCGGATGCGCTCGTCGAGAACACGCGTGAGGCGGGCTTCGACCAGGGTGCGGTCGTCATGCATGCGGGGCTGCTCCGTGGGTTTCGGTGGTGGTTACCAGGGGTGGACGGCGGTCGCGGGGGTGGATGCGGTGTAGAGCTCCCCTACTGCGCGCAGTTCGAACCGCGCCGACTTCTCGCCCTGTTCGGGCTTCAGGCCGGGAACGAAGAAGGCTCGCTGGCAGGTTGCGCCGAGGAAGCGCCGTGTCCCGTTCGGCTGGAGCCGGTGCAGTGTGTAGTGCCGTACGGCCCCGGGGGCACCCTGCCAGGTGAACCGCAGGTCGCCGCCCGTGGCGGCGGTGATCCGCAGCTCGGCAGGGGCGGCGGGGCTCTGGGCGGCCTTGTCGCTTACGGCCAGGGCGCCGAGCCGCCATTTCACGGGTCCGCTGCTCGCCGTGAGACGGACGCCGAGCGCGCGCACGGTCCCGGACAGGCCGGTCAGCCGCACGGTCGAGGTGGTCCAGCCACTGCCCGGGCCCAGGGTGCCCACCGAGAGATAGGTGTACGGCGGCGGCACGCCCGGCCCCGAGGGCTCGGCCACGGCGACGGCCAGTTCGACGTTGACCCGGCCGGCGTCGGCGCGGTGGGTGAGCTCGACGACCGTGTCAGCGGTGAGCGGCAGCCTGGTCGCGTACAGGTCCAGTGTGGTGGGCGCGTTGAGCGAGCCGTCGACGAGAAGGCTGCTGCCGCCGTGCCATGCATCGGCGAAGTCATAGGCGACCGAGGGGCGCCGGCCGTTGGTGCGTACGACCCACTGGCGGGACGGCAGGCGGTCCTGGAGACCGAGATGGTTCCACTGCGCGTCCGACGTCACCTTGCCGCCCTCGTACCAGCGCAGTCCGTGGCCGGTGTTGAAGACGGTCGCGAACGGCACGGTGTCCACGGTCGAGCGGTCGGCGACGGCGAGTGCCGGGGCCCGCCAGGTGTCGCCGGGGGTGGGCCGCGACGGGTCGAGCGACTGCCCGCTCCAGAACCGGTCGTCGGCGGCGTGGAACCGGGCCGGTGTGCGGTCGGCGGCAGGCAGGTGGTTGCGGGTCCACTCGGGCCGGTAGAAGCCCAGCGAGACGATGTCCGCCGTGTTCTCGGGAATGATGGCGTCCCAGTCGACGGACCTGTTCCAGCCGCTCGCCTCGACGTCGACCCCGGCCCACAACTCATAGCGGCTTCGGCCGAGTTGCTGAGCGACCCGCCCCGACGAGGCCAGGCTGGACCGCGACCAGCGGAAGTCGACGAACATGGAGTCGGCGGCCTGGAAGAACGCCTTGTTCCGGTCGTTCAGCGCGCCCTGCCAGCTCACCGAGCCGTTCACGGTCATCGAGTCGTACCAGCAGACGCGCAGCCCCTTCGGCGTGCTCAGCGACTTCAGCTCCTTCACGAAGCCGAGCATGTCGGCCGCGAGCGCGCTGTTGCCGCCCCCGGTCTCCGCGTTGATGAACCAGCCGTCGAAGCCGTACGCCGCAGCGAGTGCGACGAGCCGTTCGGCAAGCGGGAATCTGCCGAAGGGGTCCTTCTGGACAAGATCGCGGGTCCAGCGCAGATCGCCGCCATAGGCGACGGGCGGCAGGAAGACATTGCCGACTACGGGCACACCGTGGCGGTGCGCGGCGTCCACGATCGGCGCGTTGGGTGCGAGGATCAGGCCCTCCCCGGCCGAACCGCCCCAGAAGACCAGCTCATCGAGGTACGACCAGTGGGTCAGGGCGTAGTAGTCGGCGGTGGCCGCGCCCTGGGAGGGGTTGCTGGAGGTGGGCCCGAAGGAGACGAGGGACTGGATCCGGGCCTGACCGCCGCGGGCTGTGGTGTTGACCGGCGTCGGCGTGAACCGCTTGGCGAGCGGCACGGCCGACCTGTTGAACGCCAGGTCCGTGTCGTCCTCGGCCCTCCAGGTCTTGAGGCTGCGCCAGGTGATGCCCGGGCCCGGCGTACCGGAGGGGAACGTGTCGGGGTACCAGTAGGAGGCGTACGGCGCGCCGGTGGCCGCCTTTGTCGCGGCGGACGCGGTGCCCTGCGGGAGGGCCGGGGTCACGGCTGCCGCCGCGGATGCGGTGAGGAAGGCGCGTCGGCTGAGGTGGGGCGTCATGGTGTGCTCCGTTTCTTGACTGGGGCTCCGCCCCAGACCCCGCGCCTCAATCTCCCCCAGACTTCGTCCGGGGGGACGGGGCTGGAGTTTCCGCCGGACGGGCGGGATTCAAGCCCGTCCGGCGATTGAGGACAACGCCCGAAGGGCGTGCTGGGGGTCCCCCCACGCCCGCAGGGCGTAGGGGGCGGGTCTGGGGGCTTGCCCCCGGTTCGGGAAGGGGCGGGTAGGGGAAAGGTCATGCGCCGACCTGCCCCGGGGTGACCACTTCGGTGATGCCTCGTGCAGCAAGGTGCTCCTTGTCCTCGGCGCGGCTCGCTAGGACCGCGGTGGGCCGGACACCCTCCGCCGTGAGCCGGGCGAAGGCCTCGAAGAAGGCGCCACCGGGTGCGCAGGTGGCTCGCTGGGGCGCCGTCTCGTCGTCACCGGTGTCGACGACGAGCGCGGTGGTGCGTGGCGCGGGACGGTGTTCCTTCCCCCGCCACTCCTCAGCGATGCGCGCGATCGAGCGGCCGGCCGGTTTCACCTGCCGGTCGTTGGTCAACAGGCCGAGGCTGTACTCGAGTTCGGGGAAGTCGGCGAGCGAGCGCGACACGTCGTGGGAGCACCACCAGGTGACGCCCCACACGTCCGGGCAGTCCAGCGCGGTCGCCACGGTCGCCTCGGTGAAGGCGGCGGCGTGCTCGGCGGGGACGAGTGGCGCGGGCGCGCCGACCTCCTGCAACCACACCGGCCGGTGCGGGTCGAGCGCCCACGCCTTGGAGAGCTCGATCAGATACGCCGCGTGGTGCTCGGTCGCAACTCCCCCGCGCCCGTGGAGCTGGGCGGTGCCGTTGAAGACCCAGGAGTGCACGGCCGTCGCCGCACCGATGCGTGCCGAGTGGGCGGGCGTGAAGGGCTGGTCGTCCTGGTACCAGGCTGCGTCGTACTCGGCGTGCAGATGGAGCCTGCCGGGTGCGCCCTCCTCACAGGCGTCGAGCAGCCGCCGCAGCCAACTGCCCGCCTGCTCCGGGGTGATGCGGTCCGGGTCGGGGTGGGGGCCGCTCGCGAACTGGTTTACCTCGTTGCCGATGGTCATTCCGATGAAGTTCGGCCGGTCGGCGAGAGCGGCCGCGAGCGTACGCAGATACTCCACCTGCCCCTCGACGACATCCGGGTCGGTGAAGATATTGCGCCGGTGCCAGGTCTGCGTCCAGGCCGGCAGGAAGTCGAAGCTCGACAAGTGTCCTTGCAGACCGTCCACATTGACGTCGAGGCCGCGCTCGGCTGCCGCGTCGGCGAGCTGCACGAGCTGTTCGACGGCGCGCGGGCGGATCAGAGTGCGGTTGGGCTGGAAGAGCGGCCAGAGCGGGAAGACCCGGATGTGGTCCAGGCCGAGGCCGGCGATCGAGTCCAGGTCGGCGCGTACGGCGTCGATGTCGAAGTCCAGCCAGTGGTGGAACCAGCCCTGGCTGGGCGTGTAGTTGGCGCCGAAGCGCGGACCGGAAGAGCTCATACGGAAGGGGTGTCCTGGTTCTCTGGAGCGGTGAAGTGCGAGGGGGCGGTGGGGTGCGGGGCGGGTCAGCCCTTGACCGCGCCCTCGCCGACGCCGCGGAAGAAGAAACGCTGCAGGCAGGCGAAGAGGATGATCAGCGGGAGTACGGCGATGATCGTGCCGGCGGCGACGAGGCGTTCGTCGTTGGCGAAGGTGCCGTGCAGATAGTTGAGGCCGATGGTCAGCGTGAAGCTCTCGGGGTCGCTCAGCACGATCAGGGGCCACAGGAAGTCGTCCCAGGCGCCCATGAAGGCGAAGATCGCGACCACGGCGAGGGTGCCTTTGACCGAGGGCAGGGCGATCCTGACGAACCGCTGCCAGGCATTGGCACCGTCGACGAAGGCCGCCTCCTCCACCTCGTAGGGGAGGTTGAGGAAGGCGTTGCGCATCAGCAGTACGTTCATCGCGGCTATGCAGCCGGGCAGCAGCACGGCGATCAGAGTGTTGTTCAGGCCGAGGTCCCGCATAGTCGTGAACTGGGCGATGATGATGCCCTCCACCGGTACGAGCATCGCGAGGATGAACGCCAGGGTGGCGGCCCGGCGGCCGCGGTAGCGCATCCGGGCCAGTGCATAGCCGGCCAGCGAGGCGCCGACGCAATTGGTCAGCACATTGGCGGAGGCGACCTTGAGGGAGTTCAGCGCGTAGTCCCAGACCGGGATGGTGTGGGCGACGCGTGTGTAATTGCCGAGTGTCGGATCGCTCGGCAGGAACTTCGGCGGCGAGCTGAAGATGTCCTCGTGCGGGCCCTTGAGCGAGGTGGACAGCTGCCACAGGAAGGGCCCGACGGTCAGCGCCAGAACGGCGAGCAGAAGTACGTATCGCAGTACGAGCTGCCAGCCGGGGATACGCCTGCCGTCGCCGTCGTTGATCGTGACGGTCTTCACGCGTCCTCCTTGCGGTCGGCGCGGAGCACCAGCAGCATCAGCGCGACGGTGACGACGAAGACGACGACCGAGATGGCTGAGGCGTATCCGACGCGGCCGGTCAGTCCGGTGCCGACGCGCTGGACGAGCATCACGAGCGTGGTGTCCTGGCCCGCCGGGCCGCCGCTGGGTCCCGCCATCAGATAGACCTCGGAGAACACCTTGAAGGCGGCGACCGAGGAGAGCGCCCCGACGAGGACCATGGTGGAGCGGACGGCGGGGACGGTGACGGTGAAGAAGCGGCGTACGGGGCCGGCTCCGTCGACCGCGGCGGCCTCGTGCAGCTCGCGCGGGACATTGGCCAGCGCGGCCAGATAAATGATCATGTAGTAGCCGAGGCCCTTCCAGACCGTGACCGCCATCGCGCTGCACAGCAGCAGCCACTGGTCGCTGAGGAAGCCGACCTTGCCGACACCCACCGCGTCCAGCAGCGAGTTGATCAACCCTCGGTCGTCGAGCATCCACACCCAGATCAGGCCGACCACGACGATGGAGGCCACGACCGGGGTGTAGAAGGCCGAGCGGAAGAAGGTGATGCCGGGGATGTGGCGCTGGACGAGCAGCGCGAGCAGCAGCGGCAGGATCACCAGGGCGGGGACGACACCGAGGACGTACAAAGTGCTGTTGCGCAGCCCGATCCAGAACATTTCGTCGTGGATCAGTTCCTCGAAGTTGGCGAAGCCCACGTACTCGCCGGGGACCAGGGTCCGCCGGTCCGTGAAGGCGTTGACCAAGGTGCTGAAGAACGGATAAAGGCTGAAGGCGCCGACGATCAGGATGCCGGGCGCGGCGAACAGCCAGGGGCTGGACGGCAGATGGCGCCTGATCCCGCGGGCGAGCCGGCGGCCGTCGGAGCCGAGGCTCGAGGCCGACTGACCCGCCGTGGTGATCTCCGACGAGATCGCCGTGGAGGCGGTGGGCGTCGTGGGGGTCTTCATCGCGGACTCGGCTCAGCTCTGCTGCAGCAGCCGGTCACAGGCCTTGACAGCGTTGTCAAGCGCTTCCTTTGGGCTCTCCTTGCCCTGCAGCGCCTTGGCCACCTCATTGCGCAGTTCGGTCTTCATCTGGTCGCTGAACAGCACGGGCGTGTAATTGACCGCGGTCTTCAGCGACTTGGCGGCTGCGATACGGACACGCGTCTCGTCGGTACCGTCCTCCTTGGTGAAGTACGGGTCGTCGAGGGAGCCCGCGGTGCTCGGGAAGATGGCGACCTTCTTCGCGAACTCCATCTGGCGGGTCGCGTCGGTCACGAAGTGGGCGAAGGCGACGGCGGCGGGCTTCTGCTTGGACCGGGAGTTCACCATCACGCCCATGACGTACATATTGGCCTTGCCGGTGCTGCTGATCTGGTCCGTGATGCCGATGTTCTTGTAGAGGCTCGGCGCCTGCTTCTTGAAGTTGCCGAGGTCCAGCGCGCTGCCCGGGTTCATCGCGACGGCCTCGGTGAGGAACTTCTTGCCGGCGGACTCGGGGGTCGCGGTCAGCGCCTGCCCGTCGAGCGCCTTGGCGTCGTACAACTCCTTGTAGCGGGTGAGGAGTTCGACGCCCTTGGCATCGTTGAAGGCGAAGCCGGTGCCTTCCTTGTTCGTCAGCTGGACACCGTAGCGGCCGAAGTCCTCGATGGTGGGCACGTTCGCCAGGGTCGCGATCTTGCCCTTGCTCTTCTCGGCGAGCTTCAGCCCGGAGTCGAAGACTTCGTCGTACGTCGCCGGGGGCTTCTCCGCGTCGAGCCCGGCCTCCTTGAAGAGCCGCTTGTTGTAGAAGAGCGGGCCGGTGTTGAGGTACCAGGGGAAGGCGTATGTGCCCTCCATGCCAGGTATCTGATGGCTCGCCCACGCACCTGGCAGATACTCCTTCTTGTACTGCGCCGCCGCTTTGTCGAGGTCGAGCGCGAGTCCGGCCTTGGCGAGCGGCGCCACCAGGTCCGGGGAGACGTTGACCACGTCGGGCAGGGTGCCGCCCGCGGCATCGGCGCTGATCTTGTCGGCGTAGCCCTCGGCCGGCCGGTCGACCCACTTGACGTCGGTGCCCGGGTACTTCTTCTCGAAGTCCGCGATCAAGCCGTTGAAGTAGTCCTTGAAGTTGGCCTGCAGATTCCACGTCTGGAAGGTGATCTTCCCTTCGACCTTGCCGGAGGCGTCGGACGAGCCGGCTTCCGATCCGCCGCCGCAGGCGCTGAGCGGCAGGGCGGTGGCGACGACGACGGCAGCGGCGAGTGCCCTTCGGGGGATGCGCACGGTGATCGGCTCCTTTGCTCGGACCTGGTTACGCCAGCAGACCTTGCAAGCGAACCGCCGGGGAAGTCAAGACATTCGCGTCAACTAATGCGCAGCCATGAGTATTAGCGCAGGTCAGAGCATTATCGACAGTCGCTTGCCGTGATCAGCTAATGCGCTTTAGAGTGCAGGTGCTCAAGCGCATTAGTACGCAGCGAAAAGGGGCACGGGTGGCAGCGAATACCCCCTCCGGCAAGGACACCTCGCCGGCCAGGCGCGCCCCGGTGCGCCGCCCGACGATGAAGGACATCGCCCAGCGCGCCGGTGTGTCGGAGAGCGCCGTGTCCTTCGCGCTCAACGACCGCCCGGGCGTCTCGGAGATCACCCGCGACCGGATCCGCCGGGTCGCCGAGCAACTGGGCTGGCGGCCGAGCACGGCCGCCCGCGCGCTGTCCGGCGAAGGCGCGGCGACCGTCGGCCTGGTGGTGGCGCGGCCGGCCACCACCCTGGGTGTGGACTCGTTCTTCCTGCAGCTGATCTCGGGCATCCAGGAAGTCCTGGCGGAGCGTCAACTGGGTCTGCTCTTCCAGGTGGTGGACGATGTGGCGGCCGAATGCGCCGTCTACCGGCGCTGGTGGGCCGAGCACCGGGTCGACGGAGTCCTGGTGGTGGACCCCCGCACCGACGACCCACGCCCTGAGCTCCTGGAGGAACTGGGGCTCCCCGGCGTCGTCATCGGCGGGCTGCCGGACGAGCATCCCAATCTCTCTCAGGTGCGCGCCGACGACACCGGGGCGATGGCCTCCATCGTCGGCCGGCTCTACGACCTGGGCCACCGGCGCATCGTGCACATCGCCGGTCTGCCCTCACTCGCCCACACCGACCGGCGCATCCGCTCCCTGCGCGCCGAGGCCGGCCGGCGCGGACTGACCGAGGTCCACTCGGTCACCACGGACTACTCCGACACGGAGGGCGCCGCGGTCACCCGCCGGGTGCTGGCGGGTGACTCGGCGCCCACGGCGCTCATCTACGACAACGATGTGATGGCCGCGGCCGGAGCGACCGTGACGGCGGGCCTCGGCCTGTCCGTCCCCGGCGATGTGTCGATCGTCTCGTGGGAGGACTCGGTCCTGTGCCGGATGGTCCACCCCTGGCTGACCGCGCTCTCCCGGGACACGATCGCCTTCGGGCGGATCGCCGCGCAGGAGCTGACCGCGCTGCTCGACGGCGGCGCGGCCCGGGCCGTCCAGGTACCTCTCCCCCAGCTCATCGAGCGCGAGAGCACAGCGCCGACGGGTAGCGACTAACCTGCCGGGGCCTCCCGGGGCACGATGCCACGTGCGATGCCCAGCTCCACGAGGTCCTGCGGGCGCAGGCGAAGCTGGTCGGCCGTCGCGCGAGTCGCATCGGGCCCGCGTTTGAGGATCGCTGCGGCCAGCTCCGGGGCGATGACGGAGAAGTAACTGTCCGGCGTGACCCAGGTGTTGCGGGGTGCGGCGAGCGCGAGTGCGCCGCCGGAGCCGCCCTCGCCGATCAGCAGGCTGGTGACCGGCACGCGGGCGGTGGCCACGGCGCCGAACAGGTCCGCGATGGAGGCGCCCGCTCCCGCGCGTTCCGCGTCGGCGTCATTGGCGGCGCCCGGTGTGTCGATCAGGGTGAGCACCGGGACGGACAGCCGGTCGGCCAGGCGGATCAACCGGGCCGCGGTGCGGTAGCCGGCCGGGAGTGTGGGGGTGCCGCACTGGGCGGCGTACGCGATGGTCCGGCCCTCGCGCAGGCCGAAGCCGCAGAGCATCCCGGGGTCGACACCTCCGCAGCGGTCGCCGTTGATCGACTCGCGGCTCTCGAAGTACGCGTCGAGATAGGCGGCGGCGCGGGGCCGGCCGGGGGAACGGGCCTGGAGCACCGCGTCCCAGCCGGTGGCGGGGAGCCCGGCACGGCCCAGGGCCCGGGGCGGCGGCGCGGGTTGGAGGAAGTGGCTGGACTCGGCGGCCTGGCCTGCGGCCGGCGGGCGCCCGGCGGCATCGGACGCGGCGGGCAGCGGCGTTGAGGAACCGCCTGTCATCGGCGTCGAGGAACCGTCGGTCAGCAGCCTCAGCCACCGTTCCAGCGTCACGGGCAGCTCCTCCTGCCGCACCACCGCGTCGACATGGCCCGCCGCCCATTGCGCCTCCGCGGTGTACGCGTGCGGATCCGCCTCCGTCGGGCGTACGCGCGAGCCGGCGAAGCCGATCTGGGCGCCGGGCAGCGCCAGGATCACGTCCGCGCCCGCGCCCGGTGTCGCCCAGCCGCCGCCCGTCGTCGGGTCGCGCACCACCGCGACCTGCGCCAGCCCGGCGGCGCGGGTCAGTGCGGACTGCCGTGCCACGCGCTGGAGTTGGGCCAGGGCGCGCATCCCCTCCTGCATCCGGCTGCCGCCGGTAGCGATCAGCGAGACGACGGGCAGCCGTCGCTCTCGCGCATGTATCTGCGCCGCCTCCAGCCCGTCGCCGGTCCGCTCGCCCAGGGACCCGCCCAGGAAGCCGAACTCGAAGGAGATCAGCACCGCTTCGGTGGCTCCGACCAGGCCGGTGCCGCAGACGACCGACTCCTGTTCGCCGGTGCGTTTCGCGGCGCGGGCGCGCTGCTCGTCGTATCCCTGCCAGGCGATGGGGCCGTCGGGGGCGGACATGCCCTCGGGGACGGGCAGTTCGGTGAAGGCGGATGTCACCCGGGCGACGGCATCACGGGCCGTGAGGTGGTCAGCCATGGAGGGCCCGCTTCATGACCTTGCCCATGTCGTTGCGCGGCAGGGCGTCGAGAAAGCGCACGTCACGAGGGCGTTTGTGCGGGGCGAGCTGCGCTGCGACATGCGCGGACAGCTCCTCGGGCGCGGGTGGCTCGGACGGGTCGGCGGGCACGATCCAGGCGACGATCCGCTCGCCCAGGTCCGCGTCCGGCTCCCCGGTCACCGCCGCCTCCAGTACGCCGGGGTGGTCGAGCAGGGCGTTCTCGATCTCGCCCGCGCCGATCTTGTAGCCGCCGCTCTTGATGAGGTCGGTGGCCTTGCGGCCGACGATCCGGACATACCCGTCCGCGTCGAGGCTCGCCATGTCCCCCGTACGGAACCAGCCGCCGTCGAAGGCCGCCGCGGTCGCGTCGGGCCGGTTCAGATACTCCGTGAAGAGGTTCGGCCCGCGCACCTGGATCTCTCCGATGCCGTCGCTCTCGTCGACCAGCCGCAGCTCAACTCCCTTGAGGGGCAGGCCGACCGTGCCGGGACGCGGTTCGCCGTCGGCGCGCACCGAGGTGTTCATGAGCGTCTCGGTCATGCCGTACCGCTCGATGACCCTGCGGCCGGTCGCCGCCGCGATCCGCTCGTGGTCGTGCACGGGCAGCGCGGCCGAGCCGGAGACCAGCAGCCGGGCTCCGGCCAGGGCCTTCGCGAGCCGCGGATCGCCGGGAAGTGCCTCAGCGATCCGGTGATACATCGTCGGCACGCCGAACAGCATCGTCGCGCCCGACTCCAGCTCGCGCGCCACGCCGTCCGTGCTGAACCGTCCCAGATGCCGCACCGAGCCGCCGCGGCGCAGCGGGCCGAGGATGCCGAGGATCAGCCCATGGACGTGGAAGAGCGGAAGGCCGTGGACGAGGACGTCGTCGGAGGTCCACTGCCAGGCGTCCTCAAGGGCGTCCAGGGTGGAGGTGATCGCGCGGCGCGGCAGCACGGCGCCCTTGGGCGGCCCCGTGGTGCCCGAGGTGTAGACGATGAGGGCGGGCGCATCGGCGGACGGCTCGGGCGGCAGCGGCGCTCGCGCCGCGGTGGTCTCGATGTCCGTACGCGGCAAGGCGCGGAGCGCCGGGGGCAGTTCGGCGCCCGGCTCCGCCAGTACGAGTGACGGCGCGCTGTCCGAGACGATGTGGGCCAGCTCGCGCTCGCCTGTCTTCGGGTTGAGGGGTACGGCGGGCACACCCGCCAGCAGCGCGGCCACGACGCCCACCGCCGTCTCCAGGGTGGGCGTCGCCCAGACCGCGACCCTGCGCGCATCGCTGATCCGGGCGGCCAGCGAGCCTGCCGCCGCGGCCAGTTCGGCGTGGGTCAGGGACCGGTCGCCGAACCGGAGGGCGGGCAGCGGCGACCGGGCGGCGAGGGCAGGGAAGAGAGGGGACACGCGTCGTGCTCCTTGCTGTCGTCGAGTCTGACCGGTCGTCCGAAGCCCGGCATCACGATGATCCCTCCGCACGCCGTCCGCTGGGTGAAAACCGGCTACGAAGCCCGGTCGCCGGGTGCGTACCGGACGAGCATGTTGTCGGTGCCGTCCCAGGTGTGCGTGGACAGCAGCCGTAGCGGGGGCACCGGTCCGGCACCGAAGGCCGGCGTCCCGCCGCCGACGACGACCGGCCCGATCATCAGGTGGAGTTCGTCGACGAGGCCGGCGGCGAGCAGATCGTTCCACAGGGTGCGGCTGCCGAAGACCAGGATGTCGCGGCCAGGGCCTTTTTTGAGCTCGGCGATCTGCTGGTGGGCGTCCACGCGCCGGACGATGCGCGTGGTGTCGTGCCACGGCTTGGTCCGGCTGTCGGTGAGGGTGTCGGCCGTGTCGCTCCGCGGCGGGCCGTGGTCGGGCGAGAGGATCCGCCGGGGGCGGCGGGCGGCAAGCCGCAGGCAGGCGTTGGTGCTGATGCGGTAGAGCCACGTACCCAGCGAACTGCGGCCCTCGAAGCCGGACAGGCCACGCCAGGCCGCGAGCAGCGACTCCTGCAACCCGTCCTCGGCGTCCTGCACCGAGCCGAGCATCCGGTAGCAGTGGGCGTACAGCTCGCGCCTGTGGCTGTCGACCAGCTCCTCGAAGGCCGCCGGGTCACCCCGGCGGGCCGCGGCCGGCAGTTCCGGCTCCGGGAGCACATCCACGTCATCCATCGCGACCATCATCACGGTGGGGTGCGGTATCCGCACCCCACCGCGTCTCAGCCGGTGATCCGGAACGAATCGATGTGATCAGTGCCTTCCGTGCGTGCGCGTCAGCGCATCGGGGCGACGCCCGTGTCGCCGCGGGAGCCTGCGCGGGCTCGCAGGCGAGCGGGTGCGCGGACGTCCATGGCGGCCATGGCCAGGCCGAGCAGCAGGGCCACAGCGCCGACGATGATGTTGTTGACGATGGTCCGAGTCGTGTCGACGTTACCGACGACGACCCACGGAGAGATGATCGTCCATGCTCCGATGACTATCGCGCACCAGGCCATGGCGTGTGTCCGCTCGTATGCCGAGCCGAACCCGCCCATGCACAGGACATAGGCGGCGCCGGTGATCAGGTTGCACACTGCCAGCGTGGTGAGGCCGTTGAACCCGGCTATCCACGGCGATGCGGCCAGGTACAGGCCGGTCAGCAGGGCGAGTGTCTCGATCGCCTGGGCACGGGGAGTTGTGGTCGCCCGTTCGAACCGGGAGCGCATCTCGGCCAGATCGGGGTGTTGCTCGATGCTCGGATGGGTGGTCATTGCGGGCCGCCTCCATTCAGAAGCCTTTATCTGCCCTTTAACTCCGATATAACGCTTGCTCGGGCATTCCAGTCAACCGGTGGGACCAAGCACCTTTGGCCGGTACTTCTCCGGCCGCTCCACGGGGTGCCCGGACCTGGCGAGAAGAGCACCATGGGGTCATGGAGGGACGCATCGGTGACATCAGCGCACCAGGGCGCGTCGCCGCGCCCGACGAGGGCATCGGTTTGGACGAACTGGCCCTCGCGGCCCGCAATCACGGGCTTCCGCTGGAGGCCATGCGCTACGACCTCACCCCGGCCGGACTGCACTATGTCCTGGTCCACTACGACATCCCCGCGGCCGACGCCGATGGGTGGGAGCTGACCGTCAGCGGCCGGGTGCGCACTCCGCTGACGCTGGACATGGCGACGCTGCGGTCGTTCCCGGCAGCCACCCAGCGCGTGACGATGGAGTGCGCGGGCAACGGCCGGGCCCGGCTCTCGCCGCGCCCGGTGAGCCAGCCCTGGCTGGTCGAGGCGGTCGGAACCGCCGAGTGGACCGGGGTGCCGCTGCGCACGCTGCTCGCCGAGGCCGGGGCGGATGCGGATGCCGTCGAGGCCGTCTTCACCGGAGCCGACCATGGCGTCGAGCGCGGTGTCGAGCAGGACTACCGGCGCAGTCTGCCGTTGCCCCTGGCCATGGGCGACGATCCGCAGGTGCTGGTGGCGTACGCGATGAACTGGCGGCCCCTGCCGCCGCAGCACGGCAGTCCGCTACGGCTGATCGTCCCCGGCTGGTACGGCATGGCGCACGTGAAGTGGCTGCGCGACATCGCCCTCACCGACACCCCGTTCACCGGCTTCCAGCAGACGGTTGCCTACCGCTACCGGCAGCAGGCCGACGACCCCGGCGAACCGGTCACCCTGATCGCGCCACGAGCCTTGATGATCCCGCCCGGGTTCCCCGACTTCATGTCCCGGGCCCGTGTCGTACGCGCCGGTGAGGTGCCACTGGAGGGCCGGGCCTGGTCCGGGCACGCCCCGGTGACGAGGGTGGAGGTGAGCACCGACGGCACCAGCTCCTGGCGCGAGGCCGAACTCGCCCCGGCGGACGGCCACCGGTGGGCCTGGCGGCGCTGGCAGTCCTCCTGGGCCGCCACGCCGGGCAGCCATGTGCTCAGCGCCCGCGCCACCGACGCCGAAGGCCACACTCAGCCCCTCACCCAGCCATGGAACCGCGGCGGCTTCGCCAACAACCTGGTCCAGCGGATCTCCGTGCTGTGTCTGGAGAACTAGATCTTCACGACGGCAGCGCCTGCTCGGCCCAGATCGTCTTGCCCGCGGATGTGTGCCTCGTGCCCCACCGCAGGGTCATCTGCGCGACGAGGAAGAGACCCCGGCCGCCTTCGTCGTCGCTGCCGGCGTGGCGCAGATGGGGTGAGGTGTGTCCGGTGTCGGAGACCTCGCAGATCAGCGTCTGCTCGCGGATGAGCCGCAGCTGAATCGGGCCGGAGGCGTACCGCATGGCATTGGTGACGAGCTCGCTCACCACCAGCTCGGTGGTGAAGACGAGGTCGTCAAGGCCCCACTCGCCGACCTGCTCGGCGACCGCGGCCCGGGCCCGGCCGACCTCCTCCGGATCGGCCTCCAGCTCCCATGCGGCCACCTGGTGGCGGTCCAGCGTGCGCGTGCGTACGAGCAGCAGGGCGGCGTCGTCGTCCACGGAACCGGGCTGCAGCGGCCCCACCGCCTGGTCGCACAGTTCCTCCAACGGGCGTCGGTGCTCGGTGAGGACGGCGCGGAGCCGGTCGAATTCGGCGTCGACGTCCCGGCCCCGGCCCCGGACGAGGCCGTCGGTGAACATGGCGACGAGGCTGCCTTCCGGCAGTATCAGTTCCGCGCTCTCGAAGGGCAGGCCTCCCAGACCGAGGGGCGGGCCCGCAGGCAGGTCGGGGAAGGTGACCGAGCCGCTTGCCGGGTCGACGACGCCAGGGAGGATATGGCCGGCGCGCGACATTCTGCAGAGTCCGGACACCGGGTCGTACACGGCGTACAGGCACGTCACCCCAAGCCCGTCATGGTCCGTCCCGCTGTCGCTCTCAGTGAAGGCTGCGTCGTGCTCGTCGGCGGTCTGGCCGATCAGGTCGTCCAGGCGCGCGAGGAGCTCGTCCGGCGCGAGGTCGAGCCGGGCGAGCACACGTACGCTCGTGCGCAGCCGACCCATGGTGGCTGCGGCGCGCAGACCGTGGCCGACCACATCGCCCACGACCAGACCGACCCGCGCGCCCGACAGGGGGATGACATCGAACCAGTCGCCGCCGACTCCGGCCCTGCTGTCCGCGGGCAGATAGCGGTACGCCATCTCGACGGCGGTGAGCCGCGGCAGAGTCTGCGGAAGCAGACTGCGCTGAAGCATGAGGGCGGCGGCGTGCTCGCGGGTGAAGCGGCGGGCGTTGTCGATGCATACGGCGGCCCGGGCGACCAGCTCGTCGGCGACCGCCACCTCACCGGCGTCGAACGGGTCGGGGTGGCTGTCCCGCGCAAAGGTGACCACTCCCAGCGTGGCGCCCTCGGCACGCAGGGGCACGACCAGCCGCGAGCTCCCGGGCACTCGCCCGTCACTGCCGGGCGTGACCAGCCGGCGTTCCAGTACGGACCGCCCCGAGGAGAGGCTGCGGGCCTGGGGCGAGTCCGGCGGGAAGTCGATCCGCTGGGCGGGCCGGGCTTCGTTCGGGCCCGGCGCCTCCTGTCCCGGCGCTCCCCACACCCGGACCACGCTACTCGTCGGCTCGCTGCCCGGCGTGGGCTGCTCGCCGCCCAGGACTTCCTCCAGGAGGTCGACAGTGACCGCGTCGGCGAACTGCGGGACGATGACAGCGGAGAGCTCCTGCGCAGTGCGGGCCATGTCCAAGGTGGTGCCCACCTGTCCCCCCGCTCGGACCAGAAGGTCCAGTCGCTGCTGCGCGAGATAGCGGGCGGTGATGTCCACCGTCTCCTCGCACACGCCCAGCGAGGAGGACCCGGCGTCCTGCAGCCGGTAGTAGGAGCACGACCAGACATGGTCGTGGTCCGGGTCCACGGGCGGGCGGCCTCGGTAGTGGAGCTCGATGACGGGCTCGCCGGTGACCAGCACCCTCCGCATGACCTCCTCCAGAGTCGCCGGATACCGCGAAGAGAGGACCTCGCCATGGGTCACCATGTCGTCCGGGCCCATGCCCGCGTACTGGGAATTGCCCATCTCCTGGACCAGGGCGAAGTTCGTCCACACCACCCGCAACTGCGTGTCGTAGATGGCCAGGCCGACCGGTGATTGCGTGGCCAGGCCGCGGAGCATCGCCTGCAGGGCCTCCCACTGTTCCGTCTCGTCCGCGTCGGCCAGGCTCAGCACCCGGGCGGGCCCGGCTCCCGCGTGGGACAGCGGAAGCACCGCGGTGGCCACGCGGAGGGTACGGCCGTCCCGGTGCCGCATGGGCAGCACCTGTCGGCGCGAGAACGGGGCGCCCGACGGCAGGTCCGCGGCCGTGCGATGCCCGCCCGCGGGGTGCACCACCAGGGCGCCGATCGGGTGCCCGAGCACTTCGTGCGACGGGTAGCCCAGCAGCTCCTGGGCCGTGGGGCTCCAGCCGACGACGGTGCCGTGGGTGTCCAGTACGGCCGTGGCCGCTCTCGTGACGTCGAGGGGACCGCGGAAGCCGCGATTCTCGGCTGCGTTCAGCGTGCTCATGGCGCTCGCCTCGCTCCGGCCCCGGCCCCGTGCGCCGACGAGGCCTCGGTCCAGCGGGCGGCGAGCAGCAGTGCGATGTCGTCGGGCCGGTCGGTGGCGTGCCGAGCCTCGCGGATGAGGCGGTCGGCCGTCTCGGCGAGAGGGGACGAGCCGGCTTCGGCGAGTGTGCTGCGCAGCTGGTCGATGCCGAGGTCGATGTCGCTTCCCGGCTGCTCCACCAGCCCGTCGGTGAACAGCGCCAGGACCTCGCCCCGCTCGAGCTGCAGTTCGGTGACGGGGTACGACGCGTCGACGTCGACGCCGAGCACGACGCCGCCGGGAAGGTCCAGGACCTCGGTGCGACCGTCGACGTGTCGCAGCAGGGGCTGCGGGTGCCCGGCCCGCACGGCCTGCGTCGCGCCCGTCGACGGGTCGAGGACGATGTAGCAGCAGCTGGCGAACTGGCCGGGATCGAGGTCGATGAGCATCCGGTTGGTGCCGGCCACCACCTGCTGCGGATCGTGCACGTTGAGGGCGAAGGCGCGTACGGCGCTGCGCAGTTGGCCCATGGTGGCGGCGGCGGCGACGCCGTGTCCCTGTACGTCGCCGATGACCAGGGCAACACCCCGGTCGGTCTCGATGACGTCGTACCAGTCGCCTCCGACCTCCATGCCCTGGGTGCCCGGGAGGTACCGCCCGACAGTGTCGACGTGTTCCAGTACGGGCAGCCGGTGCGGCAGCAGAGCGGCCTGCAGGCCGCGAGCGAGGGCGGCCTCGGTGTCGTAGCGCTGGGCTCGCTGGAGGGCCTGTGCGATGAGTCCGGCCAGCGCGGTGAGAACTGTGCGCTCTTCGGGGCTGAAGCCGCGCGGCTGGTCGAAGCCGAGGATGCAGGAGCCGACGGGACGCCCGGAGGCGATCAGCGGCAGGAAGGCCCTGGCGCCCACGTTGGCGTCCATGGGTATGCCGGGGTAGGCGACGGCCAGGCGTTCCATGGACTCGAAGAACATGGGGCGGCCGGTGGTGAGGGTCTCCACGCCGGGCAGCCGGGCGTCGAGCCCGACGCCGTCGAATCGGTCCAGGAAGCCCTGAGGAAAACCGGTCTCCCAGGCGAGGTAGAGATGTCGCTCGTTCAGGAGGTAGATCGCCAGCTGCCGGCCGCCGAAGGCGGGCAGCAGTTCCTCCGTGACCACGGCGGACACCTGACGGGCGGTGACGGCCTCGGTCAGCGCGATGGCCAGGGCGACCGGGCGGTACAGCGCGGAGGCGCGGTCCGCGGAGGAGCCGAGTCCCGTGCCCGGCAGGGTGACGGACTCGGGCGAGTACGCGGGTTGGTCCTCAGCGGCGGCAGTGAGGGTCACTCCGTCGTGGCCGGGGTAGAGCCAGACGGACATCCACTCCTTGGAGGCACTCTGGGCCATGAAGTGGACGGGCTCGTGGGAGATCAGTGCGGCCCGGAAGTGGTCCTCGTAGCCAGGGTGCCCCAACCACGGCAGTGCCTCCCACAGGACGCGCCCGGCCAGCTCGGACCGGGCGTGGCCGAGCAAGGTCTCCGCGCTGTGGTTGATGTGGGTGATCCGGCCGAGGCGGTCGAGCGAGAAGATGCATCGCGGGAGCCGGTCGGTGGCTTCGGCGGCGATCGGCCCGACGCCGAGGTCCACGAGGAAGCCGGTCAGATGACTGCCGAGGCCGTCGCCCGGCGAGAGCGCGCGGCCCGAGATTTCCAGCAGGTGAGGTCGGCCGTCGGGTCCCCGTAGCCGCATCCTGCGCGCCACCGGCCGGCCCGACTCCACCGCCTGTCGGGCGATCGTCCACAGTCCGTACACGTCCTCCGGCGCCAGCCGCGCCGCAAGCGCCTCGACGGTGCCGGGGAAGGCCGCGGGGTCGCTGCCGAGGATCGCGCACAGCTCCTCGTCGGCGGATATGGAGCCACTGTCGAGGTCCCAGTCGAAGCGACCGATCCGCACCGGCGGCGTGGTGGCCGCGGGCAGTTGGACGGAGACCGGTTCACCGTCCCACTCGACGAGCGTTCCGTCCGCGCCCAGCTCCGCGAGGGCGCCGCTGAGGCGCCTTGCGGCGACATTCAGCCGTCGGCGGTCGCTCTGGCTGACCGCGTTTCCGGGGGTGGCCCGGCGCAGCACCACGAGCACCCCGTACTTCTCGCGGCCGCTGACGACCGGTTCGTACAGGGAGCCGAAGGGGTACGGCATGCCCGCCATCAGCTGCGGGAAGCGGCGCATGGCTTCCTCGGCGTCGGCGAGATGGACGGCCTGGCCGGATCGGTGGGCCTCGGCCACCGGGAACGGCCGGTTCACATGCATGCGCCACCAGGGGCGGAAGAGCCGGGCCGGCAACCCGGCGAGCACGGCGAGGCGGAGCAGCCCCTGCGTCCGGGAGCGCAGATAGATGCCGCCTGCGTATCCGCCGACCGATTCGATTCCGCTGACGGCGGCCTGTGCGAGCACCATGGCCAGTTCGTCCGGAACCCGGCCGGTGGTGTTCGGTTTCCCGGGCGGCGACCCGCTCTCGCTCAGCGGTGCGTGCCCGGCCGCCCCGTACCAGTTCACACAGCCAGCATGCTCCCCGGCGGCAGTGCGGCGCATCTCATTGCCCCGCCCGCACCGACGGCCACTGGGCTGCCGAATGGAACATTTCACCCATCGGCCGAGTAAAATTACACACAGGAAGTTGTCCCTTCAAATTCCTGCGCGCGAGCCTGGAGGCAACAGTGGATGTCCTCGTGCTCATCGGTCGCATTCTCTTCTGCGTCCTGTTCCTCAACTCGGCGGTGGGCCACCTCACCAAGACGAAGGCCATGGCTGGTTACGCCGCCTCGCGTGGCGTCCCCGCCCCCGTGCCGGCGACCGCGGCCAGCGGAGTCCTTCTCCTGGCCGGCGGGCTGATGGTGGTGTTCGGGGTCTGGGCGGACCTGGGCGCGCTGCTGCTGGTCGTCTTCCTCGTCCCGACGGCGCTCCTGATGCACCCCTTCTGGAAAGAGACCGACGAACAGGCCAAGACGGTGGAGATGGCCTCCTTCTTCAAGGACCTGTCGCTGACCGGTGCGGCGCTGATGCTGCTGGCCTTCTTCGCGTACGCGGGCCACGATCTCGGGCTCACGCTCACGGGTCCGCTCTTCGACATCAGCTGACGCCCCCCTTCTACGTGGGAGGTTTGAACGGGTCCGCGTCGTACGTCGTCAGCCAGGCGCTCAGCTCCTGCGAGGTCATGTTGACACCACACGTGGAACTCCGCCCAGAGCGCGTCGAGTTCAAGGGTGTCGATGTCGGCCATGAGTCCTCCCGAGTGTTTGCGTGGCCTCCTCGGACCTGGTCTCAGACCGTGGAGGAGAGGCTGCGCAGGGTGTCGAGCACCTCTCGGTCGGAGACCTGGCCGAAGTCCGCGTACCACTGCCCCACCGAGTGGAAGTTGTTCGGCTGGTGCAAGCACATGAGGTCGTCGGCCTCCTCCTTCAGTTCCACGGCGCTGCGGGGAGCGCAGACCGGTACGGCCAGCACCAGCCGTCCGGGGTTCTGGCGGCGCAGATGGCGCAGCGCAGCGCGTGCGGTGATGCCCGTGGCGAGGCCGTCGTCGACCAGGATGACGCTTCGGCCCTGCACCTGAGGTTCGGGCCGCCCGCCACGGTAGAGGTCGTCGCGACGGTGCAGTTCGAGCCGTTCCATGGCCACCTCCGCCGCGAACTCCGACTCGTCCAGGCCCAGGACTTCCAGCGCCAGGCGGTCGAAGACGGGCGGATCCTCGCCGACGATCGCCCCGATGCCGACTTCCGGTGCGCCCGGGGCACCGATTTTGCGGACCACGAGGACGTCCATGGGTACGTGCAGGGCCCGGGCGACCTCCGCGGCGACGGGCACGCCGCCACGAGGCAGAGCGAGCACGACGACGTCAGTGAGGTCACCGTCCGCCGCCCAGTCCAGGAACCTGACGCCGAGCTCCTGGCCTGCGTGCCGACGACTGTCGAATCGCATGGCGTCCCTCCTAACGGCCGGCGTCCGAGGTGCGTGAACCCGGTTCCGCCATCCTCCGGTGCGCAACCGCCTTCACGCTGTCAGGGAGCACCCTGCTGGCGAGCCCCTGGACCTTGGTCCTGGCAGAACCCGCGACGAGCTTCTTCCTCCCGGCCATGAGCGCCTCGAAACCCTGCCGCGCCACCAGCTCGGGATCGTCCTTCGGCTGCCGGCCGACCTTTGTGTTCTCCATCCCTGCCCGGTGGAAGAACTCCGTGTCGGTCGGCCCCGGCATGAGTGAAGTGATCGTCACACCCGTGTCCTTGAGCTCGTTCTGCAAGGCCTGCGCGAACGACTGGATGAAGGACTTCGAGGCGTTGTACACGGCCTGGTAGGAGCCCGGCACGGTCGAGGCTATGGAGGAGGTGAAGAGCAGTCTGCCCTCGCCCCGGGCGACCATGTCCGGCAGCAGACGCTTCGCCAGCTGCACGGTCGAGGTGATGTTGAGGTCGATGATGCGGAGCTCGTCCGCGAGGTCCGTCTCGACGAACGCGCCGCCCTGGCCGACACCCGCGTTGAGCGCGGCGGCCGCGACCGGCCGGCCCGTGGCCGAGACGACCCGGTACAGCTGCTCCACGCCGCCCTGGGTGGCCAGATCGGCGTGGACCGCCTCAACCGCCACGCCTGCTCCGCTCGCCCGGACCTCGTCCGCCGCGAGGTGCAGTTCGCCGTCCTCCGCCGTCAGTACGAGGTCGAATCCGTGCTCCGCGAATTGCTTGGCCAATTCGAAACCGATGCCGCTCGATGCACCTGTGACGACGGCCAGTGGCTTGGTCTCGTTCATGCACCCCGGGTACCCGTCACGGCGTACGCAAACGTGCTCCGGCCGGCTCGCCGCCCGCGCGGGTCAGGTGCGTTCCAGCTGGGCGAGCAGGCTGCTGTCGAGGTGCGAGAGCAGATCCGCGGGGTCACGGTAGACGGCTGCCGCTCCGGCGCCCTCCAGGTCGGCGCGCGCGATTCCTCCCGAGAGCAGGGCTACGGCGCGGACGCCAGCGTTCGCCGCCGCCTCCATGTCCCACACCGTGTCGCCGACGAACACCGCTTCACCCGCAGAGGCTCCGGCAAGCTCCAGGGCGCGCTGCACCGGATCGGGCGCCGGTTTGCCCTCGGAGACGTCGTCCGCGCTCGCCGTGCCCTCGATGACGTCGTCCGCGTCGACAGCGCGGCGCAGAGCGGCCAGTTCACGCCCTCCCGCGGAGGTGGCGAGGACGATCCGCCAGCCGCGGTTCGCCAAGGTGTGCAGCAGGTCGCGCGCCCCGTCCAGCGGCGCCAGGCGCTCGGCGTACGTGCCGTAGAGAGCCTTGTGCGTGGCGCTGATCTGCGCGTCCTGGTCACGGTCCCTGCCGTCGCCCAGCAGATGCGCGATCAGATGGTCGGAGCCGAGGCCGATCGCCCGGTGGATGGCGTGGGTCGATACCCGGTGCCCGGCCTGGCGGAACGCCTCCCACCAGGTCGTCACATGCAGATGGTTCGTGTCGACGAGGGTGCCGTCGACGTCGAACAGTGCCGCGCGCGCCATGTCGTCCTCGCTCTCCGTGCGCCCTATGGCTTCAGCAGTGTCTTGATCATGCCGTCCCGCTTCTCCTGGAACATCTCGTACGCCTTCGGTCCGTCCTCGAGCGGCATCCTGTGCGTCGCGAAGCCCTCCACGCCGAGCACGTCCTTGTCGTCGAGCAGCGGCAGGATGTCGTCCACCCAGCGCTTGACGTTGGCCTGGCCCATCCGGAGCTGGATCTGCTTGTCGAAAAGGGTCAGCAGCGGCAGCGGGTCGGCCGCGCCGCCGTACACGCCGGACAGCGAAATCGTGCCGCCGCGCCGTACGACGTCGATTGCCGTGTAGAGCGCGCTCAGGCGGTCCACACCGGCGTGTTCCATGACCCGTTCGGCGACGGCGTCCGGAAGCAGGCCGGTGATCCACTGGGCGGCCTTCACGACGGGCGCGCCGTGCGCCTCCATCCCGACGGCGTCGATCACGGCGTCGGTCCCCCGTCCGTCGGTCAGATCGCGGATGGCGTCGCCGAGCCCCTTTCCGTACCTGCGCAGGTCCATCGTCGTGACCCCATGGTGTGCGGCCCTGGCCAGCCGGGTCGGCACCAGGTCGACGCCCAGGACCAGGCGGGCGCCGCGGTGCAGGGCGACGCGGGCGGCCATCTCCCCGATCGGTCCGAGGCCCAGTACGGTGACCGACCCGCCGGGCGGGATGTCGGCGTACTCGACCGCCTGCCACGCGGTGGGCAGCACGTCGGACAGATATACGAAACGCTCGTCGGGAGGCCCGTCCGGCACCTTGATCGGAAGGCTGTTCCCGAAGGGAACCCTCATGTACTCGGCCTGCCCGCCCGGCACCTGGCCGTACAGCTTGCTGTAGCCGAACAGCGCGGCCCCCGTGCCCCGCTCGCGGACCTGCGTGGTCTCGCACTGCGACTGCAGGCCCTGCTCGCACATGAAGCAGTGCCCGCACGAAATATTGAAGGGGATGACGACCCGGTCGCCGGGGGCGAGGGAGGTCACCTCCGGACCTGCCTCCTCGACGATGCCCATGGGTTCGTGCCCGAGGATGTCTCCGGGGTCCAGATACGGGCCCATCACCTCGTACAGATGCAGGTCCGATCCGCAGATGCCGGTGGATGTGACCCGCACGATGATGTCTCCCGGATCCTTGATGTGAGGGTCGGGCACGGTGTCCACCCGCACGTCCCGCTTTCCCTGCCATGTCAGCGCGCGCATGCCGTCCTCCTGTCACGGTGATGGTTCCGGCGTACTTCGGGTCCCCCGCGGGCGTCTCGTTACACGTGGGCTGGGCAGCACGACGACGTGCCGGTCCCCGTTTCATCCCTGCGGATCTGGACACCCGAACGCTCCGAGCACTGGATCAAGGTCACGGAGTACGCCATGAACCCGAACACAGAACTGCGGGTGGTGGTCACCGGGGCCACCGGCAATGTCGGCACCAGCGTGGTGCGGGCCCTGGCGGCTCATCCGCAGGTCGGCTCCGTCCTGGGCCTCGCCCGCAGGATCCCCGAGCTGAGTGTCCCGAAGACCGAATGGGCCACCGTGAATCTGGCCCGGCTGGAGGACACACCTCTGCTCGGGCAGCACTTCGCCGGGGCGGACGCCGTCATCCATCTCGCCTGGCGGTTCCAGCCCACCCACGACCCGGTGGTCACCTGGGAGACGAACGTCCTCGGCTCGCTCGAGGTGTTCAACGCGGTCGCGTCCGCCGGTGCGCCCGCGCTGATCCACGCGTCATCGGTCGGCGCGTACTCACCAGGGCCGAAGGAGGGCCGGGGCGTCGACGAGTCGTGGCCCACCCATGGCTGGCCGGACGCCGCGTACTGCCGCGAAAAGGCCTACCTCGAACGAGTTCTGGACACCTACGAGCGGGACCATCCCGAGGTCCGCGTCGTGCGGATGCGGCCCTGCTTCCTGTTCAAGGAAGGCGCGGCGAGCGAACAGCGCCGCATCTTCGCCGGCCGCTTCCTTCCCGGACCGCTGTTGCGACCCGAACTACTGCCGTACGTACCGGACTTGAAAGGCCTGCGCTTCCAGGCGCTGCACACCGACGACGCCGCGGAAGCCTACCGCCGGGCTGTGCTGCGCGATGTGCGCGGAGCGTTCAATCTGGCCGCCGGACCAGTGGTCGACGCGCGGTCGTTGGGCGAACTCCTCGACGCGCGTGTGGTGCCCGTACCGCGGCAAGCGGTACGGGCCGTGCTGGCCGCTGCCTGGGGGCTGCATGTGGCCCCGGCGTCACCGCACCTGTTCGACGCGGTGCTGCGGCTGCCCCTCCTCGACCCCTCTCGTGCGCATGACGAGCTGGGCTGGAAGCCGTCACACACGTCGCTCGAGGCAATCGCGGAATTCCTGCGTGGAGTTCGCCAGGGCAGTGGCGAACCCACGGCTCCGCTCGTGGGCCACAAGGCGCATTGAACCGGATCTCAAAGGTCGCTCGTTCGCCGGTGTCGAGCAGACCCGGCTCGGCCATGATGCGACCTCCTCACCTCCCACCATTAGTTCAATCTTTAATTATATGGAGAACCGCCCGCACGAGAACCCGCCGACACCCTCGGACGCATTGACGTGCGGGGTCACCCCGGCCATCGCAGGATGGTGCTGTCCAGGGCGTACTGACGCAGGCGGAGCCACCGGCTCCTGACGAGGGAGAACCGCAATGCGCCACTACCCGCCCATCGCAGACCACGGGATGATCGGGGACCTGCAGACCGTCGCCCTGGTGGCGTCCGACGGAGCGATCGACTGGTTCTGCGCCCCGCGATTCGACTCGCCCAGCATCTTCGCCGCCCTTCTCGACCACGAGCGCGGCGGCAGCTTCAGGATCACCGCCGACCACCCGGACGCCCGCGTCACCCAGTTGTACCTCCCCGACACCGCGGTCCTCGTCACCCGCTTCCTCACCGCCGAGGGGGTGGGCGAGGTCGTGGACTTCATGCCGCTGGACACCCCCGAAACCGCGACGGACCGGCACCGGATGTTCCGGGTGATGCGCGTCGTACGCGGCAGCGTGCGCTTCACCGTGGAGTGCAGCCCTCGCTTCGACTACGGCCGCGCCACGCACGCGCTCAAGCTGACCGAGGCGGGCGACAGCGCCCTATTCAGCGGCCCCGGCATCGACCTGCACCTGCAGAGCAGCGCACCGCTGTGGACCGACAACGGCAACGACGTCCAGAGCACCGTCACGCTCCAGGCGGGAGAGACCGCCGCGGTCGTGCTGACCACCTGCGCCAGCGGCGGGGAGCCACCCGAGCCGCTCGGCCGCGCAGTGGCGGAGGCCACCTGGCGGTCGACCGTACAGTTCTGGCACGGGTGGCTGCGTACCTCCCGGTACCGCGGCCGCTGGCGGCAGACCGTGAACCGCTCAGCCATCACGCTCAAGCTGCTCACCTACGCCCCCACGGGTGCCCCGGTCGCCGCCGCCACCGCCGGACTGCCCGAGCAGGTCGGGGGCGAGCGAAACTGGGACTACCGCTACACGTGGATCCGGGACGCCTCGCTGTCCGTAGGGGCGCTGATCGACCTGGGTTTCACCGAGGAGGCGGACGCCTTCCGCCTCTGGCTCGGCGGGCGGCTGGCCGCGGGCGCGACCGGCTCCGGCGAGCCGCTGCAGATCATGTACCGGGTGGACGGGGACCCACACCTCGGCGAGGAGGTCCTCGACCATCTGGAGGGCTACCTCAAATCCTCCCCCGTGCGCATCGGGAACGGCGCGGCCGATCAGCTCCAGCTCGACATCTACGGCGAGGCGGCATTCGCCCTGATGCAGTCCGGCGGCATCGCGGAAACCGGCGGCTTCGAGGGCTGGCAGGCCATCGCCCGCGTCCTGGACTGGCTGGCAGACAACTGGGACCAGCCCGACGAGGGCATCTGGGAGACCCGCGGCGGCCGCAAGGACTTCACCTACAGCCGGCTGATGTCCTGGGTGGCCTTCGACCGCGGCGTCCGTCTGGCCCGGGAGTACGCGCGCCCCGCCGACCTGGAGCGCTGGACCGCCACCCGCGACGCGATCTTCCTCCAGGTGATGGAGCGCGGCTGGAGCGAGAAGCGCCGGGCATTCGTCCAGCACTACGACGCCGACGTCCTGGACGCCTCGCTGCTGCTCATGCCCCACGTCGGGTTCGTCGCGCCGAAGGATCCGCGCTGGCTCGCCACTCTCGAAGCCATGGACCGCGAGCTGGTCTCCGACAGCCTCGTCTACCGCTACGACCCGTCCGCGTCCCCCGACGGGCTGCGGGGCTCCGAGGGCACGTTCACCCTGTGCACCTTCCACTACGTACATGCGCTCGCCCGTGCGGGCCGGGTCGACGAGGCCCGCTACGCCTTCGAGAAAATGGTCACCTACGCCAACCATGTGGGCCTCTTCGCCGAGGAGATCGGCCCGACGGGAGAGCAACTGGGCAACTTCCCCCAGGCGTTCACCCACCTTTCGCTCATCACGGCGGCGATGGCGCTGGACGACGCACTCGACAAGGCCGAAGCCCGGGAGCCGTAGCCGACTCGTGAGCTATGTTTCACGAGTGGGACGAGAAGGAGGCACACCGGTGCCATCAGGGCAGCAGGCACGAGCGCAGGCGGCTGCGATCACGCCGGGACAGCAGTCTCCGGACACCGAGGCGGCCCCCACGGACAGGGTCCTCGCACTGTTCGGCGGCCACCGGCTGTCGCCCGCCCAGCGGCGCATCGCCCAGTACCTGGTCGACCACCTCACCGAAGCGGCGTTCCTGTCGATCACGGAGCTCGCGGAGCGCGTGGGTGTGAGCCAGCCGTCGGTGACCCGCTTCGCCTCGTCCTTGGGTTTCAGCGGGTTCCCCGCGCTCCGCGAGGCGCTCCAGCCCATCGCGCTCCAGCGCGGTCGCCCGTCACCCGGACACGCGCGAAGAGATCCGCCGCAATGAGCTGCAGGCCGCCGTCGACGCCGAGATCGAGAACCTGGAGAGCCTGCGGCGCCTGCTCGCCGACCCCAACCAGATCCTCGGCGTCGGCCGCGAACTTGCCCGGTCGACGCCGCTGACGATTCTGGGCCTGCGGATCTCGGTGTCCCTGGCGGAGTACTTCGCCTACGCGGCGAGGCGGATCCACCCCGATGTGCGCCTGGTGACCCGCGGGGGGAGCGTCGCCTACGACGCGCTGCTCCAGTCGCGGGAGGCGGGCGGGACATGGGTGCTCGCCTTCGCGATGCCGAGGCACGCGAATGAGACCCTGGCTGCGATGCGGGCCGCCCGCAGGACGGGGCTGCGCGTCGCGCTGATCACCGACCTGACGCTCGGGCCGCTGGTGGACGAAGCCGATGTGGCGCTCACCGCGGGCACCGGATCCCGGCTCGTCTTCGACTCGTATTCGGCGCCGGGTGTGCTGTCCGCAGCCGTCCTGCAGGCCATGGCCGACGCGGATCCGGGGCGTACGCAGGTGCGGCTCGAGGGGTATGAGCAGGCCGCGGAACAGCACAACTTCTTCCTCGAGGACTGACGCGGACCGCGTGCAACGGTTCGGCCACGGCATCACAACCCGTGCATGAAATTTTTCATACCCTTGCTTACTCAACGGTATATATATTTACTGCACCTGGTGACCGCCGGTGTGCCCCGAAGTCGCGAGCCAGTCTCAGCCCTTCCCGAAGGAAATTCCGCAGGCCACATGACCGAACACCCAGGGACGACGCTCCCTCCTCACGTCGCCCCATGGTGTTCCACCCGGGCGCTCCGCTTCCCGCGGACACCCGTGGCGGCCCCGGTCAACCCCTGGGCCGGGGCCGCCAAAAAGCTCCACCCTCAGAGCCCGCACGCATCGCATCCGGAAGGGACGACGATGTCCTCCCAGATCTACACACCGCTCAGCCCGGACTGGCCTTGTCAGGTCAAGGCCCCCGGCAGCCACGACTGGGAGCGCACTGCGGCACGCTGGCTGCGAGACCTCCTGCCGGCCCGCTACGCCGGTTACTCGACGCTCACCCGCCACCACATCCTTCTCGCCCGCCATGCGCAGCTCCAGTTGCAGCACGAGATCCGGGCCGTGCGGGTCGCGCTGCAGACCAGCAGGGCGGAGCTGCCCACCCTCGGAGTGTCCGACGCGATCATCGAGAGCACCATCAGGCTGTACGCCATCGAGCTGGAGCAGCTCAACCGGCTGGCCCGCGGCGTCCGGCTCATCACCGATGCCCTCCTGGCGGGCACGGATGTCCAGCGCAGGCGGTCTCACGCCTAGCGTTCGGCGCAGGCGGTCACACGCCTATGAGCGCGTCAACCTCCACTCCCCTGCCTCACCCCGGCAACCTGCGGCTCCACGGGGGTTCACCGCGCGCGGCTCACGCGGGTCGGCTACCTTCATTACGGCCGACGGCCTGCCGGGCGCGGATCGTACTTCTTCGACGCCCCAGGGTCAGGCAAATCGGCTGATTTGAGCGCTACCAACGGCGCCCCCGTCCACCATGCTGGGCGGGGGCGCCGTTCCGGGCTGTGAGCCGCTGGCAACGGGAGGCAACGGGTGTCAGGTTTGGTGCAAGCCCCCGACCGCGACGGGAAGCTGGCATACGAGGAGTGGGGGGACCCCAAGGGGTACCCGGTAATCCTGCTGCACGGCACGCCCGGCAGTCGGCTCGGGCCCCGGCCCCGGACCTTTGACCTGCACAAGCTCGGGATCCGCCTGATCGCCTACGACCGCCCGGGGTACGGGGATTCGGACCGCCACCCCGGCCGGAGAGTCGCCCACGGCGCGAAGGATGTCGCTGCCATCGCCGACGCGCTGGATCTCGAGCAGTATTCGGTGGTGGGCCGCTCCGGCGGGGGGCCGCACGCACTGGCGTGTGCGGCACTCAACCCCGACCGGGTGGCGAGCGCCGCCGCGGTGGTCACGGTGGCGCCGCCGGACGCCGAAGGCCTGGACTGGCTGGTCGGCATGGCCGATTCCAATGTGATGACGTACAGCATGATGGCCCAGCACTCGCCGGATCTCACCCAGGTGGGCGCACTTCTCGCGCGCAACGCCGACGCCATCCGAAGAAACCCGTCCTCCCTCCTCAGCTCTCTGACGGGGGAGATGCCCGATGTGGACCGTCTGGTCGTCGAGGATGCCGGGATCCGTGACCTGCTTCTGCTCAACTACCTTTCCGCCGTCGGCGAGTTGACCGGACGAGAAGCGGAGCTGGAGGATCCTCCGGAGCCGGCGGGCTGGGTGGACGATCTTGTGTCCTTCCGCGAGCCGTGGGGCTTCGGACCCGAGGACATCGAAGGTGTACCGGTCCTGCTCTGGCACGGCGAGCAGGACGTCTTCTCCCCCGTCAGCCACTTCCGCTGGCTGGCGGACCGGATTCCCGGAGCGACCGCCGTACTGCAGCCCTCGGCCGCCCACTTCGCGGCGCTGCCGGCGCTGCCGCGGATCCTCGCCTGGGTCCGCGACAGCGCCGTGTGACAGCTGCGCTCAGATCGGGTGCGGCTCCAGTTCCAGACCACTGCGCTGCCAAGACCGAAGAGCCACCGTCTTCGGATGGTCGGCGCCGAGCCGTTTGATCATCTCGGCCAGGGCCTCGTCGCGCCTCGCCTCGGCCGCACTCTGCTCACCGAGTTCCCGCAGCAGTACGGCGAGGTTGCCCGCGCACACCAGCCCGGCGGGGTGGCTGGACTGCAGGACTTCTCGCAGCTGGTCGAAGACCGCTTCGTACGTCCTGCGGGCCTCCTTGCGACTCCCTTGCTCCGCCTGCGCGTTGGCGAGGTTGACCCGGCAGACGAGCACGTGCGGGTGGTTCTCCCCGAGGAGTTCGGCGAACGCGGCCACCGCCTGCTCCGCGAGAGCCTGGGCTTCGGCGGCCATACCGGCGCCCAGCAGGTGCACCGCGTAATTCGCTGAGCAGGCGACGGTGTGCGGGTGGTCCTCGCCGAGGCTGCGCCGGAGGTCGTCCAGCACCGCGCGCCCCAGCTCCAGGGCCTCGGCCGTCCGGTCCAGCGCCATGAAATCGCTCGCCAGGTTCATCTTCAGCAGCAGCCGCTCCGGGGAATCGCCGCCCTCGCCATCCGGCGTGTACTTCAGGACGTTGCGGGTGAGCTGCTCCGCCTCGCCCGGCCGTCCCGCACGGCGCAGCGAACCGGCCAGCCCCTTGACCGTGTTGAGGACGGTCGGCGCGCCCTCGGTGAGTTCGAGGTTGCGCAGGCAGCGGTCATGAGCCTGCTTGAGCAGGCTGACGGAGCCCGCATAGTCGCCGCACTCCCGCAGATCACGCCCCAGGTTGACGGCCGACTCGATGGTCAGGGGATGGTCGGGGAGGAGGATCTCCTCACGGGTCTCGAAGGTCTTGCGGTCCAGATCGCGTGCCGCGTAGTAGTCGCCGGAAACCGACAGGGAGACCGCGAGGTTGTTGGCCGCGGTCAGCGTGCGCGGGTGGTCATCGCCGTAGACGGCGCTGTATCTCTGATGGGTCTCCCGGTCGTACGCCAGCGCTTCGTCGAAGCGGCCGAGACCACGCAGATCGGCGGCGATGCTACTGGTCGTCATGAGGACGTGCTGGTCGTCCTTGTCGCCGAGGACGGCGAGCTGCCGCTCCAGAACTTCCTCGTCCAGGGCCAGCGACTCGTCGTACTTGCCCTGTGCCCGCAGGATGTTGCCGATCTGGAACTTCATGTGCAGCATCCAGCGCTCGTCGGTGTCTCCCGCCGCGCTCCACTTGGCCACGCACTTCTGGCAGCGCTCCATGGCCTGTGCGAATTCCCCGCGGCGGCGCAGCTGGCGGACCCGGTCGACGAGAAGCTCTCGGACACCGTCGTCGGGCGTGGTCATTGCCCAGGGCGTGCCCAGGTGCGGCCAGAGGATCCGGTACTGGTCCCAGGTGTTGGGGTCCTCCGGGTCGTCCTTCCCCGGCCGGGCCGCGACCAGCGCGCGGTAGACCGTTTCACGTGCTTCCCGCTGCTCCTGTTCGGTCATGCTGTTACGCATGGAGAGCTGGACCAGCCGGTGTACCTGGACGCTTCTGGCCTTGCGGTCGACGCGGATGAGGGCGAAACGGCTCAGCTCCTGGTAGGCGCGGGACACAGTCCGGCTGCCGCCCAGGGTCCGGGCGATCTCGACGCCTTCCAGCAGGTCCATGGAGATGGGCTCGGGGCTGAAATACGAGCACAGTTGGAGCAGCCGTACCGCGGGTGGGTAGTTCTCCCTCAGTCGCCCGATGGCGAAGTCCCAGGTGCCGCCGGTCGCGTTGGTGAGATCGGCGATCTGGTCTCCGTGGCCGCGGTCTTCGGCGCCGGCCGTCGGCACCTGGAGCAGCCTGATGTACTCGCGGGCGCTCAGGCCGGTCTGCTTGATGCCGGCCGCGGCCTGCTCGACGGCGATGGGCAGGTCGCCCAGGGCTTCGGCGACCAGGTTGGCCTCCTCCGGGCCCCAGTCCGGGAGCCTGCGGCGCAGGTGGCTGACGCTCTCGGGGCGGCTGAAGACGCCGATCTCGACGGTCTCGGCGTAGCGGCCCCAGCCTTCGGAGCGCTGGCTGGTGATCAGGACGTGTCCCGAACGCCCGCTCTTGAGGATGTCGGGCAGGTTCCCCGCCTCGTCCGCGTTGTCGAGGATCAGCAGCCAACGGTGGTACGGCTCCCCCAGGTCGAGGGCTTCCCGTACCGCTCGCGCCGTCTCGGTGAGATTCTTCCGCTCAGGCAGGCGGAGCGACCGGGCCATCGCCGCGTACTGCTCGACGGCGAGGTTGGGCTGCTCGGCCTGAATGTGCCACACGACGTCGTAGTCACCCTTGTAACGGTGTGCGAATTCCTGCGCGAGGAGCGTCTTTCCGACTCCGCCCATGCCTCTGAGGAGGATGGCTTGATTCCCTGTCCGCAGCCGCTCTCTGATGGTCTCAAGGAGTTCGGTGCGGCCGGTGAAGGAGGTTGTGCGCAACGGAACCGACCAGACGGGCGGCTCGGCGCCCGGATAGCGCGGAGCCAGCCGGTCCGGGCCGGTGAAGTGGGCGCGGGGCTGCGGCAGGGGAGCTGCGTCGAAGGCCCGCAGCAGGATCTCCCTGGCGGCCTCCTCGGTGTCGCAGCGGGTGAGGTCGGCGAGTCGCTCGGTGAAGGGTGCGCTCACCGGCACATCCTCGATCCGTACGGGCACCAGGTGCCGGCGGTTGCCGAGCTTGTCCGGCGAGAAGACCGTCTCCCATGTCGTCCTGAAGCGGGAGGAGCGGAGATAGGCGCCGGACAGCACGGCGAGAGTGTGGGAGGTGGACTCCACGCCGCGTTCGGTCTCGGTCTTGAGCCGGGCGCCCTCGTCGGTGCCCTCCTGGGCCAAGTGCACCCGGAATTCGGCGGCTTCGAGCACGGCACGGATCCAGTCGGCCCAGGTGCGGTCCTGCGGGACGTAGCTGATGTACACGTCGGACACGTCGAGGGGCCGGCGGCGGGTGTACTGGTCGAGATAGCGCTGGCGCAGCCCCTCCTCCATACGCGGCATCGAGGTCACCTCGCCGTCGGAGACGACCGCGGTGAGCCGTTCGTAGGCGGCGAGCAGCGAGGAGGGATTGCCGGGGGTGTCGCGGAAGGGGGCCAGCAGTTCCTCGTACGAGTACGAGGGCCGGTAGGGGATCTCGACCTTGCCCCAGTAGTCGTGCGGGGCGATGGTGCTGTGCCGGCCGAGGATCCTGCCGAATCGCAGCCGGATCTGGCCACGGGCGGCGTCGAGCCGGTCGGCCTGGCCGTTGGTGTCCTCGACCCGCATCGGTACGGGCAGGATGCGGATGCTCCGGAAGCTGTACATCGCGTCGATGCGCTCGGCGACCGCGGCCGCTCCGTCGATGCTCTGGCTGCTGGGGGTGAAGCAGGTGACCAGCGTGTGCGGCAGATTGACGGTGCAGATGTCGGAGATATCGCTCAGGCCGGTCCGGCTGTCGATGAGAACGTAGTCGTAGTTCTGGACGAACTCACACTTGAGGGACTCGATGAATTCCGTCGCCAGCGGGCCGTCCATGAACGGCTTCCAGTCGAACTGCGAGAAAGCGCTCAGATAGCCCTTGTTCTTGGTGCCGGCCGGGAGGTAATCGAGCCTGCCGTTCTCGGGGAATGCCCAAATGACCGGAATGACACAGTGGTTGAAGCGGGCACGTTCGGCGACCCATGCCTCGTCGACGACCGTGCCCCGCTCGTGGGTGTCCCAGCCCGGGTACTGCACCTCGGCGAGCCGCTGCTGCTCCAGCAGCGCCTGACTGAAACGGCTGACGAGGTCGAGCACACCGGGTGTGGTGAGGAGCTTGTCCTGGTCGAGGAAGGGATGCAGGAAACGGTCGAGGCCAGGGGCGTCGAGGTCCCAGTCGACCACCAGCACCCGTTTCCCGGACGACGCGAGGATCCAGGCGGTGTTGGCGAGTGCCATCGTCCGTCCCGTACCGCCCTTGTACGAGTAGAACGTGATGATCCTGCCCGCGTCCTCGCCGGTCATGGCCTGGCCTCCGCGCCGCCCTCGTCGGTGCCGAGTCCGTCGGCACCGACCCCCGGCAGTCTCCCCGCCGTTGCGCTCCGCGGGGACGATTGCGGCTGAATGTACCTCAGATAACGCATGTAGGCGGACTCCGCCAACTCACCGAACCACAAGGCAAATGCGTCGGCCGTGACAAGGCCTCGCACAGCGAACTGCTGTCCCATTCTTCCCTCCCTCAAATAGCGGGGGAAAGCGGATTCCAGAAGTCCGCGTAGCCGTTCGGAATGTTCCTTGGTCTGCGGGTCGTCGTCCGCGAGTGCGGTCAGCACGGCTGTCCACGGCCGGTGGGCCTCGTCGAACGCACGGGCCTGGCGGGCGATCTTGGCATCGTGCAGCGCCCAGGGGTCCACAACGAGGATCCAGGGCGCGGCCGGTGTGTCCGTGCTCCGCAGTTCCACGAGGGTCTTGTCGAACGACACCACCTCGGGGTCGAAGCCCAGATTGCGGGCCAGCTCCGTGACCTGCTCAGCGACCGGACCGCCCGCCACCGGGCCGTACGGCCGCCAGTCGAGCGGACGCGGGCCGTAGCGCGCGGCCTCACGGCCGAGCGGCAGCCGCTCCTCGGACGGGGCCAGCACGGTGATCCGCAGCGGTGGGCTGGGCGGCGTCGCCGCGAACGCGTCCGGCAGCCGGGCCAGTCCGGCCGGATCGAGGGGGCCCGGCGCCCAGGTGCCGGGCGCCGCGGCGGTGGCGATGCGCTGCGCGAGCCACTCGGTGACCTGGAGGGCCCGGCCCTCCTCCAGGTCCAGCAACTGGTGAAGCCCCATGGCCGCGTAGGCCTCCTCCGCGTCGCCTGTTCCTTCCGGGACCGCGGGGGTGTCCTGGACCGCCGTCGGCACCGAGGCGGCCGGATAGGGCGTCCACAGCACGGGCACGATCCGGGGAGCGGTCCCCGGCGCGGTCCGGTTCGTGACAGCGGTCCACTGACGGCCGCACAGCGAGTCGGTGAAGTACCGCTTCGAGTACAGCGGGACGAACACCCGACAGCCGGTCAGCGCCCGTACGGACTCTTCCCCCGGGGTGCCTGGCTGCTCGACGAAACCGGCCTTCGCCTTCGGCACCCCGGCGTGCGCCGCGACTCTGTCCCGCAGCTTCTCGTAGAAGTCGAAGACAAGCCTGTCGGGGTCGTGCCCGGTGCGCCGGTCCCCCGGGATCCGTGCGTAACTCAAGAAGAAGAGCGGCATCCTACGGTCCCTCCTCGAATACGTTCCGGAGGTCGTCGAACAGCCCTATGTCGCACGGCTCGAGGCGCGCCTGCTGGGCGACTTTGACGATCGTCTGGGCGATTCCCCAGACGGCCCTGCGGTACTGCAGCGAGTACCCCGCCTCGCGCAGCCCGTAGAGGCCCATCTTCAGGTAGGGCGGTCCGAGGTCCGGGTGCGTGTACTGGACCGCCTCGGCGACCGGGGGCAGATCCAGGTGTGCGGGACTCAGCCAGAGAACAGGGACGATCGCATTGACCGTGTAGGGCCGGGCCCGGTGCTGCTCCGCCTGCCGCCGTGCGAAGGCGTCCCACTCCTTGCCGCACCATTCCCGGGAGAAGTACCTCTTGGTGTAGACGGGTACGAAGACCTGACAGGTCGCCAGCGCCTGCTTGAGGTTCTTCTCCCAGTCGGCGCCGATGCCCATCCGCCGGTCCAGGAAGCCGGGCGGCTGGGTGCCGTCGTGGTCGGTCAGTTGCATGACGTGGCGGCACAGCTCCCGGTGGAAGTCGACCAGATCCTGGTCCGGGTGCTCTCCACGCCGTTCTTCCTCGGTCGAGGGGACACGCGCGTAGCTGAGAAAGAAGTACGGGTCCTGTCCCATGGGGCTTGTGGAGCTCGCGAACGGCGGCGAGGAGGAGAACGGATGGCTCATGGCCTCGCCTCCCCCGTGATCACTGCCGACCGCCCGCCGACAGGGTGCCCCCGGCGGCGCGGCCGGTGCCCGAGCATCCATTGGAGCGCGAAGTCCCCTGCCGGTACTAGGGGTTGAGGGCAACAGATCATTGCGCCGACCGGTCGATTGCCTGTGTCGTCGCCCGCATGCCCGCCAAGAGACGCTCGCCCACACCGGTGGCCGCCCCGGCGTCGGCCAGCGTGTCCAGCGCGGCCAGCACCGCGTCACGCCAGTACGACGCCCGCCGGGCGGCGGCGTCGGTGCCTGATCCGGGCGCTGATCCGGGCTCTGACACGGGCGCGGTGCGCCGGGCGCGGATCCGCCAGACGTCGGCCACCGCGAGATGGGCGTAGACACCCTGAAGCACGGCGTCGGGCGGCCGAAGGTCCGCGCGCCAGGCGACCCGGTGCAGGCCGCGCTCCACGTCGACCAGGTCGTACATGTCCTGCAGCGCACCGAGCTTGACGTGCTGGAACTCGTGGATCAACAGGAGGGCGAGGTCATCGGCGGAAGGCGGCAGTACGATGCCGACAGCGCCGAACGCATGCCGGGACGTCTCGCTCACGGCCGGGGCCCCGAGCGGGGTCACCACGCGCAGTCCGGCGGCGAGCCCGTCGGCGTAGCGGGGGTATTCGGCCAGGATGATCTGCCATGCGCTGCCGAACGCCTCCTGCCAGCTGTGGAATTCGGCGGCGGTGAGCCGGGGCAGGACCGCGGACTGGTAGCAGGTCCGGTAGGGATCGGTGTCCTCCAGCGCCACCCGCGCCCCGTCCGCCTCCAGGAATCGCAGTGGCTCCCAGACAAGGGTGTCCGGCAGGGCGGTCAGCGGACGGCCCTCGACCGTGATCCCGCCGTGCTCTGCGGAGACCGTCAGCTCATGAGCACCACTGTTCACCAAAAGCCGCCCCAGTCCCGGAAGTTGTATGCCCCCTTCGCGCAGTGGCACCGTCAGACTCAGCCGCTCCCCCGTCCGGACAGCGGCGGCCAGGGCGATCTCGGCCGGCCGCCCCGGGTCGGGATCCGCCCCCTCACAGACCTCCAGCGCCCAGACCCGCAGATAGGGGTCGGCCAGCACCGCGTCCAGGGCGGCGGGAGACAGTGCAAAGATCGACTCCCAGGCCGCCGACGGGTGCGGAGCCGCCCGGTGAGCGGCCGCGAGAAGCACCCGTCGCAGGCTGCTCTGCGCCTGGGCCAACTCTCCGACGGCTGCGGCTGAGCCATGGCCGCCGGCCAGCTCGTCGAAGTGCGTCCGGCACAGGCCGTGCGAAGGAACGCTGTCATCGGCGCGTTCCACGTACTGGATCAGTTTCAGCAGATCGGTGCAGTACACCGAGGGGTTGTCGAAAGCGCCGGCCGTTGTCGAGGCCGGGGTCCGGAAGCGGTGGCCGTACAGTCCACCGCCGCACACCGCCACCACCGGGCACGCCCGGCACTGGGCCGACAGTCCATCCAGGCCCTGTCGCTGGGCCCGGATGCCGGGGTGGGCGGCAGCTTCGTCGAAGCGGTCGCGCGCCACATGGAAGCCTGTTTCCGGAGCGCCGTGGGCGACGGTCTTCAGCCAGTCCGCCTGTTCGATGGCGCCGTCGGCCTCCACGACGAGCAGGTCCGAACTGCCCAGACCCAGCGCCTCGGTAAGGCTGAGGCCGCCCTTGGCGAGCCGGGTGATCGACTCGAACATCCGGATCCGTACGGGCTTCCCGTCGGCCCTCCACCTCTCATGGACAGCGATCAGCCAGTCCGCGTAGTCCGTCTCTCCCCGCGGGCGCGGCGGCGGCCGGTCCCAAGTGGCATGCGGCAGCAGGAAGTCGATGCCCGGCGGGTCGAGTTCGACCAGGGCCCGGTACACCGCGACCGGATCGTTCTCCACATCGACCGTGCACAGCAGCCCGCCGAAGGCTCGCCGGTGGGCGGGCGCTCCAAGTCTGCGGACGGCTCGCACCACGTCGTCGTAGCTGCCGGCCCCATCGGCCCTGATCCGGTGCCGGTCGTTGGAGATACGGTCGCCGTCGAGCGAAATGCCGGTGACAATGCCCTCGTCGGCCAGCATGGCGCAAAACTCGTCGTCGAGCCGCAGCCCGTTGGTCTGCATGCGCAGGTCGAGACCGCTCACCCCGCGTAGCGCGCCGCGCAGTTCGCGGGCGAAGCCGCGCAGCCGCTCACGGCCGGCCAGCAGCGGCTCACCGCCGTGGAGCACCACATGCACGCGGGACAGGCCGTGCACGGCAGCGTGTTCGGCGATCCGGCCGGCGGTGAGCCGGAAGATCTCATCCGGCATGGTGACCGGGCGGCCGCGCCAACTCTGGTCCGCGTGTTGGTAGACGTAGCAGTGGTCGCAGGCCAGGTCGCACCTGCTGTGCACTTTGACCACAAACTGACGGAATGGCCGCGTCCCCGCCGTCACCTGAGCGTTCCCCCTGTCCGTCGATCAAGGCGAGGGCTGGGCGGACCCGGAGGACTGGAATGCGGACGCCGTCTCTCCGCGCGCCGAGCCCACCCGCGCCAGCACGGCGTTCTGAGCCGCCTCCGGCACCTGTCCCAGCGGGGTGCCGCTGTGGTCCTCGAGGGCGCCGAAGACAATCGCGGGCGGCTGCTCGTCGCTGGCCATAGGGGGGTCTCCTCGGGTGTGCGGCTCCGGGCGGCCTTCTTATCGTCACGCCGTGATTACGCAACGACAAGGCACCCACCGGCCAACTCGGGCGGAGCGCCTGCGCCGCGCCTCGTCCGTCTCCAGGAACTCGACGACCTCCTCGCCGAGCCTGTCACCGTTTTCTGCGGATGAGGATGACCGTCAGGGCGGCTAGTGCGGCCACCACAAGAACTACCGCCGCGCGCTTGGCGACCGGGACACCCGCAGTGCGCAGGAGGTCGATCGGCTCGGCCTCGTACCAGCCGGTGCGGCCGAACACGGCAGGCTCGGCACTGCCGGCCTCGGCACGGTCGGGGCGGGTGGCTGCGCCCTCCCCGGCGCCGGCGGGCGCGCTCGCAGACGGCTCGCCGCTCGCCAACTGCCGTGACACACAGTCGGCGAACTGGCCGACGAGTTTGTCGCCCACATCGGCCATGACCCCGCGGCCGAACTGGGCGGGCCGTCCGGTGATCGTCAGATCGGTGACGACCGTGACCGCCGTACCACCGTCGCCTTCGGCCAGTGTTCCGGTGACGGTGGCTCGCGCGGTGCCTTGCCCGCGAACTTCCTTGCCGTGCGCGGTCAGGACGATCCGGTGCGCCGACTCGTTCATCTCCTCGAAGGTGGCGGTGCCGAGGTAGGTCACGGTGATCGGGCCGACCTTCACCTTCACCCTGCCCATGATGTGCTCGCCGTCGAAGCCTTCCACGGTGGCGCCCGGCATGCAGGGGGCGATCCGCTCGATGTCGAGCAGCACCCGCCACGCCTCGCCGAGCGGGACAGGGACGGTGAACTGGTGTTGCAGCTCCATGGTCTTCTCCTCACACCGGCTTCAGAGGGGCCCGGTGGATCGCTCCGGCTGTTTGTGCCAGCGGGCTGCCACTGCCGCCCCAGCGCAGCGCGACGATCTCCGCCGCGATCGAGACCGCCACCTCCTCGGGAGTACGGGCGCCGAGGTCGAGGCCGATGGGCGAGCGCAGCCGCTCCAGCTCGGCTGCGTCGACTCCGTTCGCCCGCAGGCGCGCCAACCGGTCCTCGTGCGTACGGCGGCTGCCCATCACACCGATGTACGCGGCCGGGGTGCTCAGGGCCACTTCGAGCAGCGGGACGTCGAACTTCGGGTCGTGGGTGAGCACGCAGATCGCGGTCTTGTCGTCGACTTCGGTGCCCCCCAGATACCGGTGCGGCCAGTCGACCACCACCTCGATCCCGTCCGGGAAGCGGCGGGGGTCGGCGAAGACCGGGCGCGCGTCGCACACGGTGACCCGGTAGCCGAGGAACGCGCCGATCCGGACCACCGCGGCGGCGAAGTCGATCGCGCCGAACACAAGCATCCGCGGCGGCGGGGCGAAGGACTGGAGGAACACGGTGACGTCGTCCTCGCGCCGTTCGCCGTGCGGGCCGTAGTGACGCCGGCCTGTCGCCCCCTGCGCCAGCTCGCCGCGCGCGTCGGCGGTGACCGCGGCGTCGAGGCCGGCCGATCCGAGCGAGCCGGAAACCGCGTCCGGCCAGACGGCGAGTACGGCGCCGAGCGGGGCGGGGCCGTCGATCACGGTCGCCACCACGACCGGGCGGTGCTCGGCTACCGACGCCGCGACCTCGCCGAACGAGCCGTCGGCCACGGCCGAGACGGAGCGTACGAGGACGGTGATCTCGCCGCCGCAGGTGAGCCCGACGGCGAACGCGTCCTCGTCGCTGTAGCCGAAGGTCTGCAACTGCGCCCGACCGGTCTCGACGACGTCCTTGGCGAGGTCGAACACCGCGCCCTCCACGCAGCCGCCGGAGACGCTGCCCACGACCTGGTCGTCCGGGCCCACCGCCATCGCCGCACCGGGGCCGCGCGGCGCACTGCGGCTGACCGCGACGACGGTGGCGAGCCCGAACGGGCTTCCGGAGGCGTACCAGCGGCTCAGCGCCGGGAGGATCTCACGCATCGGCCGCACCTCTCACCACTGCCGCCAGGCGCTCCAGTGCGCCCAGGCTGTGCCCCTCGACGAACGCGTCCACGTGGGGCAGCGCCGCGGCCATTCCGGCCGCCAGCGGCTCGTATCCGGGGCGCGCCTTGCGCGGGTTGGCCCACACCACCCGGTGGGCCAGTCGGTGCAGCCGCCGCATCTGGGCCGCGAGCAGCGCCGGGTCCGAGCGCTCCCACCCGTCGGACAGCACGACGACCACCGCTCCGCGGGCGGTGCCCCGCTGCCCCCACCGGTCGAGGAATCCGCGGAGCATCTCGCCGAGCCGGGTGCCTCCGCTCCAGTCGGGCACCGCCGACGCGACAGCGGCCAGCGCCGCGTCCGGATCGCGGTGCGCCATTTCGCGGGTCACGCAGGTCAGCCGGGTGCCGATGGTGAACACCTCGGTGCGCGTACGGGCAGAGCTACCGGACGGCGAGCCGTGCGCCGCGGCATGCGCGAAGCGCAGCAGGGCGTCCGCGTACGGGTCCATCGAGCCGCTCACGTCCAGCAGCAGCACGACGCGGCGCGGCTTGGTGGCGGGGGCGCGGTGGCGCAGCCGCGCGGGCTCTCCGCCGCGGCGCAGCAACTCCCTTACGGTGCGCCGCGGATCGACGCCGCCGCGCCGGGCCGGTCGCAGCCGGGGAGTGCGGCGCGGCTCACCGCTCAGCGAGAACGCCGCGAGCAGCCGGCGCAGATGCGCGCGCTCGGCCGCGGACAACTCGGCCATGTCGCGGTGGCGCAGGACTTCCGCGGAGCTCGCAAGGGCGGCCGCGGGCGGCCCCCCGGCCCTTTCTTCCCCTGCTTCGAGAGGCGGGCGGGCCTCGGCGACCGGCACGCGGAGCACAGGCCCCGGGGCCGGGACGCGGCGCGCCCGGTCGGGGGGCCGCTGTTGCTGCGCGAAGTACGCCGCGAACACGCGCTCGTACCGCTCCAAGTCGTCCTGACTGCCGCACAGGGTGAGCCGGCCCGTCCAGTAGACGTCGGAGCGGCGCTCGGCCCCGAGGATGTCGAGCGCGCGCAGGAAGGTCTGCACGCGGTCAGGGCCCGTGGGGAGGCCGGCCTCGCGCAGTGCCCGGGCGAATCCGACGAGGACCGCCGTCGCGTCCACCGCTGGTGCCGCGGGCATGGCGTCACGCTCCCCGGGCGGCGAGGACCGCGGTCAGGTCGAGAGACCGGGCCCGTTCCGCGTCCTCGCGGTATTTGAGCACCGAGCCGAGCGTCGCGACGGCCAGCTCCGCGTCGAGTTCTGTCGCGCCGAGCGCGTCGAGGGCCTCGGCCCAGTCGATGGTCTCGGCCACACCGGGCGGCTTGAGCAGGTCCTGCGTGCGCAGTGTCTGCACGACGGCGGTCACCTGTGCGGCGAGCCGTTCGGTCACCTGGGGCTGGCGCCTGCGGACGATCGCGAGTTCGCGTTCGAAGCCCGGGTGGTCGAACCAGTGGTACAGGCAGCGCCGCTTCAGTGCGTCGTGGACCTCGCGGGTGCGGTTGGAGGTGAGTACGACGACGGGCGGCGACTGGGCCCGCAGGGTGCCCAGCTCGGGGACGGTGACGGTGTACTCGGAGAGCAGCTCGAGCAGAAAGGCCTCGAACTCGTCGTCGGCGCGGTCGACTTCGTCGACGAGCAGCACCGACGGCTGGGTCTCCAGCGCCTGCAGCAGCGGCCGCGCGATGAGGAACCGTCTGCTGTACAGCTCGCTCTCCAGCCGGTCCGCGTCGGTGATCCCGGCCGCTTCGGCGGCCCGCAGATGCAGCAGCTGGCGCGGGAAGTCCCAGTCGTACAGGGCCTGGGAGGCGTCGATGCCCTCGTAGCACTGGAGGCGGATCAGGGGTGCGTCGAGAACCTGCGCGAGAGCGGAGGCGAGCGCCGTCTTGCCCACGCCCGCATCACCCTCGCAGAAGATCGGCCGGTGCAGTTTCAGGGCCAGGAAGCAGGCGATGGCGAGACCGTCGTCGACGAGATAGCCGGTCTTCTCCAGTCTTGCTCGCAACTCGTCCGGCCCGTCCGTCACACCTGTCACTCCATCCCGGCCGCGGCCAGTACCGCTCGCCGGGTGAGCACCCGAGCGAGGTGTTCGCGGTACTCGCGCGACGCCGACAGGTCGGACGCCGGACGGGTGCCTTCCGCTGCCGCTTCGGCGGCCCGTGCCACCGCCGCCGGGTCGGCGTCGGCCCCGGCGAGCGCCTCTTCGGTGGCACTCGCCCGCAGGGGGGTCGTGCCCATGTTGGTCAGGCCGATACGGGACTCGGCGAGGTGGCCGTCGTCGCGCCGCACCAGCGCCGCCACGCCGACGACCGCCCAGGCCTGGGCGGACAGGTTGAACTTCTCGTAGTGGAATCCCCAGTTCTCCGTCTTCGGTACGCGGACCTCGACCAGCAGTTCGTCCGGCCGCAGCGCGGTCTGGAGGTAGTCGGTGAAGAACTCGGCAGCCGGGATGGTGCGCCGGCCCTGCGGCCCGGCGGCCACCAGCTCGCCGTCGAGGGCGAGCAGCACCGCCGGCAGATCACCTGCCGGGTCGGCGTGCGAGAGGGAGCCGCCGAGCGTGCCGCGGTGCCGTACGGCGGGGTCGGCGACCGTCTCGGCCGCCGCGGCCAGCAGCCCTGCGTGGCGGCGCACCAGCGGGTCGTGGATGACGTCGTGATGTGTGGTCATGGCCCCGATCACGAGCGAACCGGCGGCGGCGTCCTCGCGCACCCCGCGCAGTTCGGGGATCCGGCCGACGTCGACCAGCAGTTCGGGGAAGGCGAGCCGCAGACGCAGGATGGGGATCAGGCTCTGACCGCCGGCCAGGACCTTCGCCTCGTCGCCGCCGTCCGCCAGCGCAAGTACCGCCTCGTCGACCGTCTGCGGCCGCGCGTAGTCGAATGCAGCGGGAATCATGCCGTCGCCTCCTCGGCCCTGGCCTTTTTGACGGCCTGCCAGATCCGCTCCGGCGTGCACGGCATGGCCACGTCGCTCACGCCGAGCGGCCGCAGTGCGTCCACGACCGCGTTGACCACGGCCGGGGTTGACGCGATGGTCCCGGCCTCGCCGACGCCTTTGACACCCAGGGGGTTGGACGTCGCCGGGGTCTCGGTGCGGTCGGTGACAAAGCTGGGCAGGTCGGGTGCGGAGGGCACCAGGTAGTCCGCCATGGTGCCGGAGACCAGGTTGCCCTCGGTGTCGTACACCGCCTCCTCGAAGAGCGCCTGGGCGATGCCCTGGGCCAGGCCGCCGTGGATCTGGCCCTGGACGATCAACGGGTTGATCACCTTGCCGACGTCGTCGACGCAGACGTAACTGCGGATGCGGGCCCGGCCTGTCTCGGTGTCGACCTCGACGGCGCACAGGTGAGTGCCGTGCGGATACGAGAAGTTGTCCGGGTCGACCAGGTGCTCGGCGTTGATCGTCGGTTCCATGCCGTCGGGCAGGTCGTGCGACGAGAACGTCTCGAAGGCCACTTCCTGGATGGTCTTCGTCGCCTCGGGCGAACCCTTCACCGAGAAGGTGCCGCCGGAGAATTCCAGGTCGGCCTCGTTCGCCTCCAGCAGGTGCGCGGCGACCTTGCGGGCCTTGGCGACCACCTTCTGCGCGGCCTGGTGGACGGCGACCCCGCCGACCACGAGCGAACGGGAGCCGTATGTGTCCATGCCCTGCGGAACCGCCTTGGTGTCGCCGTGCACCACCTCGACATCGTCGAAAGGCACGCCGAGCTCGTCGGCCGCGATCTGGCTCCAGCAGGTGGCGTGCCCCTGCCCGTGCGGGCTGGTGCCGGTGACTACTTCGACCTTGCCGGTTGGCAGCATGCGGATAGTGGCCGCCTCCCAGCCACCGGCGACATAGCGTAGGTCGCGCAGAATCCGGCTCGGCGCTATGCCGCACATCTCGGTGTAGGTGGAGATGCCGATGCCGAGCCGCACCGGGTCGTTCCGCTCGTTCCGCACGCGCTGCTCGGCCCGCAGATCGTGGTAGCCGAAGAGGGCGAGCGCCCGGTCGGTGGCGGCTTCGTAGTTGCCGCTGTCGTAGGTGAGACCGGAGATCGAGGTGTACGGGAACTCGTCGTGGCCGATCCAGTTGCGCTGGCGCAGCTCCATCGGGTCGAGGCCGAGCTCCGCGGCCAGCTCGTCCATGGTCCGCTCGATCGCGAACGTCGCCTCCGGACGGCCCGCGCCCCGGTAGGCGTCGGTGGGGGTCTTGGTGGTGAAGACGCCGGTGCAGTTGAACGTGTACGCGTTCATCTTGTAGATCCCCGGGTACATGAACGCGCCCAGGATCGGGATGCCGGGTGTGATCAGCATCAGGTAGGCGCCCATGTCGGCGAGCAGGTCGACGCGCAGGCCGAGCAGCTTGCCGTCCCGGGTCGCCGCGAGCTCGATGTCCTGCAGCTGGCCGCGGCCATGGTGAGTGGCCTGATAGCCCTCCGACCGGGACTCGGTCCACTTGACCGGCCGGCCGAGCCGCCTGGCCAGAACGAGGGCGAGGGCTTCCTCGCCGTACACCTGGAGCTTGGAGCCGAAGCCACCGCCGACGTCCGGGGCTATTACCCGCAGCTGGTGCTCAGGGATTTTGGTCACCATCGACAGCGTCACCCGTGCGACGTGCGGGACCTGCGTCGATGAGTACAGGGTGTATTCGTTGGACGCTGTGGGCGGCGTGGCGACCACGGCCCTCGGCTCCATCGCGTTCGGGATGAGGCGCTGCTGGGTGTAGCGGCGGTGAACCACGACGTCGGCCCGGGCCTTCTCCGCTTCGTAGTCACCCGCGGCGAGCGGCCACGTGTAGCAGCGGTTGGTGCCCTTGTCGCCGTGCACCAGCGGGGCACCGTCGGCCAGCGCGTCCTCCAGGTCGAGCACGGGCGGCAGCGGCGTGTAGTCGACGTCCACGGCCTCCAGCGCGTCGGCCGCGGCATATCGGTCGCGGGCGATCACGACGGCCACCGGGTCGCCGACGTACCGGACCTCGTCGACCGCCACCGCCGGATGGTCGGGCATGATGATGTCCTCGGTCACCGGCCATACGCAGGGCATGGAGCCCATTTCGCCGGCCAGGTCGCGGCCGCTGAAGGCGGCGATCACCCCTGGCCGCTCCAGCGCGGGCGTCACGTCGACGTGGCCGATTGTGGCGTGTGCCATGGGGCTGCGAAGGATCGCCATGTGCAGCAGACCCGGGAGGGCGATGTTGTCCGTCCAGGTGGTCCGGCCGGTGACGAGCCGGGCGTCTTCCTTACGCGTACGGGAACGGCCGACCTCGCGTTCGGCGAGCTGCTCGGTCATGTCGGCGCCTCCTGCCCGGCTGTCGCCGGAGCCTTGAGCGGGTCCGGCGCGGTCGTCGTGACGGCTCCGGGCGAGGGGGCGCGACGGCGCCGCTCCTCGGCGGCGGCCGCGAGGACGGCGCGCACGATGTTCTCGTAGCCGGTGCACCGGCAGAGGTTGCCTTCGAGGCCGTGGCGGATCTCGTCGGGCGTGGGGTCGGGGTTCTCCTTGAGCAGGTCCCGGGCGGCCATGATCATGCCTGGCGTGCAGTAGCCGCACTGAAGGGCGTGCTGCTGATGGAACGCCGTCTGCAACGGATGCCAATCGCTGTCGGAGGCCAGGCCCTGGATGGTCGTCACCTCGCCCCCGTCGGCCTGGACGGCCAGCACCGTGCAGCTCTTGACGCTCTCACCGTCCAGATCGACGGTGCAGGTCCCGCAGTTGGACGTGTCGCATCCCACAGGGGTGCCGGTGAGGCCCAGCCGGTCGCGCAGATAGTGGACGAGCAGCAGGCGGGGTTCCACCTCGTCCTCGTACGCCGTGCCGTCCACCTTGAGCGAGATGCGGGTCATATGCCCTCCCAGATGCACGAACGAGATCAATACGGCGTTCTGATCCGATATGTGCAACTGTAAGTGGCCGCCATGGGACGCGCTAGCGCTCGGTCGGGCCTGGCGCGGGTGCCTCCGGGCCCATCTGGATGGACGCTGGAGGCATGTCGGGACGCCCGCCGATCGTCGTCCACCGGATCTCCGCCTCCGGTGGCCGCCGGGTCACGGTCCGGGACCAAATCATGGGCCTCGCCCATTCCGATGCGCATCTGCTGGAGTTCCTCCGCCAGGCCGGACTGCCGGACGCCGCAGACCTTCTCGACGACCCCACCTGGACCGAGTGGGTCGGCGACCGGCCTCACCAGTACGATCCGCTGGAGATCATGCCGTGACGAGCGCCGTTCCGCTTCAGCGGCGGCGCAGGGACGTGTCGGCAAGCGCAGGCGGTGTGTAGTAGGAGTCACCCCGGTTCACGTCCGTGCCCGGAGGCACGATCTCGTCGATCCGGTCCAGCACGTCCTCGCTCAGCTCGACGCCCACGCCTTCCAGCAGGTCCTCGAGGTGGGCGGGCGTCCGCGGGCCGATGATCACCGAAGTGACGGCCGGATGGGTCCGTACGAACGCGATCGCCAGGTGCGCAAGCTTCAGGCCCGCCTCGTCGGCGAGATTCCTCAGCTCGCCGACGGCCTCCAGCTTGCGGGCGTTGCCCGGCACCGACGGGTCGAACTTGTGCTGCTCGAGCGCGGCTCGCCCGCTGCCCGCCGTCAGGTCGACGTCCGACCGCTTCCCGTACTTGCCGGAGAGCCAGCCCGCGCTGAGCGGGCCCCAGGTCAGCACGCCCATGCCGTAGCGCTGGGCGGCCGGCAGCACCGCGGCCTCGACGCCCCGGGCCAGGATCGAGTACGGCGGCTGCTCGGTCCTGAAGCGGATGTGGCCGCGCCGCTCGGCCGCCCACTGGGCCTCGACGATCTGTTCCGCCGGGAAAGTGGAGTGGCCGATGGCGCGCACCTTGCCCGCGCGTACGAGGTCGGAGAGGGCGGACAGGGTCTCGTCGATGTCGGTGGCATGGTCGGGGCGGTGGACCTGGTAGAGGTCGATGTGGTCGGTGCCCAGGCGCCGCAGGCTGTTCTCGACGGCGCGGGTGAGCCAGCGCCGTGAGTTTCCCCTTTCGTTGGGATCCTCGCCCATCGGGCTGCTGCCCTTCGTGGCGAGCACGACGCCCTCCCGGCGGCCCTTGAGCGCCTTGCCGACGATCTCCTCCGATTCGCCCTGGCTGTAGATGTCGGCGGTGTCCACGAAGTTGATGCCCGCGTCCAGGGCCCGGTGGATCATACGGACCGACTCGTCGTGGTCGCCGTTGCCCCAGGCGCCGAACATCATCGCGCCGAGCGCGTATTCGCTGACCGAGATGCCGGTGCCACCGAGGGTCCTGCGCTTCATGAGGGCTGTGCCTTTCGTAGGTCGGGGGTGAGTGGTGCGCATTCGTGACGTCACGTCACATCCGCTATGGGATCCCGATGACGACCTTGCCCCGGATGTGCTTCCCGGCGAAGTCGACGACAACCTGTACGGCGTCGTCCAAGGAGTAGCGTGCGCCGATCTCGACCCGCAGGCGCCCGTCCGCCGCCCGGGCCGCCAGGTCTTCCAGATCACCGGGCTCGGCCTGGAACGAGCCGATGTAGACCGCGGAGACGTCGCCGCCCAGGTCATCGGGCCCGTAGAGCGGGGACACCAGCCGACCGCCCGGCCGGGCCACACGCGCCGTGCCCATGAGCCCGTCGCCCGAGTTGACCAGGTCGACGACGACATCGACGCCGTCGGGCACCAGGCGCAGGGTCTCCTCCACCACGTCGGCGGGCCCCGATCACGAGCACGCTCTCGCCCGCCGCGAGCCGGACGGCGCGCAGCAGGCAGACCGCGGTCAGGCCCGATTCGGGAATGCACGCTGCGTGCAGGCTTTCCAGGCCCGGAGGCCGCCGGGCCAGCAGAGGGCCGGGCGACGCCACCGTGTACTGGGCAACGGCACCCACGAATCCGGCGAAGGCGAGCACAGGATCACCCGGCGCGTAGCCGGAAACGCCCTCCCCCACCTCGGCCACGGTGCCTGCCGCGTCCATGCCGATCACCAGCGGGTGGTCGACCGGGTAGATGTCCTTCATGGCGCCGGTGATCAGCGCCAGGTCGAGCGGGTTGAGCGCTGCGGCCTCGACCTTGATCAGCACCTGGCCCGGTTCCGGGGTGGGTGTGGGGTGGTCGGTGACCGTGATCCGGTCCAGCGGCACGTAGTCGGTGGCGACGAGGGCTTTCACAGAGGACTCCCTGACGTGACGTGAGTAGGGGCTCGAGGGCACCCGGCGTGAGCCCACGCCTCTCTTCTACGCGGTCGGACCTGCCCAAGCGAGGAGCCCGACCGTACGAGCCGCCGAACGGGGACCGGGCCTGAACGGGGCTTCTGAGCGGTCATCGATGGGCGTGGATCACTGTGCGGCGGAAGTTACGGAGCACCGCCCCGGCGTCATCGGCACGGTGGGCCAGGTGGAAGTGGAGACCCGGCGTGGCCGGTGCCAGCGGAAGCAGAGTGACGCCCACATGCCGGAACCTGTGCATCTCCGCCGGCCCCAGGCCGACGCCAAGGCCGCAGGCGACGAGCCCGAGCAGAGTGTGAAGGTTGTCGGCCTCGTGGGCGATGTCCGGCTCGAAGCCCGCGGTGCGGCACACGGCGAAGGCGGCGTCGAAGGCCGCCGTCTCGTTCCGGCGTGAGGACAGGGGCCAGCGGATGGCCGGCCGGCAGCGCCGCGACCGGCGAGATCATTGCGGACAGCGGCCACTTCCTCCCTGAGGAACAGCCCGGCCAACTGGCGGCACACCTACTGGACTTCATGGCCGGAAGGCTCGTACCAGGCCGCTGGTGAGATGGCTCCCCGCATGCCTGCAGGCCAGTGGGCGACGCCGGCTGACTCCCCAGAACGCCACAGCCTGCAAGCGTGCGGCGGAAGCGATGACCCGGGGGCCGAGGCGGCCGGCACTGCGGTTATGACGACGACGACCAGTTCGAGGCTCTTCATGCGGTCAAGCCTGGACCGCGCCGAGCCGGGGATTAAGGCGTGTTCTTCCTGGGTGCGCGACGGCTACGGTGCTTCGCTGCCGACGGCAGCCGGTGCTCGTCCATACTGCTTCACGGTTGCCGCCAACCAGGAGGAGACCCATGGCCATCCCTGTGATCCTCGACTGCGACCCCGGGCACGACGACGCGTTCAACATCATGCTGGCCGCCGCACATCCGGCGATCGAGCTGCTCGCGATCACCACGGTCGCCGGCAACCAGACGCTGGAGAAGACCACGCTGAACGCCCGGCGGGTGTGCACCGTCGCCGGTGTCGAGGGGGTGCCGATCGGGGCCGGACGGGACCGGCCTCTGCACGGGGCGGTGTCGGTGGCCGCCGGCATCCATGGGGAGTCGGGCCTGGACGGACCCGGGTTCGGGGAACCCACCGTGCCGCTGGATCCGCGGGACGGGGTCACCCTGATCCGGGACACCCTGCTCGCGCATCCGGTGCCGGTGACGCTCGTGCCGACCGGACCGCTGACCAACGTGGCGGCGCTGCTGCTCGGCCATCCCCGGCTGGCCGAGCGCATCGAGCGCATTGTGCTGATGGGCGGTTCGACCGGCCGGGGCAACACCACGCCCGCCGCCGAGTTCAACATCGTCTGTGACCCGGAGGCCGCCGACATCGTGTTCGCCAGCGGTCTGCCGGTCACCATGATGGGGCTGAACGCCAGTCACCAGGTGCTGGCCACGGCTGATGTGATCGCGCGGATCGACGCGCTCGGCACCCCTCTCAGCCGGCTCTGCACCGAGCTGCTGACCTTCTTCGCCGCCAGATACCGGGAGGTCTTCGGCTTCGCGGCGCCGCCGCTGCACGACCCGCTGACCGTGGCGCACATCATCGATCCGCAGCTGGTCAGCCTGGTCTCCGCGTCGGTCGCCGTCGAACTGACCGGCACCCACACACGCGGTGCCACCGTGGTCGACCTGGACGGCGTCACCGGCCGCCCCGCGAACACGCATGTGGGGATGGACGTGAACGTCCCCGCCTTCTGGGACCTGATCGTCGACGCGGTACGCACCTTGGGCGGCCGCGGTCGTTCATGATCGGGCAGCGGGCTCGGCGCGGGTGAAGGTGCCCAGGCCGTTCTGATCGAGGTATTCGACGCGCACCTTTGACGCGGTGTCGCGGTCGCCGACGGTGAAGGTGACGCCGGTGAGACCGACCGCGTTCTCCCCCGTGGTGGCAAAACTGAACGTGTCGCCGTTGTAGTGGGTGAGGCGGAACCGCATGGGTTTCGGCCCGAGTTGGAGGGTGAGTTCGTCCCGGCCCGCCTGGCCCGCCGTGACCACAAGCTTTCCGTAGTAGGCGCTTTCGTACGTACCGGTGTACGCGCTGTCGGCGCGGGCCGCCTTGGGGTTCGCGGGCGGACCGGCGTAGTCGGTGGGGGACTTGGCGGCCTGCTCCTGCTGCTCGTAGATCCCGGCGACCAGCGGCAGCCAGTCGGCGGTGGGCTTGCCGTTCTGGGCGATGTCGAAGAATTCGAGGGCGACGGAGTCGGCCATGCCGACCGGTTGGCCGTTGGTGAGGACGACGATGCCGAGCTTCTCGCCGGGCAGCATCGTCACATTGGTGTTGGCGCCGAGCGCGAAGGCGCCGGAGTGGCTGAGGCGGAGCCTGCCGTGGTCGTCGAAACTGACGTTCCAGCCCAGGCCGTAGAAGCCGGTGCGGCCGGCCGGGGCCGCCGGCGGCTGGGAGAGCGTCTCGGGCAGGTGGGTATGTTCCAGGCTTTCGGCGTCGATGATCTGCCGGCCGTCGAGCTTCCCGTTCGCCAGCTGGAGCCGCAGCCACCGGGTCATGTCGCCGGCGGTGGAGCTGACGCCGCCGGCCGGCGACTGCGCGTCCGCGTCCCGTACGAACTTCGCCTGCCAGCTGCCGTCTTCGGTCTTCACGTGGGTGACGGCCTTGTCCGACGCCTTCTCGTAGTCGGCGAAGAGGGCGCTGGTGGAGTCCATTCCGGCCGGCTCGAACAGGGTGTCGTCGCTGAGTTTCTCCCAGCTGACGCCCTTGGCGCGGGCGACGGCCTCCGCGGCCGCGGTGACGCCGAAGTTGGTGTACGCGTAGCTCGCGCGGAATGCCTCGAGCGGCTCGTACTTCAGATGGCTCAAGATGTACGTACGGTCGTAGCCGAGGTCCTCCAGCAGATCGCCGGCGTGGTCGGGCAGCCCGCTGCGGTGCGAGAACAGATCCGCGATGGTGACATGGCTGGTCACCCAGGGGTCCTTGAGGGCGAAGCCGGGGAGGTGGCCGGCCACCGGTTCGTCCCAGCTGACGACCTTTTGCCCGACGGCCCCGGCGACGACGGTGGATGCGAGCGGCTTCGACAGCGACGCCAGCTGGAACACGGTGTCGGGCCCAACCTGCGCGGACTGGCCGATCTTTCGCTCGCCGAAGCCCTTGAGGTAGACCACCCGGTCCCCGTATACGACGCCGACGGCCGCGCCGGGCACGCCGGTTCGCTTCATCGCGTTCTCTACCACACCGTCGAGCTTGCCGATGGCGCCATCCACATCGGCCTTGGTGAGCTGGGGCGGGGGCTGGGGTGGGGGTGCCTGCGGAGCGGACGGCGAGGGAGAGGGCGAGGGTGACGGGCTCGGCGCGGCGGCGCCGGATGTAAGGGCTGTCGCCGCGGTCAGCAGCACGGCCAGGCCCGATAGGGCGAGCGAACGGCTTCTGCGTAGTCGTACGCCCTTCGCAGCATGCATACATTCCATTGAACGCCCGCCGTGGGACGTTGTCGCCCGCAGGCGTTCGGGTGCTTCAGGGCACGCGGACGATGAGCAGCTGGCCGTGCGCGGTGAGGGGCTGGGCGTCGGCCATGCTGCGCACCCAGCTGACGATCGCGTACCGCCCCGACCGCATCGGCATCCGCAGCATCACCTCCCGGCCCGACGAGAGCGGCGGGGTGCCGAGTTGTCCCGCGAAGTCGAAGGGTGCGGACTGCGTCTCGCCCTTGAAGTAGGCCACGATGTCGGCCTCGGTGACCGAGTCGTCGACGATGGGATACAGGCGGGCCTCGTCGACCTGGTCCCGCATGGCGTTCACATAACGAAGGGGCTGGTCAGAAAGGATCCGGCCGCTCAACGTGAAGCGCGGGACGCCGCCAGCGGCGTCGACGGCCGTCAGCGTGGCACAGGGACGCGGTGGGCTGCTGCCCGAATTGGGAGTTGTGACGGTGAGGGGACGCACGTACTCCGCTCCCGGCGGCGGATTGCGGCCGAGCGCGCCCGCGAAGTCCAGGTACTCCAGGACCAGATAGGCGCCGGGCTTCAGCCGGAGGGTGAACGTGGAGTCCGTGCCGGGATGGGGCGCGGCGCCGCCGAACTGCTCGGCGGTGGCCATCAGTTCCCGGGAGGCCCGGATGACCGCCGCCGGCTCCTCCGCGGCGAACACCTGCCTCATGCGGGTACGGAACTGGTCCTCGGTCGCTCCGTTGCGCAGCTGCGCGATACCGACGGTTCCGGTGCGCCAACTGGTGGTGCGCACCCGGAAGGTCACAGCCCCGGCCGGGGCGGTCGCCGGGGAGACGAATCCGTCCTCGCCGGTGACGATCTCCAGGGGTCCGGTCCGCTTCGGCAGCGCGGCCCCGGTGAGCGCCGTAACGCACGCAGCCGCCCCGGCGGCCAACACGCCGCGTCTGTTCCACATCTCCACCGCTGCTCCTCCGGTAGGTACTGCGCGCCTGATCGGGCATCCAGTGAAGCCGGGTTCGGCGGGGCAAGAAAGGTGGCATCAGCGCGCTCCTCGCGCGCCTGCGGCGTGCGCCTGCGAGGCACCGATACGGTCGCCACAAACCACCGCCTGGAGACATCACTTCGCGGAGACACCGATGCACATCGACCCGACCGACCCTGAGACGTTCGAAGCGGAGCCGGACGCCGACATCGCCCCTCATCACGACGATCGCCTCTTCGATTCCGATCCGGACTCGGCGAATGAAGCCGACCGCGCGGAGCAGGCCCGTGTCGTCGAGCTGCACGACGACGAGTACAGATAGCGCTACGAGTCGGTGCGCAGCGACGACGTGTCGCTGCGCCAGGCGGCGAGGAGACAGTCGGCGAGACGGCTCTCGAGGTGCTCCGTCGCATCGATGCCGAATGCGATGTCGGCCTCCAGCTGCGGCTCCTCTTCCAGGAGGCCCGCGATGACCTCGCGCCGCACAACCTGTTCGTGCACCGCGTCGGCTTCGACGTGCTCGTTGTAGAAGAGCTCCGCGGCGGGCCCGGCCCCGGTGCGGTTCATGGCCGCGGCCAGTCGCCTCGATCCGGGAGAGGAGGTGATTTCAACGGCGGCGAAGTGTCCCACCAGGGAGCCGCGCAGGGCCCGGTGCAGACCGAACAGCGACATGAGGTTCACGGTGGCAAGCGCCTGTGCTGAACCGGAATTCAGGTAGTGGCCGTATGTCGTGTCGAGGCCGAGACCGGTCATGAGGTCCGCAAAGAGTTGGGCGTGGACCCGCTCCGCCCGCCCTCCGCCGAATTCGTCGAACTCCACGGCGGCCATGCCGGCCTTGGCGCGCCCCCACAGCCGCGGCAGCACCCAGGCGTGCGGATCGGCCTCCTTGAGGTGATAGAGCGACCGTTGCGCCGCGTATTCGCGCACCTGCCACAGCTCTCCCTCGTCCTGGAGGAAATGCGAGACGCCGGTGCCGTTGACCGGCTCCACCAGAAGTTCCGCCAATGCGTCGTCCACGGTTTCATGGCGGGTGGCGTCGGCGCGCAGTGCGTCAAGGAATCGGCCCTCGAGCAGGGAACGCACGCCCAGGAGCGCCGGGTCCCATTCGAGTGCTGCATCGACGCCCGCAAAGCCGCGGTAATGGAGCTCGTAGGTCATATAGAGAGCGAGCTGCAGATCGTCCCCGTAAGGGTCCGCCTTTTGCACGGTCTGGCTTCCTGGCAGCGTTGTTTCACCGCCGAGGTAGCGGATGATGGCCGCCGAGAGTTCACCACGCTCCCGCGGCAGCTCAGGTCCCTGCTGTTCTGTGGCCATATCCCCCCGGTACCCCGTGATCGTCCCTTTATCGGGCGGATGCTCCACGCAGGTGGGTTCCTCCGCCCGAGCTGTCGCACACCCGCGCAACGAGTCACGATGTGAAACGTGGAGCACCGCGAGCCGTGGATCATCTACGCCAATTTCCAGTCCGAGGTGGCCGTCGATCTGGCGTCCCACGAGGTGCTGGAGCAGTGGGCGGCACAGGCACCGCGCAAGATCTGGCTGGCGCGCCCCAGTGACGTGCTGGTCTCCCCCGTGCCGCTCAGCCGGGACTTCCGGCGTTACGCGGGAGAGCTGCTGGGCGTGCCGTACGACTCCGTGGCCGTGGTGACCGTACCGGCGACGCCGGGTGTGCCGATGGCGGAGGCGGTACGCCGGGCCGGGCTCATGGACGAGCTCCGGGCGCTGATCGCCGGGCGGGAGGGGGTCAAATTGCTGCCCACCGCACTGGACGTCCCTTCGGTCGCACTCGCCGCGGAGCTGGAGGTGCCGGTAGTCCCCTATGGGCCCGGCGGAGTGGGCACGAGTGCGCTGGACGTGACGTCCCGGCTCAATACGAAGTCCGGCTTCCGCGCAGTCGCTCGTGACCTGGGGATGCGGCTGCCGCCCGGGCAGGTCTGCCGACGCGATCGACTGACGCGGACGGTGGCTGAACTGCTGGCGCGGTACGAGCGGGTGGTGGTCAAGCCCGACCGCTCCGCCGGTGGTCACGGGGTGCGGTTCGTCTCTCGTACTGAGCACGCCGACGCGTCCTGGGAGCGGGACTGGCCGGCCGGCCTCGTCGGTGCCGACGGGGACTGGGTGGTCGAGCAGTGTCTCGACGTGGCCCGGTCGGTCAGCGTCCAGCTGGAGGCGTGCCGCAGCAGGCCCCGGCCGATGTTCAGCGGCGAGATGCGCACGTCCGGCGGGTCCTTCACCGGCTACGTATCACCCCTCGAAGACATGGCGGAGGACTCCGCGAAGGAGCTGGAGCAGTGGGGCATGGCGCTGGGGCGCTACTTGGCTCGGCAGGGGTACGCCGGCCCGTACGGACTGGACGCGGTCCTCGCTTCGGACGGCAGGCTGTACGCCACGGAGAGCAACGTCCGCCGGACGGCCACCACCACCCCGCACGTCATGGTCGGCCGCCTCGGCCGCGCTGCTGGGCTGAGCTCCCCCGCATGGCTGATCGCGAATGGGCGGTCCAGAGCCGCGTACGGATTCGCCGACGCCGTGAAACTCCTGCGGGCGGCAGGGCTGGGCTGGAATCCGGCCCGCGGGGAGGGGGTGATCCTGTACGCGGACGCTCCCGCGGACGGCGTGTCCTGGCGGTACGCGGTGATCGGTGCCGATCCGGCCAGGACGGCGGAGATCGAGGCGCGGCTGACGCGGGAGATGGAGCTGCTCCCCTAGCGCAGGGCTGTTCATCGAGTTCGAGTTCGAGTTCGTCGAGTTCGAGTTCATCGAGTTCATCGAGTTCATCGACAACCCTTGTCCCGACGTCGGTGGCTGGTGTCGCACCAGGGGTACGACCGGCTGCGCCGGCATGCGCACAGCGCCACGGTGAAGCGGTCCGACGTCACGCTGCTCCCGTCCTCGAGGAGCACCTCGACGGGGCCTTCCACGAGCACCGGGCCGTCCTTCGTCACGGTGACGCGACGCGGCCGTTCACTGGGGTCGGCAGGCACGGATGATCACCAGCTCTTCCTTCTCCTGGCCGGGAGCGATCAGCCCCTGGTCCTCCAGCCACTGCGCCCGCGAGCGCATGACGGGCCCGAACGGTATCCAGCGCCGGTCGGTCACCGCTGTTCCGAGGCCGCCCAGCGCGAGGCGCTCCAGCGTGGAATCCACACCGCACACGGCGGAGTGCACCAGCAGCAGCGCTCCGCCCGGCCGCAGCAGGGCGGCGGCACCGGCGCATATCCGGTCCACCAGGGCCCGGCCGTCGCGGCCCGCGTCCCAGGCGCGTGCCGGTCCGCCGCGCGGCGGCTGGCCCCCGGGGGAGGGCACGTAGGGCGGGTTCGTCACGATGAGGTCGAATCGGCGGCCCGCGGCGGGAGTGAGCAGATCGCCGTGGAGCACTTCGACGTCGAGGCGGGCGAGGGCCGCGTTGAGCCTGGTGGCCAGCACGGCCCGCCATGCCGTGTCGACGGCGGTCACCCGGGCCCCGCGGCGCGCGGCGGCAAGGGCGAGCGCTCCGCCGCCCGTCCCGACGTCGAGTACGTCTGCGCCGGGTCTGAGCGGTTCCCGGTCCAGGGCTTCGGCCAGCAGAAAGGTGTCTTCCTGCGGCGGGTACACACCAGGCGGCACTACCAGCGGGCCGCCCGCGTCGCCTGTGTCACGAGACAGAGTCGTCATGGACCCCGGGTGCCCCATGAGCCGGGAAGATCACAGGGTGGGGAGCATTTCTTTACTAATGCCGCGTACATACACCTATGCCGCGTGCCGATGACCTGCCCTCGGTGTGAGGGCAGGCCATCGGCAGGACAGGCCAGTTACGCAGGAGGGAACTCGTCCCGGTCGCCGCCCGCGTCCTGCTGCCGGCTCTGTTCCTGCAGTCGCCGAGCCTTCTCCTGAAGCCTCTGTCGCTCCTGCGGGTCGCTCGCGCGCTCCGCGGCCTCGGACAGTTGCTTGGCCTTGTCGCGCATCTGCTGCGCTCGGCCGCCAGATTCGCCTGCGACGCTCATGGGTGACTCCTTGTTCGAAGGGAAAGCGGGCAGATACAGCGAAACAGGGACCCGCCACGCTCGCATGTCGAGCCGTCACCGTGCGTTATGCCAAGCCCCCACCTTGCGCGCGGTCCGACCCCTCTGGCCACCCTGAGCCCTTGACGGCAAAATGTGTGAGTGGTTAAGTACTCACATGCAATCCGAACGCCGCCGTCAACTGTCCACCGCCGAAGAGCGCCGCGACACGGTGCTGCGCACCGCCATCGGAGCCTTCGCGTCGAAGGGGTACTACGGCACGACGACCTCCGAAGTCGCCAGGGCCGCGGGCATCTCCCAGGCGTACGTCTACCGGCTCTTCCCCAGCAAGGAGTCACTGTTCGTCGCGGTCGTCGAGCACTGCTTCGTCCGGGTGCGGGAAAGCCTGGAGGTCGGCGCCGCCGGCGCCAAGGGCGGTTCGCCAGACGCCGTCCTCTCCGCGATGGGCGATGCCTACGCCCGGCTGATCAGCGACAACGACCTCCTGCTTGTGCAGATGCACGCCCAGGCGGCCGCGGTCTCCGAGGCGGCGGTCCGGGACGCCGTGCGGGCGGGGTACGCCCGCCTGGTGGAGTACGTCCGCGGAGCCTCCGGGGGCGAGGACCGGCAGATCCAGGAGTTCTTCGCCACCGGCATGCTGTGCCACCTGCTGGTGTCGATGGACGCGGAGAAGGTGGACGCCCCCTGGACGCGCACGCTCACGGCGGGCATCCGGCACTTCTGACAGCACAACCCGGCAGGGCGTCGGCCCGCACCGCGCACGGACCGACGCCTGGCCTTTTTTCTGAACTAATGTATGAGTGGTCAACCACACATAGGAGTGTTCCGCATGCCCAGCACACCGAACGGCGCCGCCGACGGGTCCGGTGCGCCGCCCTCGTCCGTCGCATCCGATGGCCTCCCCGCAGGCCGGCCCGGGGCCACCCTTGCCGTTCTGGCCGCTGCGCAGTTCGCGGTCGTGCTCAGCACCTCCATCGTCAACGTCGCCCTTCCCTCGGTCCGCGACAGCGTCGGTCTGTCCGACGCAGGCCTGTCCTGGGTCGTCAACTCCTACGGGCTCGCCTTCGGAGCGCTGCTGCTCCTGGGCGGGCGGGCCGCCGACCTCGTAGGCGGGCGCCGGGTCCTCCTCGCGGGCCTCGCGCTCTTCGCCGCCGCGTCGCTCGGGGCGGGGCTGTCCACCGCCCCGTGGACGCTGATCACCGCCCGCGCCGCGCAGGGCATAGGTGCCGCCGCCGTCGCGCCCGCCGCGCTCTCCCTCGTCATGCGGCACTTCGCGCCCGGCCCGCGGCGCGGCAGGGCGCTTGGGGTGTGGGGCGCGGTCTCCGGCGCGGGCGGCGCCGCCGGAGTCCTGCTGGGCGGCGTGCTCACCGAGAGGCTGGGCTGGCCCTGGGTCTTCCACGCATCCGCACTCGCTGCGGCCGTGGTCCTCGCCGCCACCGTGGTGCTCGTGCCCGCCGACCCGGTTCCCGGCCCCGGCCCCCGGCGCCTCGACCTCACCGGAGCGGTGACCGTCACGACCGGTCTCGTCGCCCTCGTCTACGGCCTCACGACCGCCGGCCGCTCCGGCTGGACCGACCCCTGGGTCCTGGGCAGCGTGGCGGCCGCCGCCGTCCTGCTCGCGCTCTTCGTCCTGGTCGAGCGGCGCCACCCCGCGCCCCTGCTGCCGCCGCGCCTGCTCACGACGGGCTCGGTCGGTCCCGCCAATCTCGCCATGGCACTCCTGGGCGCCGTCTGGGTCGGACTGTTCTTCTTTCTTCCCCTTTACCAGCAACAGGTGCTCGGCCACGGGCCGCTGCAGGCGGGGCTTTCGCAACTACCGCTGGCGGCGGCGAACATGGTCGGGTCGTCCCTGGCACCACGGCTCGCCCGCCGACTGGGACCGGCCGTCACCCTCGCCGCGGGCCTGCTGGCCCAGGTCGCCGGACTGCTGTGGCTGGCCCGTATCTCCGCGACCGGAACCTTCGCCGCCGATGTGCTCGGTCCCATCATCGCCATCGGCCTCGGCCTCGGCATTGCCTTCGTACAGCTCACCGGTGCCGCCGTCACCGGCGTCCAGCCCGCCGACACGGGCCTCGCCGGCGGCCTGATAAACACCACCCGGCAGGTCGGCGGAGCCCTGGGGCTGGCCGTGCTCGGCACCCTCGCCGCATCCCGTACGGCCGCATTCGAGCACCACTACTCCCACGCGGCGGCCCTCACCGAGGGCTACCGGGCCGCGTTCCTCGCCTCGGCGGCCGTCGTCGCCGCCGGGGCCGCCCTGGCTCCCCTCCTGGCGCGCCGCCACCCGGCGCCGCCGTCCACCGAGCCGCCTCCGGCTCCGGCTCCCGACCCCGGTCCACCGGGCAACACCGCCGCGCGGACCACACCCACCACCACCCGCTGAACCAGCCAGGAATTCCCGAAGGAGACCTCGACATGAACACCGACATCACCGTCGACGAGTGCGCCCCCGTAGTCGTACGGCTCTCGACCACCGTCAACGCCCCGCTCGCCACCGTCTGGGCGGTGCACACGGACATCGACTCCTGGGCCGGCTGGAACCCGGACATCGAGCGGGCCGAGCTCGACGGCCCACTCGCCCCCGGCGCCAGTTTCCGGTGGCTCACCCACGGCCTCGACATCACCTCCACGGTCCGCCAGATCGTGCCCGGCCGGCGCATCGTCTGGGGAGGCCCGTCGCAGGGCATCGACGGTGTCCACGTATGGACCTTCAAGGAGACGGACGGCGTGGTGACCGTCCACACCGAGGAGTCCTGGAGCGGAGCTCCGGTCGACGCCCAGCCCGAGCAGCTCCGGCAGGCGCTCGAACAGTCCCTTGAGGCGTGGCTGAGCCACCTGAAGACGGAGGCCGAGCGCCGCTAGCGGCGTCGCGGCGGCGGGGAGCCGTCCCGCTCCCCGCCGCCCTCCGCGAGAGGTCACCACCACCACTACCCACTCACTCGAGTCAGTCCCCCGCACAACCCGTAGGAGAGGTCACCACCATGAGCACGAACAAGCCCTACCTGACCGGCCACTACGCCCCCGTCGCCGACGAGATCACCGCGACACAACTCACCGTCGAGGGCAGCCTGCCGCCCGAGCTGACCGGCCGGCTGATCCGTAACAGCCACAACCCGAAGCCCGGCATCACCCCCACCCACTGGTTCAAGGGCAGCGGCATGGTGCACGGCATCCGGCTGCGTGAGGGCCGCGCCGGGTGGTACCGCAACCGCTGGGTGCACACCCCCGCCCTTCAGGGCGCGCCGTATATGACGGACCGGGGCCCCGACCTGACCGCCAGCACCGCGGGCACGCATGTCATCGAGCACGGCGGCCGACTGCTCGCGCTGTGCGAGTCGGCGCTCCCCTTCGAGCTGACTGCCGATCTGGAGACCGTGGGCGCATTCGACTTCGGCGGGAAGCTGACCACGGCGATGACCGCGCACCCCAAGGAGGACCCGGTCACCGGTGAGCTGCACTTCTTCGCGTCCTCGCCGTTCCCGCCGTTCCTGGTCCACCACGTGGCCTCCCCGAAGGGTGACGTCCTGCAGAGCCAGGAGGTCCCGGGGGCAAGCGCCGCGCTGAAGCACGACTTCGCAATCACCGAGCACTACGTCGTGTTCCTGGAGGGGTCGGTGACCTTCGACCCGGCCGAGCACTCGGGCATCCCGTACCGCTGGAGCGACGAGCAGCGGTCGCGCATCGGCATCATGCCGCGGGGCTTCGGCGGGGCGAGCAGGATCCGCTGGTTCGAGATCGGTCAGGGGTACGGGATGCACTTCGCCAACGCCTACGAGGACGCGTACGGGCGGATCGTCGTCGAGGGCCCGTGCGTGGGCCGTACCGGCTGGCAGCGCTCCTGGAACTGGTGGGTGGGCGCCCCGGACCGCGGCGCCGAGCCCAACTCAGGCTCCCGTCAGCGGCGTTGGACAGTGGACCTGGCGGCGGGCAACGTCAAGGAGGAGGCGACCGACGACCTGACAGTCGAATTCCCGACCATCAACGACGATCTCCTCGGCCAAGAGCACCGATACCAGTACGCGCTCTCCTTCCCGGACGACCTGGGTATCGGCAACCACGCCCTCGTCAAGTACGACCGGTCGACCGGAGCCCGCCAACTGCTGCCCGTGGGAACGGGACAGCTCCCCAGCGAGGCCGTGTTCGTCCCGGCCACGGACGCCACCGACGAGGACGCCGGCTATCTGCTGACCATCGTCAGCGACCTGAACCAGGACGCCTCCAGGATGCTCGTCCTGGACGCATCCGATCTGTCCGTCCCGCCGATCGCCACCATCCACCTGCCGCGTCGGGTGCCGGCCATGATCCACGGCTCCTGGATCCCGGACGCCGCCGACGCCCCCGACGCCGAGGCCGCCGCGGCTTGACAGGAACCGGAACCGGAACCGGAACCGGGGCCGGGTGCCTGGGCACACTGCCTGGCGCCCGGGTCGAGAGGCTGTACCGGATTTCCCCGGTACAGCCTCTCGCCTGCAAGTCGCGTCAGCCGAACCGGGGTGCCGCGGCGCCGCCTCGGCCGATCGAGTGTTCTGCCGACCGGAGCGGTGCCTTCCGTGCCCTTCCGGGTACAGCGGCGCACATGACCCGAATCGAGCTCACAAGCACGGCGTTCAGCGACCACGAGGCGATCCCCCGCCGCTACAGCGGGGAAGGGGACGATGTCTCGCCTCCCTTGACCTGGTCCGGAGTGCCGGACGGAACTGCCGAGCTGGTCCTGCTCTGCGAGGACCCCGACGCCCCGAGTGGGACGTTCCTGCACTGGCTGGTCACCGGTATCGCCCCCGAGAGTTCGGGGGTGGAGGAGGGCGGGACACCTCCCGGCGGCCGCGAGTGGCCCAACGGCTTCGGACGAGTGGGCTGGGGCGGGCCGATGCCTCCACCGGGTCACGGGGCGCACCGCTACTTCTTCCGGCTGTTTGCCGTGTCCGAGGCGCCGCCCCTGCACGGCCATGTGTCGTCCCACTCCGTGCACCAGGCCCTGAACGGACGGGAGTTGGCCGCCGGCACACTGGTGGGCACGTATCAGCGCTGACGCGTCCACGCTGATACGCGGCGGCTTCCTCGTTCAGACAGGCGCAGAGGTGTTTGCCTTGGCGATGAGCATGTCGAGGAGCGACAGCAGGGCGTCACGGGCGTCCTGACGGGAGCGGGCGTCGAGCATGAGGATGGGTGTGTTCGGGTCACGCAGGTGCAGCGCCGCCCCGATCTCCTCGGCGGTGTACGGCTGCTCGCCGTTGAAGCAGTTCGCGCCGACCACGAACGGAAGCCCGCGGTTCTCGAAGAAGTCGACGGCCGGGAAGCTGCGGTCCAGGCGCCGGGTGTCGACCAGCACGATCGCTCCGAGAGCCCCGTTCAGCAGGTCGTCCCACATGAACCAGAAGCGCTCCTGGCCCGGCGTACCGAACAGATAGAGGACGACTCCGGCGTCGGTGAGGATGATACGGCCGAAGTCCATCGCGACGGTGGTCACCGTCTTGGACTCGATGCCGTCGAGGTCGTCGACGCCGACCCCCGCGGCCGTCAGCCGCTCCTCCGTTCGCAGCGGCTCGATCTCGGAGACCGTCTCGACCAGCGTCGTCTTGCCGACGCCGAATCCCCCGGCGATCAGGATCTTGACGGGGGCCGCTTCCTGGGCAGGGGAGTCATATCCGGGCAAGGCTGTCCCTGATTCTCATGAGCAGGTGGACATTGGTGGTCTCGGCCTCCGCCAGGGGCGGCCGGTGGTGGATAAGCCCGCGGTCCGCGAGTTCGCCGAGAAGGACCGTCATCGGAGTGAGGCGCATGTGCATCCGGGCCGCGATCTCGGCGACCGCCCGCCCGTCCGGCGCCGGGCACATGGAGAGGATGGCCTGCCACTCGGTGGGCAGGCCGCCGTGGGCGTCCGCGCCGACCACCGCCGTGATCGTGGTGTCCATGGTCAGGACGGTGTGCGGAGCGGCTGTACGGCCATCGGTCATGGCGTACAGCCGCGTCCGGCGGCGGCCTCCGTGCTGCGGATCGTCCGCCATTACGACGTGGGCGCCTGGGTGCGCTCAGGTGTGCCCAGCCACTCACCGAGCGCCTGCGCGGTCCGCACCGCCTCGCCGCCCAACTCCCCGAGCCGTGCCTTGCGGGAGGTCACGACGATGAGCGTGCTGCCCTCCCCGCATCCGACGATGCAGAGATACCGGTCGTCCATCTCGACCAGCTGGCGGATCACCCGGCCGCCGCCGACCTCCCTGGATATCGCCTTCATCGTGGCCGCGATTCCGGAGGACGCCGCGGCGATGCGCTCCGCCTGCGGCCGTTCCAGCAGGTAGGCGCTGAGCTTGATCCCGTCGTTGGACAGGAGCACGGCTCCCTGGACGCCGGCGATCCTGCTCAGATTGTTGTCCAGGATGCTGTAGATCATGTCGTTCGATGTCGTCGTCATGGCTGATCCTGTCGGAGCTCTGCTTCTACTGTCTGGGTTCCGTGTTCGTAGTCCGCCCAGGCGTCGGCCACCTCTTCAGGTGTCGCCGCGTTCTGACCGACCACTGGTTCCGGTTCGCGTGGCTCGCGGAGTTGCTCGGCGATATGGGTCTGCGGAACGCGCTCGGGCAGGGCGGGCCGCGAGTCGCCGTCCGGCGCCACGGGCCGAACCGGCTGCGTGCTCTCCTGCGACCGCTCATGCGTCCGGCGGCTCGGCAGCCCGGACCGCGAATGCAGGACCAGTTCGGGCTTACGTTCATCGATGCGGCGCGGTGCGGGGAGAGGCTTGGCGGGGACAGGCTGAGGGGGGACGGGCGGCGCAAGCTTGCGTGGCTGTTCCCGCTCGGTCGGCACGAGTAGCTCCTTGGGAATGATCACTATGGCCGACGTCCCGCCGTATACCGACCTGCGCAGCGTGACCGTGGCCCGGAGTTGCTCGGCGAGATGGCCGACCACGAAGAGACCCAGCCTGTGTGCGTTCTCCGCCAGGACGGCGTACGGCGGGGCCGAGTGCAGCCGCCCGTTCATCTCCTCGTAGCTCGCGGGGGTCACTCGCGGACCGCGGTCCTCGATCTCGACCGACAGACCGTCAGCCACCAAGTCGGCGCGGATGACGACCTTCGACCTCGGCGGGGAGAACCTGGTGGCGTTGTCCAGCAGCTCGGCCAGGAGGTGGCTGATCTGGCTGATCACGCGCGGTTCCACGCTGATCTCGTCCAGGGCCTGCCGCTCGATCCGCCGGAAGTCCTCGACTTCCGCGGCGGCCTCGCGCAGCAGGTCGGCGACGCGCATGGGCTCGGTGTGCGGGTCAGGGATCTCACCGCCCGCCAGGATGAGCAGGTTCTCGATCTGCCGCCGCATGCCCACCGTCAACTGGTCGGACCTCATCAACTGGGCAAGGAGCGCTTCGTCGTGGCCGAAGGTGTCCTGGAGGTCTTCGGTGAGGCTCAACTGGCGGCTGACCAGGTTTCCGGTGCGTGAGGCGATGCCCGCGGCGAACATACCGAAGCCGTGACGCTCGTCCGCGAGCTGCCTGTGCCCGTCGACGGAAACGGCAACGACCCGGGCGAACGCATCGCTGATACGTCCGACCTCGTCTTGATCCCCCCTCGGCCTGGGCAGCCTGTCGGCATCGACGGGCTGACCATGCTGCAGACGGGCCACGACGTCCGGCAGTGTCTCCTCGGCGATGGTCACCGTGCGTTCGTGCAGACCGCGCAGGCGGCGGAGCACCGTACGCGTGGTGAACACGACGACGCCTGCGACGATCAGCAGTGCCCCGCCGCTCCCCGCGACCATCCAGGCGACCTCCGTCTCGAGCTCTGCCGCCTTGGCGTCGGCGTGTGCGAGCAGTCCCCGCGCCCGGTCGGCGTTCAGCGTGCCCCACTGCGCCGCCCACTTCTCATGCGCGGCCGGCCAGCCCCTGATCTCTCCGGGCAGCTTCACACGGAGGCCGACGTCCGTGTGCTCGGACACGACCGCCTGCTCGATGCGGCTCTTGGTCTGCCACGCGTCCGAGCCGTTGATCTGCGCGTAGAGCTCGCTCCCGTCGCCGGACAGATAGGGCACGATCCATATGTCGTACAGGTAGCTGTGGGCTCCGACGGCGTTGACGAAGTCGGCGAACCTGGAGGTGCTGAGCTCCCTGGACGGCCCGGCCTGCGCGAGGATCGTGTCCTCCTGCGCCAGGATCTCCGACGCCGAGAACATGGCGACGACCACACGGCTCTCCTGGGCGAGCTCGCCGTCTTCGACATGGCTGAACTCGTCCTGGTAGAAGCGGATCATCTGGGTGATCACGCTGGTGTAGTAGGCGATCGAACTGTCGGCGATACCGCTGCGGGCGTCCACGCGTTCGCGGTAGGCGCCCAGGTCGTCGAGACCTTTCCTCACCTCCAGGAGGCGACGGTCCGCCTGCTCGGATCCCGTCGCAGCGGTGGCGGACGACCGGCGGAATTCGGCCGCGGCCTGGTCCGTTGCCGTGCGCCGGTTCCGCAGGTCCTTCTCGGATACGGAGGAACCCGCCCACCGCGCAGCCGTCATCGCCCGCTCGGCCTGCATCTCGACCATGAGCTTGTACAGGGGTATGCCGATCCGCTCACCGGCCGCCACATCGGCGCGCAGGTGCTTCGACTGCTCCAGCAATCGGTCGGCGGTCACGACGACTTGGACACCCATCGCCACGGTGGGGACCACCGCCAGCCAGATGAGCAAGGTACGCAGGCGCAGGGTACGCCGCCGACGAATTCTCGACAGGTTTCGTTGGCCTTCCGGCGCTATGGGTGACATCAGTCCTCGGGGCGGGGAGAGCGGGGACGCGAGGGATGCAGATCATAACCAGCCACACCGAGAAAAAGAGAGGTTGCCGCAGTGATCAATACGTGGTATCGGCGTCAGAGGTGTTGCAGACCAGAGGCCGTATCGAAGTTCAACCGATACGGCCTCGACAACGATCCTGCGCCTGCGCGGGGTTGTCACCGGTCGCCGTTTGCGTCCGCGGCTCCCCGGAAACCGCCGTTTCGCGGTGGACTGTCCAGCCCTTTGTGCGGCTCCGTTCGCCGCCGGCCACTCGCCGTTGCAGCGCAAAGCGCGCGCCACACGTCGTGTCGCGCCCCAACTGCGGCCCCAATGCGCCCACGGAATGCGCGCCTCCCGTACCCACGGTTCGACCCCGGGCGTAACGTCCGGCGGAGTACCGGTCCGCCACGAAGGGCAACCCGGACTCGAGCCTGAGCAGCGGAAGCACAAGGGGAGAACTGCGTCCAGGGGGCGGCTATGGTCTCTGTCGGCACACCAGGCGACCCGCCTCGACATGTGGGATCGCAACATTCAGCTACTACAGCCACGCCGCCGTCGGTCTCGCTTCCCGCACTCGGCCCGCTCGGCGACCGCGCGGACGACACTCTCGGGACTCTGTTCTTCCCTGAGCAACTGACCCAGATCGACCGCGTGCTGCTCCCGTGCCGCTATCGGACCGTCGAGGGGTGAACCCGTTCCAGGCGATTCTCCGAATGAAGGCGAGCGAGTGTCCGATGTCTATTCGGAGACGCGGACGACGGGTGGCGGCAGGAGGGCGGCGACGGACACGATCAGGGGATCCAGCTCACTGTTGCCTGTCTCGGCGTCGGCTATGAGCCGGGCGCGCATCCGTGGATCCCAGAACGCCCGGATGTGCGCGGCGATCTCCTCGGCCGCCGTGGCCGGATCGCGGTGCCGGAACTGTACGGCGATTTCGTTGGCCAGTCGTACATGGGCGGATATCGGTGCATGGGTCATGGCTCACTCCACGACTGCGGGGACGGTGACGGGAGCGGAAGGCGCCGAGGCGAGCTGCTTCAGCGTCACCTGAACCGCCGTCACCTTGTACTCCGGGCAGTTGGTCGCCCAGTCCGAGTGCTCGGTCGTCACCACATTGGCTCCGGTCGTGGGGTGGTGGAAGGTCGTATAGACGACACCGACCGGCATCCGGTCGTCGATCCTCGCCCGCAGACTGGTCTCGCCCACCCGGCTGGCCAGCGCCACCATGTCCCCGTTCCGGATTCCGCGCACCTCGGCGTCGTGCGGGTGCAGTTCCAGAACATCCTCCGGATGCCAGACCACATTGCCGGTGCGCCGGGTCTGGGCGCCGACGTTGTACTGGGACAGGATGCGGCCCGTGGTGAGGATCAGCGGGTACTTCCGGGTGCTGCGCTCCTCGGTCGGCACGTACACGGTGTCCACGAACCGGCCCTTGCCCCGGACAAATCCGTCCACGTGCATGATCGGCGTACCCTCGGGCGCCGCGTCGTTGCACGGCCACTGCACGCTGCCGACCCGGTCGAGCTTCTCGAACGACACCCCGGCGAAGGTCGGTGTGGTCATCGCGATCTCGTCCATGATCTGCGCGGCGTTGTCGTACTTCATCGGGTACCCCATCGCCTGCGCGATCTCGCAGACGATCTGCCACTCGTGCTTGCCGGTCTTCGGCGCCATCACCGGCCGCACCCGGTTGATCCGGCGTTCGGCGTTGGTGAACGTGCCGTCCTTCTCCAGGAAGGACGTGCCCGGCAGGAAGACATGGGCGAACTTCGAGGTCTCGTTCAGGAACAGGTCCTGCACGACGACCAGTTCCAGCGCCGACAGCGCGGCCGTGACGTGCTTGGTGTTCGGGTCCGACTGGGCGATGTCCTCGCCGTGCACGAACAGCGCGCGGAAGGAGCCGTCGATCGCCGAGTCGAACATGTTGGGGATGCGCAGGCCCGGCTCCGACTGGAGGGTCCTCCCCCACAGCGTCTCGAAGACCGTACGCACCGCGTCGTCCGACACATGCCGGTAGCCCGGCAGTTCGTGCGGGAAGGAGCCCATGTCGCACGAGCCCTGTACGTTGTTCTGCCCGCGCAGCGGGTTCACGCCGACGCCGTCGCGGCCGATGTTGCCGGTGACCATGGCGAGGTTGGCCATGCCCATCACCATCGTCGAGCCCTGGCTGTGTTCGGTGACCCCGAGGCCGTAGTAGATGGCAGCGTTGGGGGCGGCGGCGTACAGCCGGGCCGCGGCTCGCAGCTCGTCGGCGGGCACGCCGGTGATGTCGGTGACCGCCTCGGGGCTGTGCTCCGGGCGGGCGATGAACCGCTCCCACAGCTCGAAGTCCTCGCAGCGCTCCCCGACGAACTCGCGGTCCACCAGGCCCTCGGTGACCACGACATGCGCGAGAGCGTTGACCAGCGCCACATTGGTGCCCGGCGCCAGCTGCAGATGGTGCGCCGCCTCGATGTGCGGGGAGCGCACCAGGTCGATCCGGCGCGGGTCGGCGACGATGAGCTGGGCGCCCTGCCGCAGCCTGCGCTTCATCCGCGACGCGAATACCGGGTGCCCGTCGGTCGGGTTGGCGCCGATGACCAGGATGACGTCCGCCTTGGCAACGGACTTGAAGTCCTGGGTGCCGGCCGAGGTGCCGTAGGTCTGCTTGAGGCCGTAGCCGGTCGGCGAGTGGCAGACCCGCGCGCAGGTGTCCACGTTGTTGTTGCCGAAGGCGGCGCGGACCATCTTCTGGACGGCGTAGACCTCCTCGTTGGTGCACCGGGATGAGGTGATGCCGCCGATCGCGCCCGCGCCGTGCCGGGCCTGGATGTCGAGCATGCGCCGGGCCACATGGCCGACGGCCTCCTCCCACTCCACCTCCCGCCAGGGGTCGGTGATCCGCTCGCGCACCATGGGCTTCAGCCGGCGGTCGGGGTGGGAGGCGTAGCCGAAGGCGAACCGGCCCTTGACGCACGAGTGGCCCTCGTTGGCCCCGCCGTCCTTGTACGGGACCATCCGTACGACCTCGTCGCCGCGCAGCTCGGCCTTGAAGGAGCAGCCCACACCGCAGTACGCGCAGGTGGTGATCACGCTGCGGGTCGGCATGCCCAGCTCGACCACGGAACGCTCCTGGAGCGTGGAGGTCGGGCAGGCCTGCACACACGCGCCGCAGGACACGCAGTCGGACTCCATGAAGCTGCCGCCCGCGCCCGCCGCGACCTTGGAGGCGAAACCCCGGCCCTCGATGGTCAGGGCGAAGGTGCCCTGCACCTCACCACAGGCCCGTACGCAGCGGGAGCAGGAGATGCACTTGCTCGCGTCGAAGTCGAAGTACGGGTTGGAGCTGTCGGTGGGCTCGTCGAGGTGGTTCTCCCCGTCGAAGCCGTAGCGGACCTTGCGCAGACCGACGACCCCGGCCATGTCCTGCAGTTCGCAGTCCCCGTTGGCGGGACACGTCAGGCAGTCCAGGGGGTGGTCGGAGATGTACAACTCCATGACGCCGCGGCGCAGTTCGGTTACCTTCGGCGTCTGGGTGCGTACCTTCATGCCCGGCGCGACCGGCGTGGTGCACGACGCCGGGGTGCCTTTGCGTCCGTCGATGTCCACCAGGCACAGGCGGCAGGAACCGAAGGGTTCGAGGCTGTCGGTGGCGCACAGTTTGGGGATGTCGATACCGGCCTCGGCGGCGGCGCGCATCACCGAGGTGCCCTCCGGGACCAGCACCTCCTTGCCGTCGATCTCCACCGCCACGGCCGCCTCGCCCGGCCGTGCGGGAGTACCGTGATCCGGCTCCTTGATCAGGCTCATCGCCTTGCCTCCGTCGTCGCTGCGAAGTCTGCGGGGAAGTGCTCCAGGGCGCTTTTCACCGGCATCGGGGTCAGCCCGCCCATCGCGCACAGCGAGCCCTCGGTCATCAAGTCGCAGAGGTCGCCCAGGAGTACGAGGTTGGCCGACCGGTTCTCGCCCGCGACGATCTTGTCGATGACCTCGACGCCGCGGACCGCTCCGACCCGGCAGGGGGTGCACTTGCCGCACGACTCGGCGGCGCAGAACTCCATGGCGAACCGGGCCTGCCCCGCCATGTCCACGGTCTCGTCGAAGACCACCACACCGCCGTGTCCGACCATCGCGCCCGCTGCTGCGAACGCCTCGTAGTCCATGGCCAGTTCGAACCGCGACGTGGGCAGGTACGCCCCGAGCGGCCCGCCGACCTGGACCGCGCGCACCGGCCGCCCCGACCGGGTCCCGCCGCCGTACCCCTCGACCAGCTCGCCGAGCGTGACACCGAAGGCGGTCTCGACAATGCCGCCCCGGGCGATGTTGCCGCCGAGCTGGAAGACCTGCGTGCCCCGGGAGCGGCCGGTGCCGAGGTCCGCGAAGGCTTTCGCGCCGTCGGCCAGGATCATCGGTACGGAACCGAGCGTGAGGACGTTGTTGACCACGGTCGGCTTGCCGAACAGGCCTTCCAGCGCCGGGATCGGCGGCTTGGCGCGGACCGTGCCGCGTTTGCCCTCCAGGCTCTCCAGCATGGAGGTCTCCTCGCCGCAGATGTACGCGCCCGCGCCGACCCGGACGAACAGGTCGAAGCGGAGATCCGAGCCGATGATGTTGCTGCCGAGCCAGCCGTGCTCGTACGCCGTCGCGATCGCCGCGCGCAGGGTGGCCACCGCGTCCGGGTACTCGGAGCGCACGTAGATGTAGCCCTCACTGGCACCGACGGCGTGGGCGGCGATGGTCATGCCCTCGATGAGGGTGAAGGGGTCGCCCTCCATCAGCATGCGGTCGGCGAACGTACCGCTGTCGCCCTCGTCGGCGTTGCAGCAGACGAACTTCAGCTCGGACTCCGCCTGTTGGACCGTCTTCCACTTGATGCCGGCCGGGAAGCCGGCGCCGCCGCGGCCACGCAGCCCGGACTCGGTGACCTCGGTGACGATCTCGTCCGGGGTGAGCTCCAGGGCGCGCCGCAGGCCTGCGAGGCCGCCGTGCGCGGTGAAGTCGTCGGCGGAGAGCGGATCGATGACGCCGACGCGGGCGAAGGTGACCCGTGTCTGGTCGCGGAGCCAGCCGATGTCCTCGGTAGGGCCCAGGCACAGCGCATGCCCGGCTCCGTCGAGCATCCCGGCGGCGACCAGGCCGTCGACGTCCTCGGGTGCCAGGGGGCCGTACGCGATCCGGCCGGCCGGGGTCGCCACTTCCACCAGCGGCTCCAGCCACAGCATCCCGCGGGAGCCGTTGCGGATCAGACGCACCGTACGGCCCGCCGATGTGGCAGCCTCGGCGATCCGGTCGGCGACCTCGTCGGCGCCCACCGAGCGGGCCGCGGAGTCGCGGGGCACATAGACCGTCACAGGGGTGCTCATGCGTCCACCTCCAGCAGAGCGTCCAGCCGCTCGGGGCCGACCCGGCCGTACAGCCGACCGTCGATCTGGACCGCCGGGCCGGTGGCGCAGTTGCCGAAGCAGAAGACCTGCTCCAGGGTGACCTCCCCGTCGGGGGTGGTCTCGCCGAAGGAGATCCCCAGCCGTTCGCGGGCGCGGTCGGCCACCGTCACCGCGCCCACCGCCTGGCACGCCTCGGCGCGGCAGATCCGTACGGTCCTGCGGCTCGGCGGGGTCTGACGGAAGTCCTCGTAGAAGGTGACGACGCCGTACACGTCGGCCCTCGACAGGTTCAGTTCGGTGGCCAGGACCGGGATCACCGCCGGATCGACGTACCCCAGTTCTTCCCTGACGGTGTGGAGGATGGGCAACAGCGCACCGCGGTCGCCGCGGTGCTCCGCGACGATCGAACGCACCCGATGCTCCAAGGACTGCTCCGGCAACGGCGCCATGACCCGCCCCTTCGATCGCGCGACATGTACAGCGGCATGTACAGGGGCACTGTCCTGCGGTTTTCCGGGGGCGTCCAAACGTTCTTGGCTATGGCCTGTTAGCCGCCGTCTATCAACGGTGTACAGGCGGGTGCAGATGCCTGCGCAGGATGTCGTCCAGGGCGGTGCCCATGTCCACCCGGTGGGCCACGTCCACCAGCGCCCGCACCAGGCTGAGCCCCGGATCGCGGTCGGCCAGCACCAGACCGATGTGGTGGTTGCGGGCGGGCCGCTCCATGGGCACCAGCCGCATCCCCTCGGGCACGCCGAACAGGCCGAGCCACGCGTGGGCGATGACGCTGGACCACCGCTTGGTCCCGAGGTGGGAGTAAAGGGCCGACACGGTGTCCGTCTCCACGGAGGGGCTGACGCTCACTCCGGCGTCGGCGAAGTTACGGTCCAGGATCCGGCGGTTCTGCATTACCGGGGAGAGCAGGCACAGCGGGACGCCGGCCACCTCGGCCCAGCCGACCCGCTCCCGGTCCGCCAGTTCGCAGTCCTTCGGTGTCAGCAGCAGATAGCGCTCGCGGTACAGCGGAACCGTGCGTACGTTGCCGAGCGGCTCCCCGTCCACGTAACTCATCCCCACGTCGAGGTCGAACTCGGCCAGCCGGTGCACCATTTCCCTCGACGACACCGATTCCAGCGAGATCCTGACCTGGCGGTGCTGGTCGAAGAACGGCGTGGTCAGCAGCTGTGCGGCGGTCAGCGCCGTCGGGATCGCTCCCACCCGCAGCACGCCGGTCAGCCCGCCGTCCATCGCCGCGAGGTCGTCGCGCAGGGCGTCGCGCTCCGCCAGAATCCTGCGGGCCCACATCACCACCCGCTCGCCCTCGGGGGTGAAGCCCTCGAAGCGCCTTCCCCGTCGCACGATCATGACCTTGAGCTCGCGCTCCAGCGTCCGGATACCCGCGGAGAGCGACGGCTGGGACACATGACAGGCCTCGGCGGCCCGCGCGAAGTGGCGTTCGCGCGCCAGCGCGGTCAGATACTCGAGTTGTCTCAGCAGCACGGCAGACTCCTACCCCGGCAAGACGATCCGGTGCTCGCCTGTGTACACGTTCATGGACGTGCCGCGCGCGATTGCGTCGCACCGAGGGACTCGGCGGGGTTGCGCAGCTCTTCGGCGGCGTCCGCGACGCGCCGCATCAGCTTGAGGAAGAGCGCCTGCTCCTCCGGGGCGAGCGGGGCGAGGAAGACCTGGTTCATCCTGGCCGTACGCAGCGAGACCTTACGGTGCGTACGGACCCCCTCGTCCGTGACGCGGAGCAGAAAGCGCCGGCCGTCCTGGGGGTCTCGCACCTTGTACAGCAGGCCGCGCCGGTCCAGCCTGCTGATCACCTCGGCGATGGTCGAGCGGTCCAGGCCGACCCGCTCCCCCACCGTGCGCTGGTCCAGGCCCGGGTCGGCGACCAGGGCGTTGAGGACGGCGAACTGGGGCGAGGTGGTCTCCTCGGAGACCATCGTGTTCCACAGCAGATGGTGGGCCTGCTGGAGGCGCCGTGCCAGGTGTCCTGGATGGCTGCTCAGGTCGACCGCAGACACGGCACCGTCCTCTCGTGCGTACTGCTCTCTCATCTATTCCCGGTCTCTTCGACTGCCCAGTGTACTGAGGGTATTGACCAGCCAGGTGCAGGACAGCTAGCTTCTCACCCACAAACCAATACTCAGTACACTGACTAATCATCCGAACGGAAAGGTCGCCGATGACCTCCGAGCCCCTGCCCGACGGCCTGAGCCAGCGGGACATCGACGACGAGATCGCCAAGGTGCCGGCCGCCGTGGCCGGCGGGCACCACCCGCCGCGCGACTACCCGCCGTACCGCAGCAGCCACTTGCGCCATCCGCACCGGCCGCTGATACCCATGCGCGACCCCGAGGCCGTCGAGCTGTCCGGGCCCGCCTTCGGCGTCACCGACGTCACCGACCTGGACCGCGATCTGACCCGGCAGCACCTGGGCGAGCCCCTCGGAGAGCGGATCACCGTCACCGGCCGCATCCTCGACCGCGCCGGCCGGCCGGTACGCGGCCAGCTCGTCGAGCTGTGGCAGGCCAACGCCTCCGGCAGGTACGCGCATCAGCTCGACCAGCACCCCGCGCCGCTCGACCCGAACTTCACCGGCTCCGGGCGCTGCCTCACCGACGACGAGGGCCGCTACAGCTTTACGACGATCAAGCCCGGCGCGTACCCGTGGCGCAACCACGTGAACGCATGGCGCCCGGCCCACATCCACTTCTCGCTCTTCGGGACCGCGTTCACCCAGCGTCTGGTCACGCAGATGTACTTTCCGGGCGACCCGCTCTTCGCGTATGACCCGGTGCTGCAGTCCGTCACCGACAGCGGTGCCCGCGAGCGTCTCGTGGCCGCCTATGACCACGATCTGTCCGTCCCCGAGTGGTCACTCGGATACCGCTGGGACATCGTCCTGGACGGCCCGTCAGCCACCTGGACCGAGGAAGGCCACTGATGTCCACGCCGCCCACGCCTTCGCAGACCGTCGGCCCGTTCTACGGATACGCCCTGCCGTTCACCGGCGGCGGCGAGGTCGCCCCAGCAGGCCACCCCGACACCATCACCCTGCACGGCCATGTGTACGACGGTGCCGGAAACCCCGTACCGGACGCGCTCGTCGAGACCTGGCAGCCCGCTCCGGACGGCTCCCGCACGGGACGGCCGGGATCGCTGCGCCACGACCCCGTCACCGGCAGGGTCGTCGGCCGCGACGGCGTGGACTTCACCGGTTTCGGCCGGGTGCCGACCGATGCCGACGGTCGCTGGGCCGTCCGTACGCTTCCGCCCGGCGGAGTCCCGTACATCTGCGTCGCCGTTTTCGCCCGCGGTTTGCTGCACCACCTGTACACACGCGCCTATCTGGAGGACACGCCCGGGGACGCACTCCTCGACACACTCGAACCGGCCCGGCGGGCAACACTGATCGCCCACTCCGGACCGCACGGCACGTACCGCTTCGACGTCCGCCTGCAGGGCGACGGCGAAACGGTCTTCCTGGAGTTCTGATTCCGATGACGTACGAGAGCGACGACGGACTGCTGGCCCCCGGGCGGGCGGGCTCCCCCGCCGAGTCCGCCACCTCCGACGCCGCGTTCCTCCAGGCGATGCTCGATGCCGAGGCGGCGCTCACTCGCGCGCAGGCAGCGTGCGGGCTCGCGCCCGAGGAAGCGGCCCGGGCGGTGACTTCAGCGGCGGACGCGGCCCACTTCGACGTACGCGACGTGGCTCTGCGCGCCCGCTCCGGCGGCAATCCGGTGATCCCGCTGGTCGGGGACCTGACCGCCGCGGTGCCGCATGAGGCGGCCGAGTATGTCCACCGGGGAGCCACCAGTCAGGACATCCTCGACACGGCGGCGATGCTGGTCGCCTCGCGGACGCTGTCCCTCATCCTCGACGACCTCGGACGGACCTCCGGCGCGCTGGAGCGGCTGGCCCGGGAGCACCGCGACACGGTGATGCCGGGCCGCACACTCACCCAGCACGCCGTGCCGACCACGTTCGGGCTGAAGGCGGCCGGCTGGCGGTCACTGGTGCTGGACGCCCGCGACCGCCTCGCTGCTGTACGGGAGTCCCTGCCTGCCCAACTCGGCGGCGCGGCAGGCACTTTGGCGGCCTTCAGCGCCTGGGCGGACACCGGCGAGGTGGTGGGACCACGACTGGTGGCCGCGTACGCGCAGGAGACCGGGCTCAGGGAGCCGCCGCTGCCCTGGCACACCCTGCGCACTCCGGTCGCCGACCTCGCGGGCGCCCTCGCTTTCACGGCGGGGGCACTGGGCAAGGCGGCCGTCGATGTGCTCACCCTCTCCCGCACCGAGATCGGTGAGGTGCGCGAGGGCCGCGGCGGTGGCTCATCCGCAATGCCACACAAGGCCAACCCGGTACGCGCCACGCTCGTCGCTGCGGCCGCGCGACGGGCTCCCGCCCTCGCCTCCGTGCTGTACGCCTCGATGGCGGCCGAGGACGAGCGGCCGGCCGGCGCCTGGCACGCCGAGTGGGAGCCACTGCGCGACCTGCTGCGGCTCGTCGGGGGCGCCGCCCGGGATGCCGCCGAACTCACCGAAGGCCTGCGGGTCCATCCGGATCTGATGCGCGAACACCTCGATCTCACCGACGGGTTGATCGTCTCGGAGCGCCTGGCCGCGGTCCTCGGCGCTCGTCTGGGCCGGGCCCGCGCGAAGGGGCTCCTGGCCACCGCCGCCGAACGGGCCCGTGCGAAAGGCGAAAGCCTCACGGATGTCCTCGGCGAAGTCCCGGGCCTGGTCGGGCTCCTGCCGGCCGAACTCACCGACCCCGCCCGCTACACCGGATCCGCCGGTACCCTCACCGACCGCGCATTGGAACGCCGATGAACGACAGGCTGCTGCACCATCGTTGCGAAGGCCCCGCCACCGCTCCCCCGCTCCTGCTCGGCCCGTCCCTCGGCACCTCCACGGCCCTGTGGGACGGCGTCGCGCCCGAGCTCTCGACCGGACACCGGGTCGTACGGTGGGACCTGCCCGGCCACGGCGGCTCCCCCGCGGACCAGATCGGCCCCGGAGCGACAGTCGCCGACCTCTCCGGACTCGTACTCGGGCTCGCCGACTCGCTGGGCGTCGACCGCTTCTCGTACGCCGGAGTCTCACTCGGCGGAGCCGTCGGCCTGTGGCTCGCCGCACACCACCCCGAGCGGATCGACCGACTCGCCGTGGTCTGCTCCTCGGCGCACTTCGGCGACGCCGCGCCGTGGCGCGAGCGGGCAGCGCTGGTACGTCGCGAAGGCACGGGCCCGATCGCCCGGACGGCTGCCTCACGCTGGTTCACTCCCGGCTTCACGGTGCCTGGCCTGTTGGACGACCTTCGGCACACCGACGCGGGGGCGTACGCAGCCTGTTGCGATGCCGTGGCCACGTACGACGTGCGCGATGTGCTGCCGTCGATCACCGCCCCTACGCTGGTGATCGCGGGCCGGGACGACCCTGCCACCCCGCCCGTTCATGCCCGGGAGATCACCGACGCCGTCCCCGGCGCCACACTCACCGAACTCGCGCACGCCTCCCACCTCGCCCCCGCCGAGCGCCCGGATGCCGTACTCGCCGCCCTGCGCGCCCACTTCACGGTCACGGGACCGAGCCCATGCTCCCCCGCCGTGAACGGAGCTTGATCCACCGCTCTCGTGAAAACGGCCGCCACCGCATCACCCTGGTCGCCAAGGCGGCGTATGCGATGCCGACGAGGAGTGAGGCGATCATCGACACCACCGCGAACTGGTCGTCCAGTCGCGGGAAGACCTGCCAGTGCGTCACGTAGATGTAGAGAGAGCTGCCGGCCAGTACGCCTGCCACTCGGTTGACGGAGGCCAGACTCGGCAGATTCCGCACCCACACCAGGAGTGCGAGGCCGGCGATGATGACCGCCTCGCGGGCCGGCTGCCCGAAGAAGCCCGGAACTGTCGCCATGGCTGCGACCGTCACCAGCAGCCGCTGCCGCACAGTGACCGCCTTCGCGGCGGCCCACCCCATGGCGAAGAGCCAGAAGACGGTGACCGCCAGCGGAATGTGGCCGCGGGCGTCGAGGCCGAAGAGGTCGTAGCGCCCGATCAGCCCGAGCGTCATCAGGGCCGCGGGAACGGCGAAGGGGAAGCGCCTCTCGGTGCGGTCCACGAGCGGTACGGCGAGCACGGCGGCGACGGCCGCCAGGATGTAGACCAGGGCCTCGATGAACCAGAAGCCGGTGTGCGGTCCGAGGAGGCTGGTGAGCAGCAGGACGTCGGTGAGCCGATAGTCGTCGGTGACCAGCAGCATCAGCGCCAGCCAGGCCACGCTCGGCGCGGCGATCCGTGTGATGCTCCGCCCGAGGTTCCGCAGGCGCTCGCGGCGGTCGGCCGAAGTGAGGTGGAAGCGGGCGAAGTTGTACCCGGCGACTCCCAGCAGCACATGGGCGCCGCCCTTGACCATGAAGAGATGGATGTGCGAGCCGACGATCAGCACGATGGCGACGGCGCGCAGGGCGACCCCGGTCTCCAGGGTGCGGCGGCGGGTTTTCGGCCGGTCCTCGGCCGGCTGCCCCGACGGCTTCCTGAGCTCACGGATCGGGAGCGTGTGCCAGTTGTCGGGCAGATGGCCGAGCGCCTCCTCGAGGTTCAGTGACATCTCGACGTGCGACAGCGAGTCGCCGCCCAGGCTGACGAAGCTGCTGTCCTCTGTGACCTGGTCCCGGTCGAGAATCTCCGCGTACAGCCGGCACAGGTCAACGGGTCCGGCGGGCGTCGTCCGCCGGGCCGGTACGGTTTTCGCCGCCTCTGCGGACGCCTCGGGCCGGGTCAGTTCGCGTATGGCCCGGTAGTCGGCCTTTCCCGTGGCGAGCCGGGGCAGTTCGGCGAGGACACGGACACGCACGGCGCGGGCCGGCAGGCCGCATTCGCCGGTCACCATCCGCCGCACGCGCACCGCGTCGACAGCGTCCGGATCGCCCGAGACGGCCACTACCAACTCGTCGTCGTCACCGGTGCAGCAGGAGGTGATGCCGTGCTTCTCGAGCATCGCCTCGACCTGTTGCGGATCGATCCGCAGGCCGAGGATCTTCACGAACCGGCTTCGCCGCCCGAGCAGTTCGTAGAGCCCGTCGGGGGTGCGCCGGGCGATGTCACCGGTGTGCAGCTCGTCGATGGACCGGCCCAGCCCGAGGTCGTCAGGGCTTTCGGCGTAGCCGAGCATGACGTTGGGGCCCGCGTACACCAGCTCGCCGGTGTCCTGGCCGGGCCAGTCCGGCAGCGGCTGCAACCGGAAGGAGCCGCCGGGGATCGCGACACCGGCCGCCTCGGGATGGGCGTGAGCGAGGTCCGGTGGCAGGTACGCCATGCGGGCCGTCGCCTCGGTCTGGCCGTACATGACGAACAGGTCCCAGCCTGCGGCCCGGCCCAGGGCCGCGTAGTGCGCAACCCGGTCGGGCGCCAGCCGCCCGCCCGCCTGGGTGACGTAACGCAGATGCGGCAGCTCCATCGTGGCGAAGCCGACCCGGTCGAGCAGGTCGAAGGTGTAGGGAACCCCGGCCAGCGTCGAACCTCGGCCGGTCCGGAACAGCTCCCAGAAGGAGGCGTCGGCGACCGACAGGTCGGTGAGGATCAGGCCGGCGCCGCGCAGCAGATGGCTGTGGATGACGGAGAGGCCGTAGCAGTAGTGCATGGGCAGGGTCGTGGCCGCGCGGTCGCTGTCACGGATGCCCAGGTATTCCGCGATGGATTCCGCGTTGGCCTGCAGGTTCTCGTGCGACAGGCGGACGAGTTTGGGTGATCCCGTGGAGCCTGAGGTGCTGAGCAGCAGCGCGAGGTCCGGGTGCAGGGTGTGCGCTGAGACCGCGCGTCGCTCGTCGAGCACCCATGCGCCGCCGTCGGGGCGTGCCACGACGTCCGGGTTGTAGGCGTCGGTCAGCGACTGCACGGCTTCGGCATGGTCGCCCGGCGCCAGCAGGACGGGGTGCCCCGCGGCCAGCGCCGCCAGGTGGACAACAAGAGCGTCGACCGTGTTGGCGCCGACGAGGAGGACAAGGCGCCGTTCCGGGCCGAGGCGGCGTGCGGTCTCGGTCACCCGTGCGGCGAGCTCACGGTAGGACACCGCGCCGTCGGCGGTGATGACCGCCGTGCGGTCGCCGTGGGCCGCGAGACTGCGGGCGAACGGGACGGTCTTGGTGCCTGGGAGCAGGCCGGAAGGCGCTATCACGAGCGCATCTTAGGAAAGCCTTACTTTATTTGATAGTCACAGCACAGTCACGGCCGATCCACTGAAGATCCACAGAACAGCCGCCGGTAGGGTCGGCTTCGCCGCCCGGTCGCCCACCGCGGACCTGTTGTGTACGTCACCCTTGACGATTAGGTTAGCTTTACCTTATTCATAGGGCGTTCAAAGGTTCCTCCGCGGCACCGCTACGCCGCTCGCTCCCTGACGACGCGACGTGCGGCGACGGAAGTGAGCCACGCAGGAAGGCTTCTCTCATGCGACGCCCCTTGGTCCGACGTCTGACCGCGCTCGTCGCGGCAGCCCTGCTTCTGCCCGCGCTCGCGGGCTGCGGCAACGACGAAGACGACGCCGGGCTCGTCATCTACTCCGGCCGCAACGAGAAGCTGGTCAAACCGCTGCTGGACGAGCTGGAGAAGGCTGTCGGCACCAAGGTCGCTGTCCGCTACGGCGACAGCGCCGAGCTGGCTGCCCAGATCCTGGAGGAGGGCGACAAGACCAAGGCCGGGCTGTTCTTCTCCCAGGACGCCGGAGCCCTTGGAGCCCTCTCCAGGAAGGGCCGTCTGCAGAAGCTGCCGCAGACGTCGCTGGACCAGGTCGACGCGGCGTTCCGCGGCGGCGCGGGCGACTGGGTGGGCACCTCCGGGCGCGTGCGCGTCCTCGCGTACAACCCTGGCAAGGTCACCAAAGTGCCGGACAGCGTCCACGAGCTGACCAAGCCGGAGTGGAAGGGCAAGATCGGATACGTCCCGACCAACGCCTCCTTCCAGGCCTTCGTCACGGGCATGCGCGTCCTGGAGGGCGACGAAGCCACCCGCACCTGGCTGAAGGGCCTGAAGGCCAACGATCCGAAGGTGTACGAGAACAACCTCAAGGTGCTGGACGCGGTCGGGGAGGGCGAGGTCTCCCTCGGCCTGGTCAACCACTACTACTGGTACGAGCAGGTCGCCGAGAAGGGCGAGGACAAGGTGGGCGCAAAGATCCACTTCCTGCCGGGCGGCGACCCTGGCGCCCTCGTGAACGCAGCCGGAGTCGGCATCCTCAAGGGCAGCGACCAGGCCCCCGTGGCCCAGAAGGCCGTCGACTTCCTGCTCTCGAAGAAGGCGCAGACCTACTTCGCCGAGGACACCAAGGAATACCCGCTGGCCGCCGGCGTCACCAGCACGGTCAAGGACCTGCCGCCGCTGGACTCCCTCGACGCCCCCAAGATCGACCTCGGCAAGCTCGAATCGCTTCAGGAGACCCTGAAGATGCTGCAGGATGCCGGGATGGTCTGAGCCGTCATGCACGCCAAGGATCCCGTCGTCCGGACGGATCCCGCTGCCCGCCCGGCCGGCACTCCCGCGCCGGCCGGGCGGCTGAGTGCTGGGCGCCGACCGCCGGCCGTCCTGCTGGTGCCGGCCACTGTCGCCGCGCTGTTCGCGCTGCTGCCGCTCGGCTATCTCGCGGTGCGCTCCCTGGAACGCGGCCCCGGCTTCGCCTGGAACGTCGTCGCCAATGAGCGCACCGCCCAGCTGCTCGGCCGCAGTCTCGGGCTCGCCGCCGTCGTTGTGACGGCCTGCCTGCTCCTGGGTGTCTCGCTGGCCTGGCTGACCGTGCGGACCTCGCTGCCCGGCGCCCGCGTCTGGTCGGTGCTGGTCACCCTGCCGCTGGCCGTGCCGAGCTATGTCGCGGCCTTCGCCTGGCTCTCCGCCTTCCCGGAACTGGCGGGCTTCTCGGGAGCCGCGCTGGCGCTGACGCTGGTCAGCTTCCCGTACGTCTACCTGCCGGTCACTGCGGCGCTGCGCGGCACCGATCCGGCACAGGAAGAAGTGTCCCGCTCGCTCGGCCTCGGGCCGCTGCGGACCTTCCTGCGTGTCACGCTGCCCCAGATTCGCCCCGCGGCGGCGGGAGGCGCGGTGCTGGTCGCGCTGTATGTGCTGTCCGACTTCGGCGCGGTCTCCCTGATGCGCTACGACACCTTCACCCGCGGCATCTACACGTCCTACCGGTCAAGTTTCGACCGCACCCCGGCCGCCGCGCTGAGCGTCGTGCTGGTGGTGATGACAGTGGCACTGGTCGCCCTTGAGGCGCGTACGCGGGGACGCGCGGGGCACGCCAGGACCGGTACCGGCACAGCACGCCGCGCCGTGCCCGCACCGCTGGGCCGGTGGCGGGTGCCCGCGCTGGCCTGGTGCGCGGCGGTCACGGCCGTCGCCGTGGTCACTCCGCTGGCCACGCTCGGATACTGGCTGGCCGTCGGCAACTCCGCGACCTGGGACCCGGCCGGACTTCTCGACATCGCGGCCACGACGCTCGGCATCGCCGCCGCGGGCGCCGCACTCACCACGCTGCTCGCCCTGCCCGTCGGGGTGATCGCCGCCCGCCACCGGGGCCGGACCGCGCATCTGCTGGAACAGTCCGCCTACGCGGGCCACGCCCTGCCGGGCATCACCGTCGCGCTGTCCCTGGTCTTCTTCGCCGTCCGCTACGCCGAACCGCTCTACCAGGAACTCCCGTTGCTGGTCTGCGCGTACGCCGTGCTCTTCCTGCCCGTGGCGGTGGCCGCCACCCGCACCGCCGTGCTCCAGGCCCCACCTGTCCTGGAGGACGTCGCACGCTCACTCGGCCGCAGCCCGCTGCGCGTCCTGCGTGAGATCACCGTGCCGCTGGCCGCACCCGGCGTCGCCGCCGGGGCCGCCCTGACCTTCGTGGTCTGCATGAAGGAACTGCCCGCCACCCTGCTGCTGCGCCCCACCGGTATGGACACCCTCGCCACCCGCCTGTGGACGGAGACCGGAACAGGATCGTTCGCCGCCGCCGCCCCGTACGCCGCCATCCTGATCCTGCTGGCCGCCGTCCCCTCCTACCTCCTCGGGAGGCACCGCACATGACCGCTCTGCAGATCACCGGAGTGTCCAAGGCCTACGGCCCGGACGCGGCCGTCCTCAAGGGGGTGGACCTCACCGTCCCCGGCGGCGCGCTCGCTGCCGTGCTCGGTCCGTCCGGCTGCGGCAAGACCACCCTGCTCCGCATCATCGCCGGCTTCCTGCGCGCCGACTCGGGCACCATCACGGTCGCAGGACGCACCCTGACCGCCCCAGGGCTGAACCTGCCACCGGAGAGCCGGAGCATCGGCATCGTCCCGCAGGAAGGCGCGCTCTTCCCGCACTTGAGCGTCGCTCGCAACGTCGCCTTCGGCCTGACCGGCACCGATCGCGGCAAGCGCCGCAGCCGGTCGGAAGAGATGCTCGAACTCGTCGGCCTGGGCGGATACGGCAACCGGATGCCCCATGAACTCTCCGGCGGTCAGCAGCAACGCGTCGCCCTGGCCCGAGCCCTGGCACCAAAACCCGCGCTGGTCCTGCTCGATGAGCCGTTCAACGCCCTCGACAGCTCCCTGCGCGCGGGAGTCCGGGCAGATGTCCGCGCCGCCCTGCACGCCACCGGCGCCACCGCCGTTCTGGTCACCCACGACCAACAGGAAGCCCTCTCCACGGCCGACCTCGTCGCGGTCGTACGAAACGGGAAGGTCGCCCAGTGCGACACGCCCCAGGAGGTCTACCAGCACCCCGCCGACCCCTGGGTGGCCCGTTTCGTCGGCGACGCCGTACTTCTGCCGGCAACCGCCGCCAACGGCACAGCCACCACCGCGCTGGGCCGGTTGCCCCTCGCACCGACCGCCGGGGACAGCCGCACCGGGACCGTTCTCCTGCGGCCCGAGCAACTGCAACTCACCGAAACCGCAACGGCAGTCCAGGGCACCGTGACCGAGGTGAGCTTCTACGGCCACGACGCCATGGTCACCGTCGACGTCGACGGGCTGACGAGTCCGGTGGACATCCGAGTCGCCGGTCCCGTTGCCGTACGCCCCGGCCAGCGCACCGGCATCCACGTCACGGGCGAGGCGACCCTGCACTCCTGAGCATGCTGGTCGTTGAACGACGGCGCCGCGCCCCGGACCGCTCAGTCCGCGCGCCCCCGGACCGCTCAGTCTGTGTCCTTCGGCGTCGGGGCCGGGCCTGTGTCGCGCTCCCGCCAGCCTCCTCAACCCGGTCCCAGCGCGGGTTCCGCCGTTCGCGCGGTATCCTCCGCCTCCCTGCGGGTGAGTCCTCGATGACGTACGGGCTCCTGCTCGGCCCGGCCGAAGGCCTCGTCCCACGCGGCGTTCGCCGCGCGGCTGGCGAGCAGCGCCCGCCGTACGTCCGCGGGGCGTGGATGACGCCGATGGCGATGAGGAAGGTCACCACGATCAGCACCCGCGCTCCGGTGTCGGCCTCGAACTCCGGCGATTCGCTCAACTTCATCCGCACGACGAGGCCGACGGCGATCAGCAAGGCGCCGGCCAGGAACGGCAGCCGCCAGGCCCAGTCGCTGTTCGGTCAGCGGCTTGTTGACGATCAGCTGGGCTCGGAATAGCTGCACGTGAGATAGAGCGCCTTCCCGATCAGGGCGAGGTTCTCCTTCGAGAAGTTCTCGCACGCATAGCAGAGCGATATCGGAAAGTTTCCGTACAGGCTCATGGCGAAGCACAGGGCCGCAATATCTTCGCCCCGTTCGCCGAATTCATCAGCGTCTATCGCTTCATTGACGCGCTGAATGTCCAGACCGACCCAGAGCTCGCCATTCTCGTCCAGGCCACCGTCCGCATCTTCCGCAGCCGCGGGTCGCTGAGCCAAGTACCGTGCTGCTCGCTCGCGGAGCTCGAGGCGCTGACTACAACGGCTGACCGGGTACCTGCCAGGGGACTCTGCCGGTGGCTTGACGCGGGAGCACTGGCCGGGCGGGCTCGTACATTGCGATCTCGGCGCCAGGTCGCCCGCAACGCCGGCATCGCAAGACGGCGCCGGCCGGGAGCCGCAACTCGCTGCTGCCGACGCCACCGGCCTGATTACCGCACTCGCACCGCTGACTTCAGCGCGGATTGCGCCAATGACACAGCTCTCCGGAGATTTCGTATCACTCGTGTAACAGCAGGCGGCATTAGCGCTGGGATCGGCCGGTATGGCCCCAACGGGCCTGAGTCCTAAGGGAGTTGAGGGATTGCGCCCCCTTGTCACTCCGGCCGCTTGTTCCACATAATCGCAGGGCGCTTTGCGGACTCATCCCCCACTGGGTTCGGACGCCTTGCGGCGTGCTGCCGTTTTTCAACGCACTTCATTCGGTGGCGACTTCCGGTTCCGTGGGTTGGCATGAGCTCGCCATTGAGGCGTACCCCCCACGAGAGGAAGTCCGTTGAAGAGCTACCTGAAGCACCTCAGGACGACCACCGCGATCGGTGCCGTCGCCCTCGCCGCCTTCAGCCTCCAGCCCGGCGCGGCCAACGCCGCGTCCACACCGACCCCACGCGGTGACGTAGGCACGAAGGTCGTCGGCGGGACCAAGGCCGATCAGGGTGAATTTGCGTTCATGGTCCGCCTGTCCATGGGCTGTGGCGGCGCGCTGTACGCCAAGGACATCGTTCTGACCGCCGCCCACTGCGTCGACGGCAGCGGCCCGAACACCGGCATCACCGCGACGGCGGGCGTCGTCGACCTGGAGGACTCCAACGCGATAAGCGTGAAGTCCACCGAGGTCCTCCAGGCGCCCGGGTACAACGGCAAGGGCAAGGACTGGGCGCTGATCAAGCTCGAGAAGCCGATCGATCTGCCGACCCTGCCGATCGCCGGCGACGACAAGTTCAACACCGGTGACTTCGACATCGCCGGCTGGGGCGCGGACAAGGAAGGCGGCAGCCAGCAGCGCTATCTGCTCAAGGCCAAGGTCCCGTCCATCGACGACGCCACCTGTCAGAAGGCGTACGGCGACCAGCTGACCCCCGGCGAAGAGCTCTGCGCCGGGATTCTGGACACCGGCGGCGTCGACACCTGCCAGGGCGACTCCGGCGGCCCCATGTTCCGCAAGGACGACGCGGGCGCCTGGATCCAGGTCGGCATCGTCAGCTGGGGCGAGGGCTGCGCGCGCCCGGGCAAGCCCGGCGTCTACACCGAGGTGAGCACCTTCGCGGCGGACATCAAGCAGGCCGCCGACGGGCTGGGCGGCTGACGCCGGTCAGTAAGTGTTGAGCAGTTGAGCACCACCGCGTCCCGGCGCCGGGCCTCTGGCCGCACGGCACCGGGACGCGGCTCGGTCGGGGGCCTCTGACCGGTCGGGCTCCGGTCGGCGAAATTCGCACGCGGCCGTGCCTGAGGTGCGGAGCGAGGCCGTAACAGTCTGACCGAACGGCCTGATACTGGCTCGCCATGCGAGTTCGGGCGCCCCCGTAGTACCCGGCCCAAACGGCGCGGGGCGGCCGGCGGATTGCCCCGCCGGCCGCCCCGCTTCAGCGAATCAGCTCCTGCCGAGCATCTTGTTCATCTGCTCGATCTCGGCCGTCTGAGCCTTGATCACATCGTCGGCCAGATTCTTGGCGGGGTCGTACTTGCCCTCCGCCTTCTCGGTCTTGGCCATTTCGATGGCGCCCTCGTGATGCTTGATCATCATCTCGGCGAACGCCTTGTCGAACTCGGCGCCCTTCGCCTTCTTCAGCTCGTCCATGTCGTCCGTGCTCATCATGCCGGGCATGGACGGCGACATGTCGTGGCCCGTGCCGGTCATGTCGGCGGGGACCTCCTCGCCCCACGAGGTGAGCCAGCCGGACAAGGTCTTGATCTCGGGGTCCTGGGCGCCCTTGATCTTCGTGGCCAGGTCCTTGGTCTCGGTGGACGAGGCGCGCGTGGCAGCCAGTTCGGCCATCTCCACCGCCTGGCGGTGGTGCTGGATCATCTCCATGGAAAAGGAGACATCCGCCGCGCTGTGGTCCCCTGCCTTCGCCGGTGCCGTGGTGGCGGACGACGAGGAGCCGGGCTTCATGGACCCCATGTCGTGCCCGCCACCGCCACAGGCGGCCAAGACCAGGGCAGCCACTCCGGTGGCGGCGACGAGGGCGGTACGACGGATCAGCTTGTGGTGCGCGTTCATGCGGGAAACTCCTGGGATTTGTCTGTGAAAGAGCATGGCGAATCGCGGCGCCGCGCCCAGTACGGACAGATAGCGGCGTCGCGTGGCCTGCCCTTAAATCCGCAGGAGTTGCAATTCTGAGAGAGAGGGAGGCGCCCTGCCTCCGTCGGGACCGCTACCAGTGGCGGTGATCGGCCCCTCGGCACCCTCGGCATGACCGATCGCTGCCGGGGCGAGGGCGGGAAGCACGGGAGACCCGGCCACGCCGCTTGAGGCACACGTCGCATCGGCGTGATCCGCGTGCCCGCTACGCCCGTGACCGTCGTGGCCGCACTCGTCCGGCGCGTCCATGACGGCGGCGACCTGCTGGGGCTCAGCAGTACGCACATGCCCCGTCATATGTGCCGCGGCCGGTGCGGACCCGAGGCCGTGCATACCAAGCAGCCCTATGAGCAGCCCGAACACGAGAAGCCCGGTGAGCCGCAACAGTGGTTGCGGCTCACCGGGCTTCTCATTGCGTGACATCGCCCCCATCGTAAACACAGGCCACGCGGACCGCGTTCACACTCCCGCCTACTATGTCCTTACGTACAACAGGCGCGAAGGGAAAGGGAATCGGGGCCATGCGTCGGCTGGGGGAACTCGAGGCGGAGATTATGGACCGCCTCTGGAGATGGAACCGCCCCGCCACGGTGCGGGAAATCGTCGACGACATCAATGAACAGCGACCCCTCGCGTACACGACCGTGATGACCGTCACCAACATCCTGTTCCACAAGGGCTGGCTGCTGCGCGGCAAGCAGGGGCGGGCCTGGTTGTACACGCCAGTACGCAGCCGCGAGGCATAGTCGGCGGCTCTGATGGAGGACGCACTCGGGGCGAGCGAGGACCGGTCGGCCGCTCTTGTCCAGTTCGTAGAGAAGATGCCCGACGACGAGGTTGCGGCCCTGCGCGAGGCCCTGCGAAACGTGGGCCGACGGACCGAACCGTGAACGCGGCCCCGGCCCTGCTCGGCCATGCGGTCGCCGTCGGCTGTGCCGCGCCGCGGATCTTGCTGCGCAGTGCCTGGCCGCACCGGGCCCCTGTCCTCGCCGCGGCCGTGTGGCACGCGCTGGCTGCCTCATTCTCCATCTCCGCCGCTCTCGCGGCGTTCCATCTCGCGGCGCCGGCCGAACAGTGGGCTTGGTGGGCGCCCCGCAATCGAGCTCATGTTCGACAATGATCGATGACCTGCTGCTTGCGACTGGACACTACTCGTGACCATGGGGGCGCCCGTCAAGCTCTCCACCGACCGGAACTGCCTTGGTTCCGCATAATGAACAGGAGAGCGGCGGTGGAAGGGGACGTCTCGTGCCATCTGATCGGCCAGGGGGCGAGAAGGCTCATGGCCCGTTCTGGTCCGAGCCAGGGGCGCTGCTGGAGCACGTGCCTGTGGCTGTCTTCGGTATCGACGACGACAACCTGGTCTGTTACTGGGGGCCTGGCGCTCGCGACCTTTTCGGGTACGACTCCGCCGCGGTCCTGTCTAAGCCTGGTGCCGTTCTCTTCCCCGACGCCCCCCAAGGCGCCTCCGATTCGTGCACCCTTTTGGTGGAGCGGGGCCGGACTCTGGGGTACTGGCGTGGCCGGCTGGCGGCACGGCATCGTGACGGCACGGTCTTCGACTGCGGCTTCCGGGTCTTTCCCATGACCGGTGCCGGGAAAAGTTCGGTGGTCATGGGCTTGGCGAGCCGCAGCGACGAGCTCGATCGGGTCAAGACCAACCTGGCCTTCCTCGACGCGCTCTTCGAGACCTGCCCCATCGGTCTGGTCATGCTCGACCAGGACCTCCGGTACGTCCACCTCAACCAGGCGCTCGCCGACATGGACGGGCTCCCCATCGAGGAGCACCTCGGGCGGCCCATGGACGAGATCATGATCACGTCCGACGGCGGCGAGTACCAGCGCATGCTCCGCTCCGTTGCCGCGGGAGGCCTGCCCGTCGTGGGAACGCTGGTGGGTATGCGCACACGGGGTCGTCGGGACCGTGACCAGGTGCGATCGGTGAGCTTCTTCCCCCTGAGCCAGGCGGTCGGCACGCCGCCCGGCGTGGGCGGGCTGCTGGTGGACGTGACCGACCGGGAGCAGGCCATGCTGGAAGCCACGGCCGGCCGTCAGCGGCTGGCTCTGCTGGACCGGGCCGCTGCCCGGATCGGCACCACCCTGGACATGAACCTCACGGCCCAGGAGCTGGTCGAAACAGCGGTTCCGGACTTCTCCGACGGCGCTGTCGTAGAGGTCGTGGAGTGGATGGACGAGGCCGAGGTATTCGACCCGGCTCTGCCGCTGTTCACCCGCCGGATCGCCTCCGGGACCATCCTGCCGCCTCCCGCCAACGAGCTCGTGAGCGGCGTGGAGAGCGTGAGTTATCCGCCCGGCTCCGTGATCCACGACATGCTGCGAACGGGCCGTCCGATCTCCGCCGTGGTGAACGAGGACTTTGTGGCCCGCACCGTCCTCATCGAGGCGCGCGCACGCCTGCTGGCCGAAAGCGGCCTGGCCTTCATCCTCGTCGCCCCGCTCATCGCCAGGGGCACCGTTCAGGGACTCGCGATGTTCGGCCGGTCCGCGGCCCGGCCGGCGTTCACCGAGGAGGATCTCAGCCTCGCCGGTGAGCTCGCCTCGCGCGCCGCGCTCTGCCTGGACAACGCACGTCTGTACAGCCGAGTACAGGACATCGCGCTCACGCTCCAACGCGCTCTGCTGCCCAGCGCACTGGCGACCAGCCCGTACGTACAGATTGCCCACCGGTATGTACCAGGCAGCCACATCACCGAAGTCGGCGGCGACTGGTACGACGTGATCAGCCTGCCCGGCGACCGGGTCGTCCTGGTGGTGGGCGACGTGATGGGGCATGGGGTGCCGGCCGCCGCCGCCATGGGCAGGCTCCGGATCACCGCCAAGGCTCTGGCCAGGCACGATCACGAACCGGACGACCTGCTCGCCGAGCTCGACGAGTGCGCCCAGGAGGCAGGCATCGAGCTGGCGACGTGCCTCTACATCGTGTACGACCCGACGACCGGCCGCGCCCGGATCGCCAGCGCCGGCCACCCCCCGCCCCTGGTACTCCACCAGGACGGCAGCGTCGAGACCATCGACGACGTTCTGGGAGTCCCTCTCGGCATCGGCGGCTACCCCTTCGGCACGACCGAGATTGAACTCCCGGAGAACGCAATCCTCGCCCTGTACACCGACGGCCTCATCGAGGCACGCAGCCGGGACATCGAGACCGGCCTGGACGCTTTGCGCGCCGAACTGGGCCGAGCGTCGGGGCCGTTGGAGGCGATGGCGGACCGCATCCTCACGAGCCTGCTGCCTGACCCACCGGCCGACGACACGGTTCTCGTCCTCGCCCGCGTCCACCGCGTCCGTCAAGGCGACCGGGCCACACTCCAATGAGCCTGTGCCGCCTCTTGAGCACGGCCACTGCCTGTTCGTTGCGTGGCCCGGTCAGGTGAGTGCCGCCGCCAGAAGTGCGGCGGCCTCGGCGACGAGCGCGTTGTCCGCCGCCGCGTCGGGTTCGTGTTTGGTCGTGAGGACGGCCATCACGATCGGTTGCCGGTCGGGAGGCCAGGTGATGCCCACGTCGTTGTTGGTTCCGTACTTCCCCCCGCCGGTCTTGTCCGCGAGGGTCCAGTCCGCAGGAAGTCCGGCCCGGAAGCGCTCGCCGCTGGTCGTGTTGGCCAGCAGCCACCCGGTCAGCCGTTCCCGGTCGTGGTGTGTGAGCGCGTCGCCGAGAGTGAGGCGCGCATAGGTCTGTCCGATGGCACGGGGGCTGGTGGTGTCAGTCACGCGCCACGGTTCCGCCGAGTTCAGCTCCGGCTCCCACCGGTCGAGCCGGGTTGTACCGTCCCCGATCGAGCGGCAGAAACGGGTGATGGCGGTCGGGCCTCCCAGCTCGCGGAGCAGGAGGTTTCCTGCGGCGTTGTCGCTGTAGCAGATGGTGGCGGCGCACAGTTCCGCGACGGTCATGCCGCCCGCGAGATGCTCGGGAGTACCCGTGATCGGGGCGTATCCCGAGTCCGTGACGTCCTTTTCGGTGTACCGGATGCGCCTGGCCAGGAACTCACCGTTGTGGTCGAGGTCCCGCAGGACGGCTGCGGTGGCGAGCGTCTTGAACACCGAGCAGATGGGGAAGCGTTCGTCCGGGCGGTACAGCACTCTTCTTCCCGTGGCCGTGTTGCGGGCGAACACACCCAGGCGAACGGAATGCTCCTGCTCAAGCTCCCTCAGCTGCCTGGAGATCTCGTCTCCGCCGGGCGCTGAAGCGTATGCCCTCCCGCCGGTGGACATGACGGCGGCCAGTGTCGTCCCGGCACCTATGGCCAGTATCGCGCGGCGGGTCGGGCGTGCCCCTAAGGACTCCAAGATCGAATTCTCCTCTTTCTGTGGCGGCCGGGAGGTTCACCCGGCCCCAGGGAACAGTGGAACAGCCGCTGGCGCGGCAGTTCGCGGACCAGTCAACTATGCGTAGTCATCCCGCTGTTGCGTGGGACCACCACCGCGGCGGACGGCGGGCAGAGGCTGAACAGATCGGCCAAGGGTCGTCAGCGTCTGCGGGCGACGCCCGCACTGTCCGCCGCGGACTGGAGCGAACGCACCGCGAGCAGCAGAAAGCCGATGTCGTCCAGGAGGACCGGGTCGGGCAGCAGGTCAACCGGACTCGCCAGGTAGATCAGGGCACCCCAGAAGATCATCTTGTTCTCGACGGGAATTCCCGCGTCCCGCAGCAGCCGCCGTGCCCTCACGAGTCTGACCAGGAGCATGCCGGCCAGCACCACGGTGGTGACGATCAGGGCAGCGGCGACCGCCACCACCACCCACAGTTCGGTACGCATGACTTCTCCCGTCTCCCAGGACAAGGAGTACCCCACTGCGGCGAAGTCGCTCACCCAGGTGCCGTCAGACGGGTGGCGCGGATGCCGCGCGACATGAGCGATGTGGCAGCCGCAGACGACTTCAGCACGCGATACAACCTGGCGCAGAAGCCGGGAGCATGGGCTCGGGGCGGTCCGCACAGGGGGCCTCTCGGTGGGAGATACCAGTGGTGCACACCGATGTACTGATCGTGGGCGCCGGCCCCGTCGGGCTGACCGCGGCCACGGAACTCCGATGTCGCGGCGTCGACTGCCGCCGGAACAGGGGCCGGCGAGCACCGACGCCCCGGGCGCCGTCGGGCAGGCCGAAACGCTGCTCGCAGCGCTGTCCGACCACCCTGGCAGATCCGACAAGGAATGAACGCCTGCCGCTCCAGGCCGCGCACCGGCGCAGCAGACAACCGACCCAAACCCACTCAGGTCAAAACGCAACAAAGTGGGCGTATCCTGTCCAGAACGCCGTAATGCACCGCGGATGGCGACGGAGGCGGCGCATGACCGACCCCCACGGCTTCCTCAAGACCCCCCGTCGGCCCAGTGTGGCGCGCCCCGTCGAGGAACGCCTGAGCGACTGGAACGAGGTCCACACAGGACAGACGCTGCTGCCGCTCGTCTCCGAGCAGGCAGGGCGCTGCATGGACTGCGGCATACCGTTCTGCCACAGCGGCTGCCCGCTGGGGAATCTCATCCCCGAGTGGAACGCGTACGCGGCGCGGGGCGACTGGCGGGCCGCGGCCGAGCGGCTGCACGCGACCAACAACTTCCCTGAGTTCACCGGGCGACTCTGCCCGGCGCCGTGTGAGGATGCCTGTGTACTGGCCATCAATGCCGATCCAGTCACGATCAAGAACGTCGAGCAGGCCATCGCCGACCAGATCTGGGAGCGCGGGTACGCGCCACCGCAGCCGCCGCAGCGGCTGAGCGGGAAGACGGTCGCTGTCATCGGCTCCGGACCCGCGGGACTGGCGGCGGCGCAACAGCTCACCCGAATCGGCCACACCGTCGCCGTCTACGAGCGCGCCGACCGCATCGGCGGGCTGCTGCGCTACGGCATCCCCGAGTTCAAGATGGAGAAGCGGCACCTGGACCGCCGTATCGAGCAGATGCGTGCAGAGGGCACGAAGTTCCGCACCGGTGTGAAGGTCGGCAGCGATCTGGACGCCACCGAGCTCAGGAGGCGCCACGACGCGGTGGTCGTAGCTGTCGGGGCCACGGAGCGGCGGGAAATCTCCGTACCCGGCCGCGAGCTGTGCGGCATCCATCAGGCAATGGACTACCTGACCCTCGCCAACCGGGTCACGGAGGGCGACTATGCAGCGCCCCCCGTCACCGCCGAGGGCAAGCACGTGGTGATCATCGGCGGCGGGGACACGGGATCGGACTGCCTGGGCACCGTGCTGCGCCAGGGCGCGGCCTCCGTGGTGCAGCTGGACATAAACCCCGAGCCGGGTGGCGCCCGGCCGGACAGCGAGCCCTGGCCCACCGTCCATCCGAAGGTCTACCGGATCTCCCATGCCCATGAAGAGGCCCGGGGGCGGGAGGGTACGGATCCGAGGCTCTTCTCCTGCGCCACCTTCCGCTTCGAGGGGAACCGGGCCGGCCACGTGCGCGCGGTGCACCTGACGGAAGTGGAGCCTGAGGCCAGAAGGCCGCGGCAGGGCACCGAGCGGATGATCCCGGCCGAGCTGGTGCTGCTCGCCCTCGGCTTCTCCGGTCCCGAGCGGGGCAGCGGCGTGATGGAGCAGCTCGGGCTTACGCTGGATGGGCGGGGAAACTTCGCGCGGGACGCCGGCTTCGCGGCCGTAGCAGCGCAGGCGAAGCAGACAGATCGCGTCAAGGCGGAGGGCGTGTTCGTCGCGGGCGACTCGGGACGCGGCCAATCGCTGGTGGTGTGGGCCATCGCGGAGGGACGGGCCGCAGCGGCGGCCACCGACCTCTATCTCACCGGCTCCACCGTGCTCCCGGCCCCGATCGCCCCGACGGACCGGCCCATGGCGGTGTGACCCGCCGGCCGATTCTTTCCGTTGCGGGATGCCGACAGGGGTACATCGAGCCTGACCGTCCCTCAACTCTCTGTACTCAGAGGTGCTTGACCGGTAATCGGCCCAGTTCGGCGCCCAGTGACCGAAAATCTATTTCGCTCCACAGGTCTTGGTAGCGGGTACCCAATCGAGTTCGAGTGGCAACCCGACGATGGACGGTGAAGACTACAGGTGACGGTTTTGTGACCGGATGAGAGCTCACGAGCTCGTGGCTTCCGGATTGCTCGCTCCCGCCATCGAGGGAGCGCGAGGGCTCCGGATGCCGGCCGCATTGGCCCATCGTGTTCGAAATTTCCTCAAGGAGAAATTTCTTCAAGGGGCTGACATGGAAGATGAATCTGTCGAGGTTTTGACGCCCGGGCCGGATGAATCTGCTATCACCAAGCGCAGGTACACCGGCCCGAAGACCGGCGTCGAGAAAAACCTCGAGGATATGCTGGCCGAGGTGCTGGCCGACGTCGTGGGCGTCGAGCGGGTGTCGGTCGACAGCCACTATTTCGATGACCTCGGCGCCAATTCGTTGGTGCTGGCCCATTTCTGTGCACGGGTGAGGAAGCAGGCGGACCTGCCATCGGTGTCGATGAAGGACGTCTACCAAAACCCAACAATCCGAAGCCTGGTGGCGGCGCTCGCGGACACAGCACCCACCCCTGCCGAGTCGTCGGTCCCGGCGTCGACCAAGGTGGTGACACCGGCCAGCACGCTGCAGTACGTCCTATGCGGAACGCTTCAGTTCCTGATTTTCCTCGGGTATTGCTTCCTCGCCGGAAATGTCACCGCCCGGGGCTACGAGTGGGTCTCCGCCGGCTCAGGTTTGAGCGACATCTACCTGCGGTCGGTCCTCTTCGGCGGCGCCGGCTTCGTTGGCCTGTGCACGTTCCCGATCGTGGCCAAATGGATCCTCATCGGCCGCTGGGAACCCCGCGAGTTCCCAGTCTGGGGTCTGACATATCTGCGCTTCTGGACAGTCAAGGCGCTGGTCCACGCCAACCCGATGATCTTGTTCGTCGGCAATCCGCTGTACGTGCTGTACCTGCGGGCCCTCGGCGCGCGGATCGGGAAGGGTGTCACCATCCATTCCCGCACCATTCCGGTCTGCACCGACCTGCTCACGATCGGCGCCGGCACCGTGATCCGTAAGGAAGCGTTCTTCCTCTGCTACCGGGCGCACAGTGGGCGCATTCAGACCGGCCCCGTCACCCTCGGCCGGGACGTGTTCATCGGCGAGAAGACCGTGCTCGACATCGACACGTCGATGGGCGACAGGGCGCAGCTCGGCCACACCTCCGCGCTTCAAAGCGGCCAGGTGGTCCCGGACGGCCAGCGGTGGCACGGATCCCCGGCACAGCGCACGGAACTCGACTACGTGAGGGTCGCGCCGGCGCGCTGCGGCACGCTGCGCCGGGCCGGCTACGGCCTCCTCACCCTGCTCCAGGTGATCTTCCTGTACGTGCCGCTGACCGTCGGGGGCGCGTACATGCTGCTGACCGAGGTCCCGGCGCTGAGCAACGTACTGGGCACGGGCACGGTGGGGATCACGTCGCCGGAGCTCTTCATCGACGCGCTGGTCCTTTCCCTCGTGCTCTTCTTCGGCTTCGCCGTCGTGGGTTTCGCCGCATTGCTCACCATTCCGCGCCTGTTGAACCTATTCATCAAGCCGGACAAGGTCTATCCGCTGTACGGCTTCCATTACTCCGCGCACCGGGCGATCGCGCGCATGACGAACATAAAGTTCTACAAATGGCTCTTCGGTGACAGCTCCTACATCGTTCACTATTTGCGCGGCCTCGGATACGACTTGTCTCATGTCGAGCAGACCGGGTCGAACTTCGGCACGGAAGTGCAGCACGAGACGCCGTACCTGAGCTCTGTCGGCAGCGGAACGATGATCGCCGACGGGCTCTCCATCATCAATGCCGACTTCTCGAGCACATCCTTCCTCGTGTCCCGAGCGTCGATCGGGCCGCATAACTTCCTGGGGAACAACATCGCCTATCCCTCAGGGGGCAGGACGGGCGACAACTGCCTCCTCGCAACGAAGGTGATGATTCCGCTCGACGGCGAGGTCCGCGAGGGAGTGGGCCTGCTCGGCTCGCCGTGCTTCGAGATTCCCCGGTCGGTGGAGCGCGACAGCCGGTTCGACCATCTCCGGACCGGGGACGAGTTGCGCCGCAACCTCGCGGAAAAGAACCGCTACAACATCCGCACGATGGGCTTGTTCCTGTTCGTGCGCTGGCTGCACTTCTTCGTTCTCACGCTGCTCGGCCTTGCGACCGTCGATTATTACGGTGCTTTCGGGCAGGTAGTGATCGCTGCGTCCCTGGCGCTCGTCCTTGGGTTCACCGCTGTCTACTTCGTACTGGTGGAGCGTGGCATCACGGCATTCCGCGCGCTGCGACCGCAGTTGTGCTCCATCTATGACGCGAACTTCTGGTTGCACGAGCGTCTCTGGAAGGTGCCTGTCGAGTACTTCAATGTCTTCAATGGCACCCCCTTCAAGAACGTGATCTGGCGCCTGCTGGGTGTTCGGCTCGGCTGCCGGCTCTTCGACGACGGCTGCATGTTGACGGAACGGACGCTCGTCACCATCGGGGACGACTGCACGCTCAACGCGGGAAGCAAAATCCAGTGCCACTCGCAGGAGGACGGCACCTTCAAGTCCGACCACAACACGATCGGTGCCGGCTGCACCCTCAGTGTCGGTGCCCACATCCACTACGGCGTGACCATAGGCGACGGCGCAGTGCTCGCCGCCGACTCCTTCCTCATGAAAGGCGAGGAGATCCCCCAGCACGCACGGTGGGGAGGAAACCCAGCCGCGGAGATGCGGGATCACTATCAGCCGACGACGACTGCGGCGCCGCCCTGTTCGGCGGCCCCCAACACCGTGGCGACCGTGAGGGGAGGGGGATGACGATGGGAGCGCAAGTGGAAGCCGAGCGGGAGTTCTGGCGCGGCGTGCTCGTCGCCGGTGGATTCACCACGATTCCGCGATGGACGCTCAATCCGCTGACGGGCGTTGACGAGCACGAGGCGACGATCCCGGGCGACGTCGTGGGAGCGTTGTGCCGACTGGCGGAGGACCTGGCGGTTCCGCTCAACTCGGTGCTGCTGGCCGCGCATGCCAAGGTGCTCGCTGCGCTGTCCGGCGAGCACGAGGTCGTGACCGGCTACGTCGCCGTGGAGGGCGGCCAACCGTTGCCCTGCCGGCTGACGACCGAACCCGACTCGTGGCGGACGCTGCTGCTGAACACCCATCAAGTCGAGTCAGAACTGCTGTCGCACAAGGGCTTTGCGGTCGATGGTCTTAAGGCAGAGCTGGGCCTGACCGAACCGTCGCTCGAGACCGTGTTCGATCCGGCCGACGTCGGCGGCGATCTCGCCGAAGGCACGGCGCTGTGGGTGGGGTTCGCGCAGCACGCGGGCCAACTCCTGCTGCGGTTGCGGTATCGGACCGACGTGCTCGACGCGGACTGTGCCGCCAGGATCGCCGGCTATCACCTCACCGCACTCGCACTGATCGCCGCCGATCTGGATGCCGAGCACGGGCGGCAGAGCCTGCTCTCCGCCGAGGAACTCCAGTTCCAGCTCGAAGGGTTCGCCGGACCGCGCCGGGACCTGCCGGACCGCCGGTTCCACGAACTGTTCGAGCAGCGGGCGAGGGCACACCCGGACGCCGTCGCAGCCGTGCACGGCGACCGGCAGTGGACCTATGGGGAGCTCAACAGCCGTGCCAACCGGCTGGGGCGAGCCCTGTTGGCGCGGGGGCTGCGCCGCGAAGGTGTCGTCGCGGTGGTGACCGAGCGCAACCTGGACTGGATGGCCGCCGTCCTCGCTGTCTTCAAGGCCGGTGGCGTCTACCTGCCCATCGAGCCGCACTTCCCGGCCGAACGCATCAGGGCCACGCTCTCCCGTGCCGAATGCACCCTGGTGCTGACCGAATCCGGCAGCACCACCACCCTCGATCAGGCACTCGACTCCCTGCCCGGAGTCCAGAGGCTCTTCGTCGAGGCGGCCTACGAAGAGGACCATGCCGACGATGATCTCGGCGTCGGCGTCGCGCCGGACCAACTCGCCTACATCTACTTCACCTCCGGCTCCACAGGTGAGCCCAAGGGTGCGATGTGCGAGCACGCGGGCATGCTCAACCACCTCTACGCCAAGATCGACGACCTGGAGATCGGCGAGGGGCAGGTGGTCGCCCAGACCGCACCTCAGTGCTTCGACATCTCCCTGTGGCAACTGGTTTCCGCGCTCCTGGTCGGTGGGCGGACCCTGCTGGTCGAGCAGGAAGTGATCCTGGACGTCCAACAGTTCGTCGACAAGATCATTGACGGCCGGGTCGCGGTGCTCCAGGTCGTACCCTCCTACCTGGAAGTCGTCGTGTCCTGTCTGGAGCAGCACCCCCGCGAGCTGCCGGACCTGCGGTACGTGTCGGTGACCGGTGAGGCGCTGAAGAAGGAGCTCGCCGAGCGCTGGTTCGCGGCCGAGCCGGAGATCAAGCTGGTCAACGCTTACGGGCTGACCGAGACCTCGGACGACACCAACCACGAGGTCATGGACCGGGTGCCGGACCGAATCCTGCTCGGCCGCGCGGTCAACAATGTGCATGTCTACGTCGTCGACGAACACCTCGCACCGGTGCCGCTGGGTGCCCCGGGTGTGATCGCTTTCTCCGGGGTCTGTGTCGGCCGCGGCTACATCAACGACCCCGAACGCACCCAGGCGGCTTACCTGGCGGATCCGCACCGCGAAGGCATGCGGCTCTACCTCGGCGGCGACTACGGCCGCTGGCAGCCTGAAGGCAAGCTGGAGTTCCTCGGCCGCCGCGATACCCAGGTCAAGATCCGCGGGTTCCGGATCGAGATCGGCGAGATCGAGAACACCCTGCTGCGGATACCCGGCGTCCGCGACGGCGCGGTGGTGGTGGCCGAACGCGCCGACCAGAGCAAGCACCTGGTGGCCTTCTACTCCGGCCGGCAGCCACTCGAGGCCGACGTCCTGTTGCACCGGCTCGGTGCTTCACTGCCCGAGTACATGGTCCCGTCTGCCTTCCACTGGCGGGAAAGTCTGCCGCTGACGGCCAACAGCAAGATCGACAAGAAGACGCTGGTGGCGCTCGCCGGAGAGCTCGACGTCGTCGAGGACGACTACCGCGCGCCGAGTACGCCCACCGAAGAGCGGCTGGCGGTCGCATGGGCGAAGGTACTTGGCATTCCGGAGAACCAGATCGGACGGCGGGACCACTTCTTCGACCGGGGCGGCACGTCGCTGTCGGCAGTGAAGCTGGCGATTACCCTGGACCGTGCGGTGACCCTCAAGGACGTCACCCGTCACCCGATCCTCGCTGATCTGGCCGAGCTGGTCGACGGCAGGTCCGAGCGGCGCTCCGGGCTGCTGCAGCCACTGTCGGAATCGGACCGCGCGCAGGCCGCTGCCCTGGTGTGCTTCCCCTACGCCGGCGGCAACGCGGTGAACTTCCAGCCGATGGCCAGGGCACTGCCGGCCGATGGCCTGGCGGTCTACGCCGTCGAGCTGCCCGGTCACGACGTGGCCGCCGAGAGCGAGCCGTTCGCGCCGATCGCACAGGTGGTCGAACAGGTCATCGCCGAGATCACCCGGCGTGGCCTGACCAGGGTCCTGCTGTGGGGCCACTCCTCGGGCGCCGCGTTGGCTGTGGAGACAGCCAGGCAGTTGCAAGAGCGCGGGGTGGACGTCCAGCGGGTGTTCCTTGGCGCGCAGTTGCTCGGTGACGCCACCGACCGGCGCGCCGCCATCACCGAGCTGACCGGGCGGAGCAACGCCGAGATCGCCGCGGGGCTGGGCGCGGACAGCGGCTACACCGAGCTCGGTGAGCTGGATGCGCAGCACGCCGAGCATATCGGTGCCGCCTACCGGCACGACTGCGTCGCCGCACACCGTTATTTCGCCGACACCCTGGACGCCCCGCCGACGGTGAAGCTGTCCGCGCCGGTCACCGTGGTCGTTGCCACCGACGACCCGCACACGGCCGAGTTCCCACGCCGCCACCGCGACTGGCAGCTCCTGGCCGAGCGCGTCGACCTGCACGAACTCGCCGACGGCGGCCACTACTTCCTGCGCACCCGTCCGACCGAGGCGGCCAAGGCCGTGCTGCGCGCCGCCGAATTGCTGACTTCTTCCTGAGCCGCGACCGAAAGGAAAACGAGATGTCGTCCTCATCCCAGGCGTCACTGCTCGACCTGGAGCTGCAACCCGGCAAACCTCCGATGCTGCGGGTCGAGACCACCGGCGACGCGCTGAGCTGGGCGGCCGAGCACCGGGACGCGCTGCGCGCCGTCGTCGCCGAGCACGGTTCGGTCCTGGCGCGCGGCCTCGGGCTGCGCGACGCGGCCGAGACCGGTGCCGTCTTCTCGAGGCTGACCACCGGGCTGATGACCGAGAAGGAGGCCTTCGCGCCTCGGCGGGCCTACGCCGACGGCGTGTACTCCTCATCGCAGTGGCCGCCGAACCAGCCGATGTGCATGCACCACGAACTGAGCTACCGGCTCGAGTTCCCCGGCCTGATGCTGTTCGCGTGCCTCAGTGCGCCCACCGAGGGCGGGGCTACCGCGGTGGCCGACTCACAGACCGTGCTCGACGCACTGCCCACCGAGTTGACCCAGCGGTTCGAGCGGGAGGGCTGGCTGCTCACCCGCAGCTACAACGACGAGATCGGGGCGTCCGTGGCCGAGGCGTTCGGCACCGAGGACCGGGGCGCCGTCGAGAGCTACTGCCGTGCCAACGCGATCGAGTTCGAGTGGCAGCCCGACGGTGGACTGCGCACCAGGCAGCGCCGCAGCGCCGTGGTGCGACACCCGGTCACCGGCCGGCGCTGCTGGTTCAACCAGATCGCGTTCCTCAACGAGTGGACGATAGCCCCCGAGGTGCGCGAGTACCTGGTGGACGTCTACGGCGCCGACGGACTGCCGTTCAATACCCGCTTCGGCGAAGGCGACCCGATCGGCGAGGACGTCGTGCAGCTGCTCAACCAGGTCTACGAGGACAACACCGCACGCGAGCCGTGGCAGGCCGGCGACCTGATGCTCGTCGACAACGTCCGCACCTCGCACAGCAGGGAGCCCTTCGAGGGACCGCGCGAAGTGCTCGTCGCGATGGCCGACGCGGTGCGCCTGGCCGACTGCTCGCCGACCGTCGAGGTGACCGCAGGATGACCCCCATCCGTCCCACCGCCACGGAGTCCGCAATGTCCGAGCCGATCACTGTGCCACCGTTCGCGGTGATCTCCGGTGCCCAGGTTCAGCGCGTGCTGCAGGGGCGCGAGAAGGAGATCGTGGAGTTGGTCGAGGCCACCTACCGGCTGCACAGCGCCGGTCATTCGGTGAACCCGCCGTCCTACTTCCTGCGTTTCCCCGACCGCCCCTCCTCCCGGATCATCGCGTTGCCCGCCTCGATCGGCGGGGAGGTGCGGGTGGACGGCCTGAAGTGGATCTCCAGCTTCCCGGAGAACGTGACGGCAGGCATCCCGCGGGCCTCGGCCGTGCTGATCCTCAACGACCATGACACCGGCTACCCGTTCGCCTGTCTGGAAAGCTCGATCATCAGCGCCAGCAGGACGGCCGCTTCGGCGGCGTCGGCGGCCGAATGCCTCAGCCACGGCCGGCCGCGGCCGACGCGCGTCGGGTTCATCGGGACGGGCCTGATCGCCCGCTACGTCCACACCTTCCTGGCCGGCACCGGCTGGTCGTTCGACGAGATCGGCGTGCACGACCTGTCCGCCGACAGCGCGTCCGGCTTCCGGTGCTACCTGGAGCAGTCGGGCACCGCCGGTCGGATCACCGTGCACGACAGCGCCGAGAAGTTGATCCGCCTCAGCGACCTGGTGATCTTCGCCACCGTCGCCGGTGAGCCGCACGTCAGGGACGTGTCGACGTTCGCACACAATCCGCTGGTGCTGCACCTGTCGCTGCGCGACCTCGCGCCGGAGATCGTGCTCGCCTCGACCAACATCGTCGATGACGTCGAGCACTGTCTGAAGGCCAACACGTCGCCGCATCTGGCCGAGCAGCTCACGGGCAACCGGGAGTTCCTGCACGGCACGTTGGACGACGTGATGGCCGGGCGGGTGACGCTGCCGGCAGACCGGCCGGTGGTGTTCTCGCCCTTCGGCCTCGGGGTGCTCGACCTCGCCGTCGGCAAGTACGTCTACGACGAGGTGGTCCGCTCCGGAGAGTTGCACGTAGTCGACGACTTCTTCCACGAACTGAGCCGGTACGGATGAGCCGGCCGAGAGCCCAGGAGGCCTATGCAGGAGTAATCCCAGGAGAGATCGCCGGTCAAGTCGCCGCAGATCAGGGCGTACTGGACCGCGGCCGCTGACGCAGGGCTCCCCCATGCTCTGCTGCAGGTGAGGAGACCATCGTGCCCGTCATATCTGTTCCTTACGCCTTCAATGAAGAAGAGCTCTATGTCGACCTTCGGTCGATCTTCGGGCACTCGCTATTCCTGAAGTGTGAGGGCTTCAACTTCGCCGGCTCCATCAAGCTGAAGGCCGCGACCGAGATGGTGGAGACCGCTGAGCGGGATGGAGTCCTGACGCCGGATTCGATCCTGGTCGAGTCCTCGTCCGGAAACCTCGGCGTGGCGCTGAGCATGATCGCGGCGAGCAAGGGCTACCGCTTCCTGTGCGTGACGGACTCCCGCTGCAACCTGTCGACCCGGTTGATGATGGAGGCGTTGGGCAGCCAGGTGCACATCGTCGCCGGACAGGAGGCCTACGGCGGCTTCCTGGGCGCGCGGCTCGACTACGTCCGCGCACTGTGCGCCTCCGACGACCGCTACGTGTGGCTCAGCCAGTACACCAATCCGAGCAACTGGAAGGCGCACTACGGCAAGACAGGGCCGGAGATCGCCCGCCAGTTCCCGGGGCTGGACGTGCTGTTCATCGGAGCCGGCACTACCGGGACCCTGATGGGCTGCGCGCGCTACTTCCGTGAGTGGCACCGGCCGGTGCGGATCATCGCACTGGACAGCGTCGGTTCGGTGGCCTTCGGTGGTGCGCCAGGCCGCCGGATGATTCCCGGCCTGGGCATGAGCATCCGTCCGCCGCTGCTCGACGAGTCCTATGTGGACGAGGTGATACGCGTCGAGGAGGCGGACACCATCCGTACGTGCCATCGTCTGGCCAGGCACGGATTCCTGTTCGGCGGCTCCACCGGCACGGTGGTCAGCGGCGCGATGGGCTGGCTGACGCAGCATGACGCGCGTGAAATCACCGCGGTGGCCATCGCCCCGGACCTGGGCGATCGCTACCTCGACACCATTTACCAGGCCAATTGGCTGCAGGATCTGTACGGCGAGGCCGTGCTCAACTCCGACGAGGTGTCCGCCGGTTCATGGGCGCCCTCCCCCGCGCCACCGACGCGACCGGGCCGACTGCCGGACCTGCAGACCGGCGACCGGCGCCATCAGCTCCAGGGTCGTAAGACCTAGGCGTGACACCCAGCGTGCGGTCGCGGCCGTCAAAGCGTACAACTACGCCCACATCCCTCTGCTTCTGGGCGTGGTCACGTTCGCTGCGGGAGTGAAGAAGTCGGCGGCTCACCCTTTGGATCACGCGACGGTTCCGGGCGCGCTTTTTGTTGCGTGGGGTGTAGCCGTCTACCTGTGCGGACACGCTTGGTTCCGACACTGCCCAAGTCCGGCGGGAAGCCTGATCCGACTGGGCCATCCGTGGCGCCGTGCCCGTCCGTCAGACTCAGACGTACTCCGACGCGGCATCCAACAGCCAGTCCGCCATATACCCGGCGAAGGACGAACGGACCAGCAGCCAGAACCCGGCCCGGGCCTCGTCGCGTGCAACCAGCACGACCTGCGCGCGGGCCAGGGTGGTCTGGGCACAGCGGCCAGGCCCGAAGGAACGCGGGTGCAGGTCCAGCGGGCAGCCGTGGGCCAGCAGGTCGCGGGCGCGAGGGCCCGCGACGAGCAGGGTGGTGCGCTGGGCCGAGACGTCCGTGACCGCTGCCGGCTCGTCGCCGGCAGCAGCCCGGATCTGGTGCTCCAGGCCCGCCTGACTGCCGGGCGGGCCGACGACGAGCCATTCGTCGGGGCCGAGCCAGAGGGCAGAGCGGTCACCGGCGTGTACGACGGTGTTGGGTTCGAGGGGCAGTTGGAGACCTAGGGCAAGCCCGACGGCGTCGGCAGCCGGCCCCTTGGGGTCGAGCCGGACGTTGACCTGGGCGAGGAAAGGCAGTTCGGCCAGGCGCACGTCGCCGCCCGAGGCGCGGGTGGCCGCGGCGAAGCGGCCGGCGGCGTGCGCCAGGGGGCTGTGGCGGGTAGCGGTGTCAGCCATCGCGGCGGGCTCCCTCGGGGTCGTAGAGGACGGGACTTGCGACGGTCACTGGGACCAGACGGTCGCCCACAGGTGCAAACAGCCGCTCGCCGATGCGGTCCCGGCCGCCCTTGATCAAGGCGAGTGCGAACGTCCGGCCGAGCGCCGCGCTGTGGTAGCTCGATGTGACATGACCGAGCATCGGCACCGGTGGCTCGGGTAGCACGCTGTCGGCGACCAGGTGGGTGCCCTCGGGGAGGAACGAGTCCGGGTCTTCCGGGAGCAGGCCGACGAGGTGCTTGCGGTCGCCACGCGTGGTGTCGGCGCGTGCGTGGGATCGCTTGCCGACGAAATCGGGCTTCTTCTTGGACACCGCCCAGCTCATCCCGAGGTCCTGCGGGGTGACGGTGCCGTCGGTGTCCTGGCCGATGATCGGATAGCCCTTCTCGGCGCGCAGGACGTGCATGGTCTCGGTGCCGTACGGGGTGATGCCGAACGGGCTCCCCGCCTCGTAGAGCGCCTCCCACAGCGCGCGGGCTTCCCACGGCGACACGTTGATCTCGTAGGCCAGTTCGCCGGAGAAGCTGATCCGGCAGACACGGGCCGGGATTCCGGCGACGGCCGACTCGCGCCATGCCATGAACGGGAAGCTGTCGTTGTCCACGGCGAGGTCCGGTGCGAGGGCGCCCAGTACGTCGCGGGAGCGGGGGCCGACGAGGGCGACGGTGGCCCACTGCTCGGTCACGGAGGTGCAGTGGACGCGCAGTTCGGGCCACTCGGTCTGCAGCCACTCCTCCATCCAGTCCAGGACGGCGGCCGCGTTGCCGGTCGTGGTGGTGACCAGGAAACGGTCCTGGGCGAGGCGGATGACGGTGCCGTCGTCGAAGATCATGCCGTCGAGTCGGCACATGACGCCGTAGCGGATCATGCCGACTTTGAGGGTGCTCATCATGTTCGTGTAGAGCCGGTCGAGCAGGACGGCGGCGTCCGGCCCCTGCACATCGATCTTGCCGAGGGTCGAGGCGTCCATGAAGGCGACGCCCTCTCGGGCAGCGCGGCACTCACGGAGCACGGCGGCATTCATGTCCTCGCCGTCCTGCGGGTAGTACCAGGGCCGCTTCCACTGACCGACGTTCTCGAAGAGCGCGCCATGCTCAACGTGCCAGTCGTGCAGGGCGGTCACGCGTGCAGGGTCATGGAGCGCGCCGCGGTCGCGGCCCGCGAGGGTGGCAAAGGAAACGGGGGTGTAGGGAGGGCGGAACGTCGTCGTACCGAGGGCGGAGATGTCCACGCCAAGGAGCTGAGCGACGGTGCCGCTGGCGAGGACACCGGAGGTCTTGCCCTGGTCATTGGCGGTGCCCGCGGTGGTGTAGCGCTTGGTGTGCTCGACCGAGCGCATACCGGCGCCGGTCGCGCGGGCGAGGTCGTCGACGGTGACATCACGCTGAAGGTCGATGAAGCGGGGCGCGCCTGCGGCGCCGGGGACGACGAAGACCTGCATGGACGGGGTCTGCGATTCGCCGGCCGCGACCGGGAGCTCGGGTACGCCGGCCACATAGCCCTCGGCCTCGACCGCTCGGGTGCCCGCCGCGGCGCCCTGAGCGAGGACGCCGGGCAGATCGAAGACACCGGAGACGGAGCCTGCGGCCTCGACCGCCTGACCGCAGGTGTCCGGGACGAACGTGCCGAGCGTCTCGTCGTAGCGCAGCTTTCCGCCCGCCTGGCTGAACAGATGCGCGACGGGGTTCCATCCACCGGAGACCAGCAGCAGGTCGACGGCGAACTCGCGGTTCCCTGCGGACTCTCCGTACGGGGCGACAGTCACCGCCGTGAGGCGCGCACCGCCCTCGGTGCCCGTGACGGCATGCCCGGCGAGCACCTCGATCCCGGCGTCCTGGGCGCGGCGCGCCCACTCCCCCGGTTCGAGGCGGGTGTCGACGACCGCCGCGATCTCCACGCCCGCCGCCGCCAGGTCGAGCGCGGCCGGGTAGGCGCTGTCGTTGGTGGTGAAGACGACGGCGCGACGGCCGGGCAGGACGCCGTAGCGATTGGCGTACGTACGGGCGGATGCCGCCAGCATGACGCCGGGGCGGTCGTTGTCGGCGAAGGCGAGCGACCGCTCGTGCGCTCCGGTGGCCAGGACGACGCGGCGGGCGCGGATGCGCCAGACGCGCTCGCGGGAGACGTACTCGGGGGCTTCGCCGCCGAGGTGGTTGGTGCGGCGCTCGACGGCGAGGACGTGATTGTCGTCGTAGTAGCCGAAGGCGGTGGTGCGGCGCAGCACGCGCACCTCGGGCTCGGCAGCGAGCCGCTCGCCCAACTCGCCTGCCCAGTCGATGAGTTGGCCTGTCCCGAGGAGGCTTCCGCCCAGCTCTGGCTGGTCGTCGGCGAGGATGACGCGCGCGCCGCTGCCGGCGGCGGCGGACGCGGCCGCGAGTCCGGCCGGTCCTGCGCCGACGACGAGCAGGTCGCAGTGGGCGTGGACGGCGTCGTAGCGCGCGGGGTCGGGTTCGGTGGCGAGCCGCCCTTGGCCGGGGAGGCTGCTCGCGACGAGCCCGTCGTACAGCTCCACGGCCGTGGCGGGCAGCATGGGCTCGGGGAACGGCTCCTCGATCTGGACGACGGCGTTGGGCTCCTCGACTCCGGCGGAGAAGATGCCGCGCGGGCGGCCGAGCTTGATGCTGGTCCCGGCCTGGATGATGCCGTTGGCGAGGAGGGCGGAGGCGAGGGTGTCTCCGCGGAAGCCTTCGTACGTCGTGCCGTCGAAGGTGAACGTGAGCCGTTCGTCCCGGGCTACGCGACCGCCCGTGGTGAGGCGGAGGGGCTGAGTGCCGGTGCCAGTGCCCGTGCCTGCGGCCTCGAGTGCCTGAGGTTTCGTCGCCGGGTGCGCGCCGGTGGCCAGGGAGTTCTCCCCCACCCCGCCCCTTCCCGTAACCGGGGCTCCGCCCCGGACCCCGCTCCTCAAACGCCGGAGGGGCTCAAATTCCGCCGGACGGGCTGGATTCGGCTTCGGCTCGCCCGCTCGGTACACCGTCAGGATCTCGTTCGTCGCCGTATTGCGCACAGCGTTGAACCAACGACGGCATCCGGCCGCATGGCTCCAGCGCTCAGCGAACGGGCCCTTGGGGTTGTCGCGGAAGAAGAGGTAGCGCGCCCACTCCTGGTCGGTCAGGGCAGCGCTGTCCTCGGGATACGGCACGTGTGCCTGACCGCCGTAGTGGAATTCGGCTTCGTCACGGGGCCCGCACCAGGGGCATGGGATGAGCAGCATCGATTCGGCTCCTCAGTGGGCCACCGCGGCCGCGCCGTGCTCGTCGACGAGCGCGCCGGTGGTGAATCGGTCGAGCGAGAAGGGGGCGTTGAGGTGGTGGGGGGTGTCGTGGGCGATGGTGTGGGCGTAGACCCAGCCGACGCCCGGGGTGGCCTTGAACCCGCCGGTCCCCCAGCCGCAGTTGAGGTAGAGGTTGTCGACCGGGCTGAGTCCGATGATCGGCGAGGCGTCGGGGCTGACATCGACGATGCCGCCCCAGGTACGCAGCACATGGGCACGGGCGAAGACCGGGAAGAGTTCCAGGGCGGCCGACATCTGGTGCTCGATGATGTGGAAGGCGCCGCGCTGTGTGTAGGCGTTGTACGCGTCGATGCCCGCGCCCATCACCAGTTCGCCCTTGTGGGCCTGGCTGACGTACACATGCACCGCGTTGGACATCACGACCGTGGGGTGCACGGGCTCAAGCAGCTCGGAGACCAGCGCCTGGAGCGGGTGGCTCTGCAGCGGCAGCTCGAAGCCCGCCATGGCGGCCAGCACCGAGGTGTGACCGGCTGAGCAGAGCGCCACCTTTCCGGCGGCGATGGGACCGAGCGTGGTCTGTACGCCGACGACCCGACCGCCGGCGATGTCGATGCCGGTGACTTCGCAGTTCTGGATGATGTCGATGCCGGCGGCATCGGCGGAACGCGCCAGCCCCCAGGCGACGTGATCGTGCTTGGCGATGCCGGCCCGCGGCTGGTAGGTGCCGCCCATCACCGGATACCGCACGTCGGGCGAGATGTTGACGATGGGGCAGACGTCCTTGACCTGCCGCGGGTCCAGCCATTCGGCGTCGACACCGTTGAGCCGGTTGGCCTCGACTCGGCGCACGCTGTCGCGGACATCCTGCAGGCTGTGGGCGAGGTTCAGCACACCGCGCTGGGAGAAGAGGATCGGGTAGTCGAGTTCGTCCGCCAGCCCCTCCCACAGCTTGAGGGCGTGCTCGTAGATTCCGGCGCTCTCGTCCCACAGATAGTTGGAACGGATGATGGTGGTGTTGCGGGCCATGTTGCCGCCCGCGAGCCAGCCCTTCTCCAGCACGGCCACATTGGTGATGCCGTGGTTCTTCGCCAGATAGTGGGCGGTCGCGAGACCGTGTCCGCCGCCGCCCACGATCACCACGTCGTACGACGGCTTCGGCTCGGGCGTGCGCCACAGCCAGTCGGGGTGCTCGGGGAGGTCGGCACCCGGGGTGCGGGGGCTCATCGGGCGTCTCCTGAAAGGTGCGGGTACAGCGGGTGTTTGGCGGCCAGCGCCTGCGTACGGGCGCGGAGCGCGGCGACGTCCGGGGCGGGCTGGAGCGCGAGCGCGATCACATCGGCGACTTCGGCGAAGTCCTCTTCGGTGAAGCCGCGCGTGGCCAGCGCGGGGGTGCCGATGCGCAGCCCTGAAGTGACCATGGGCGGGCGGGGATCGAAGGGGACGGCGTTGCGGTTGACGGTGATGCCGATGCCGTGCAGCAGGTCTTCCGCCTGCTTCCCGTCCAGTTCCGACTCCCTGAGGTCGACCAGGACCAGATGGACGTCAGTGCCGCCGGTGAGGACGCTCACTCCGGCCGCGGTCGCGTCGGGCTGAGTAAGCCGTTCGGCGAGAATGCGGGACCCGGCGAGCGTGCGGGCCTGCCGCTCGGCGAACTCCGGCGACGCGGCGAGCCTGAACGAGACCGCCTTCGCGGCGATGACATGCTCCAGCGGTCCACCCTGCATACCGGGGAACACCGCCGAGTTGATCTTTTTGGCGAGGTCGGCCTCATTGGTGAGGATGACGCCGCCACGCGGGCCGCCGAGCGTCTTGTGGGTGGTCGTGGTGGTGACATGGGCGTGCGGTACGGGATTGGGGTGCAGCCCGGCGGCCACGAGGCCCGCGAAGTGGGCCATGTCGACCATCAGATACGCGCCCACCTCGTCGGCGATCCGCCGGAAGGCCGCGAAGTCCAGCTGCCGGGGATACGCCGACCAGCCCGCGATGATCATCTTGGGGCTGTGCTCCTTGGCGAGCCGCTCCACCTCGTCCATGTCGACCAGGTTGTCGGTTTCGTCCACGTGATAGGGCACGACACTGAGCATCTTGCCGCTGTAGTTGATGCGCATGCCGTGGGTGAGGTGCCCGCCGTGCGCGAGGTCGAGGCCGAGGACGGTGTCACCGGGCTTGAGCAGAGCGAAGAAGACGGCGGTGTTCGCCTGGGCGCCGGAGTGCGGCTGCACATTGGCGAACCCGGCGCCGAAGAGGGACTTGATCCGCTCGATGGCCAGCCGCTCGGTCACGTCGACGTGTTCACAGCCGCCGTAGTAGCGGCGGCCCGGGTAGCCCTCGGCGTACTTGTTCGTCAGGACCGAGCCCTGGGCCTCCATGACCGCCGAGGGGGCGAAGTTCTCCGACGCGATCATTTCGAGGGTGGACTGCTGGCGGTCCAGCTCCGCGGCGACGGCGGCGTGGACCTCCGGGTCCAGCTCGGCGAGTGGCGCGTTCAGCGTGTTCATGCGGCGTTCCTCTCGGCGGCCTCAACGACATTGGCGAGCAGCATGGCCCGCGTCATGGGTCCTACGCCGCCGGGCATGGGCGCGACCCATCCGGCGACCGTGGCGGCGTCGGGGTGGACGTCGCCGATCAGCCCTTCGTCGGTGCGGGTGATTCCGACGTCGAGGACGACGGCACCGGGCCGGAGCATCTCGGGGGTGATCAGTCCGGGCGATCCGGCGGCCGCGATGACGATGTCCGCCTCGCGTACGTGCCAGGCCAAACCCTTGGTCCCGGTGTGGCACAGGGTCACGGTGGCGTTCTCGGACCTGCGGGTGAGCAGCATCCCGATCGGCCGGCCGACGGTGATGCCTCGCCCGATGACGCACACCCGCGCTCCGGCGAGGGGGACATCGTGGCGGCGCAGCAGTTCCACGATGCCGCGCGGGGTGCAGGGCAGCGGGGCCTCGACGCCGAGCGCGAGGCGGCCGAGGCTCACGGGGTGCAGGCCGTCGGCGTCCTTGGCCGGGTCCATACGCTCCAGTACTGCGTTGGCGTCGAGGCCCCGCGGCAGCGGCAGTTGGACGATGTAGCCGGTGCAGGCGGGGTCGGCGTTGAGCTCGTCGATGACGGCCTCCACCTGCTCCTGCGTCGCGTCTGCGGGCAGTTCGCGCCGGATGGAGGCGATCCCGGCCTGTTCGCAGTCGCGGTGCTTACCTGCGACGTACGCGTGGCTGCCGGGATCGTCGCCCACCAGCACGGTGCCGAGGCCTGGCGTGATTCCCCGCGCGGCCAGCTTGGCGACGCGCTCGGCGAGTTCCGTGCGGATCGCAGCCGCGGTCCGCTTGCCGTCCAGGATCCGTGCGTTCACATCGCTCCTCTTCATACGGGTGGGGGCTCAGCCGCGCAGGCGGGACATGGACGGGTCGAACAGCGGCTCATCGGCGACGACCGCTTCGACGCGCTGGTCGAAGTAGCCGATGTGCACGGCGGTGCCGGTAGTGGCGAGCTCGGCGGGCAGCCACGCGTAGGCGATGCCCTTGCCGATCGTGTAGCCGTACGCGGCACTGGTGACGTAGCCGACGGGGCGGTCGCCGTCGTACACCGGCTCCTTGCCCATGACCACGGCCTGTGGGTCGTCGATGGTCAGACAGGTAAGGCGGCGCCGCACGTCGGCCTTGCGCCGTTCAAGCGCCGCCTTGCCGATGAAGTCGTCCTTGTCGAGCTTGACGGCGAAGCCGACACCCGCCTCGTAGGGGTCGTGCTCATAGGTCATGTCGGTGCCGAAGGAGCGGTAACCCTTTTCCAGACGGAGGCTGTTGAAGGCGCCGCGGCCGGCGGCGATGCCGCCGAGGGGCTGGGCGGCCTGCCACAGGGTGTCCCACAGTTTCACGCCCATGTCCGCGGTGGTGTACAGCTCCCAGCCGCGTTCGCCGACGTACGACAGGCGCATCGCGGTGACGGGGACGGAGCCGATGTGGGCGCGCTTGGCGCGGAAGTACTTCAGACCGTCGTTGGAGAAGTCCGAGTCGGCGAGCGGCTGGAGGACCTCGCGGGCCAGCGGGCCCCACAGGCCGATGCAGCAGGTGCCGGCGGTGATGTCGCGTACCTGGACCGACCCGTCCGCCGGCAGGTGCCGGCCGAACCAGTCGAGGTCCAGGTTGCCGTTGGCGCCGACCTGGAAGTGGTCGCGGCCGAGGCGGGCGACGGTGATGTCGCTGCGGATGCCGCCGTCTTCGTCGAGGAGCAGGGTGTACGTCACCGAGCCGACCGACTTGTCGACGTTGCCGGTGGACAGCCGCTGGAGGAAGGCGGCGGCGCCGCGGCCGGTGACTTCCAGACGCTTGAGTGCCGTCATGTCGTACATCGCGACGGTCTCGCGGGTGGTCTGGGCCTCGGCGCCGACGATGGGCGACCAGTAGCGCGCCGCCCAGTCGTTGGGAGTGGGAATGGAACGCCCGGCCGTCAGGTGCTCGTTCGCTTCGTACCACTGGGGCCGCTCCCAGCCGGTGGCCTCCAGGAAGAAGGCGCCGAGTTCCTGCTGGCGGGCGTGGAAGGGGCTGGTGCGCAGGGGTCGTGGCGCGCCGGCCGGCTGGAGGGGGTGGAGGATGTCGTAGACCTCGACGAAGTTCTGGCAGTCGCGGGCCAGGACGTACTCGGGCGAGAGCTGGTGCGGCTCGAAGCGGTTGACGTCGCACTCGTGCAGATCGAAGGACGAACAGTGGCCGTCCACGAGCCATTCGGCCACCGCGCGGGCGACGCCGGCGGAGTGGGTGACCCACACGGCCTCGGCGACCCAGAAGCCCTTAACGTCCGGTGATTCGCCCAGCAGCGGCAGGCCGTCGGTGGTGAAGGAGAAGAGGCCGTTGATGCCCTCTTCGATCTTGGCGTCGCGCGTCGCCGGCAGCAGGGCCCGAGTCTCGGCCCAGGCGTCGGCGAAGTCGTCCTCGGTGAACTTCAGGACCGAGGGCATCAGCTCGGCGTCGTCCACCGAGGCGATGTCCTCCGCGTCGACGGGCATGGGCCGGTGGCCGTAGTAGCCGATGCCGATGCGGTCGAAGCGGTCGCGGTAGTACAGGTCCGCGTCCTGGTGGCGGAGGATCGGCCGGACGGCCTCCTCGGCCTGGCCTTCCAGGGCGGGGACGGGGCCGGTCCAGGCGAGCTGGTGGGCGAGCGGGGTCAGCGGCAGGTTCATGCCGACCATGCGGGCGATCTTCGGGCCCCAGATGCCGGCACAGCACACGACGATGTCGGCGGGGATCTCTCCCTGGTCGGTGACGACCGCGCTGACCTTGCCCTCGTCCTGGACGACGTCGAGCACTTCGTGGCGGGCGAGGAAGCGTACGCCGCGCTCGGTGGCCCGACGGATCTGGGCCTCGACGGCGAGCACCGCCTTGGCCAGGCCGTCGGTGGGGACCAGGAGGCCGCCGAGGACGCACCCGCCGTCCACCAGCGGGTGCAGTTCGATGCACTCCTCGGGGCTCAGCAGCCGGGACTCGATGCCCCAGGCGGTGACCCAGCCGTGGCGGCGGTGCAGCTCGGTCAGGCGTTCGGGGGTGGTGGCCACCTCGAGGCCCCCGACCTGCAGGAAGCAGGGCTGTCCGTCGACGTCGAGGCTGCAGAACTTCTCGACGGTGTAGCGGGCGAGCTCGGTCATGGTCTTCGAGGAGTTCGCCTGGAAGACCAGCCCCGGAGCATGGGACGAGGACCCGCCGGTGGCGGGGAGGGGCCCCTGGTCGACGACCGTGATGTCACTCCAGCCTGCGGAGGACAGTTCGTCGGCAAGCGCCGCTCCCACGACGCCCGCTCCGATGATGACCACTCGGGGTCCCGCCATCGCCGCACCTCCGCCTTTTAAAGCAGTCCAGTTGCTGTCAGCGCAACATGCTTCAGGTTGCGCAACTCACGATGCCGGTCACCGAGGGTGGGTGTCAAGGGGCCTTCACGGCCGTAACCGGGGCAAAAAAGAGCCGTGCCCGGCGGGCTGTCACGGCAGCCCGCCGGGCACGGCTGTGCGTCCCGGTCCCGCTTGTGGATCAGCTCGTGTCGAGCCGGTGGATCAGCCCTTCTTGAGCCAGGCGTCGACCTTGTCGCGGTTGGCGTCCACCCACTTCTTGGCCGCCGCCTCCGGCGTCATCTTGTCCTCGGCGATGTACTTCGCCACGAGGTTCTGGTCGTCGTTGGTCCAGGTGAAGTTCTTCACGAGGTCATAGGCAGGGCTGCCCGATTCGGCGAACTTCCTGCTGACGATCTTGTCCAGCTGATACTCGGGGTAGTCGCAGGCGATCTTCTCCGCATCGGCGTCACAGCCGGGCGCGTACTTCGGCAGATTCACCTTCACCAGGTCGACCTCCGACAGGAACCACTGCGGCTCGTAGAAGTACCCGATCACCCAGGTCTTCTTCGCCTCGGCCTGTCGGAACGCCTGGATGAGCGCAGCCTCGCTGCCGCCGTAGACAACCTTGTAGTCAAGCTTGAGATTCTTCACCAGTGCGGCGTCGTTCGTGACGAACGACGGGTCGCCGTCGAGGAACTGGCCCTTGGCGCCCGACTCCGACGTCTTGAAGTTGGCGGCGTACTTGTTGAGGTTCTTCCAGTCGATGATGTCCGGGTGCTCCTTGGCCAGCCACGGCGGCACGAACCAGCCGATGACGCCCTTGTTGCCGGTCGTACCGGCCTGAATGGCGGTCCTCTGGTCGGTGATGTACTTCTTCTTCAGGTCGTCGTGGCCCCAGTTCTCGACGACCGCGTCCACCTCGCCGGTGCCGAAGCCCTGCCAGGCGACCTCTTCCTTGAGGTCCTTCTTGGTGACCTGACACTTGAGGTCCTGCTCGGCGACATACGCGATGACCGCCGCGTTTGCCTCGTATCCGACCCAGGGGTTGATCGCGAGGTTGAACGTGCCGCACTTGCCGGAGTCGCCCCCCGCCTTGTCCGATCCCGACTCGCCGACCTTGGCGCCGCCGCAACCGGTGAGCGCGGCCAGGCCCAGCGCCAGCCCGGCCGCCACGGCCCGCCGTCTCGCGGGCCGCGACTGCGTGATGAAGTTCCCTGACATGTGCTGCCTCCTGTGCTTCGTTCCTGTGGCCGCTGGGTTGTGGCCGGCTTAGCGGGCGCCGGGCGTTCGCGTCGTGCGCCGTGCCGCTGCCTGGGTTATCCGGTCGAACATGACCCCGAGCAGAACGATGGCGAGTCCTGCCGCGAGGCCCTTGCCGTACAACTGGCCCTGGGAGAAACCGGCTACGACGTCGTAGCCCAGGGCGCCCGCACCGACCAGACCGCCCACGACCACCATGGACAGGACGTAGATCAGTCCCTGGTTGGTCGCGAGTGTCAGGGCGCTGCGTGACATGGGGAGCTGGACCTTGGTGATGATCTGCCAGGTGCTGGAGCCGGCTGCCGTGGCGGCCTCCACCGTGGTCTGTGGCACCGCTCGCACACCGTCCGCGATGATCTTGATCGTCACGGGGGCCGCGAAGACGACCGCGGCGATGATCGCCGTGAAGCGCGTCGCACCGAACAGCGCCAGGAACGGCACCAGATACACGAACGAGGGCATGGTCTGGCCCGCGTCGAGGCTGGGTCTGATCAGCCGGTCGACCAGCGGACTGCGACCCATCCAGACACCGGCCACGACGCCGAGCAACATGACGATCAGGGTGGCCACCGCCGTGGAGGCCAGCGTCGTCATGCTGTCCGACCACACCCCGGTCCCGACGAGCAGGGCCACACAGACCGCCGCCGTGACACCCGCGCGCCACCCGCCGAGCACTGAGCCGACGGCGACGAGGACGACGCCGACCAGCCACCAGGGTGACTCGGTGAGCAGCGTCTCGAAGGGGTTGAGCAGCGCTGTGGTGATCAGGTCCCTGGTTCCGTTGGTCAGTCCGCCGAAGGTGTCCTGCGTCCACAGCGTGACCGAGTCCGCCGTGCGCGCGATCGCGCCGCCGACTCCGGCGTCGCCGGGGAACTGGGCTGCCCATACATAGGTGTGGGACAGCCACACGCACACCGCGGCCGCCGCGCCGCCGGCCAGCAGCAGAGGACGGCGCCACTTCGTGAAGCGGCCGGCGCCACGCTTCCTGGCGGCCTCTACGCGGTCACCTGCCGCGGTCGTCACCCGGTCCAGCACGATGGCCATGACGACGATGGCGAGGCCGGCGTTGAAGGCGACGCCGACGTCGAGGGTCTGCAGCGCCTTGACGACGGTCTTGCCCAGACCGGGAGCGTCGATCAGAGCGGCGATGGTGACCATGGACAGCGCGGCCATGATGGTCTGGTTCACGCCCATCACGACGGTCCGCTTGGACATGGGCAGCAGAACCTTGGTGAGCGTCTGCTGCCGGGTGGATCCCAGCGACTCGGCGGCCTCGACCGTGGTGGCGGGCACCGAGCGGATGGCGTGCGCGGTGATGCGGATCGCGGGAGGCGCCGCGTAGATGAGCGTGGCGATCGTGGCGGATGCCGGGCCGATGAGGAAGAACAGGGTGAGCGGGGCCAGATAGACGAAGGTCGGCATCGTCTGCATGAAGTCCAGGAACGGCGTGATGGCGCGGTTCACCCGGTCGGAGAGCCCGGCCCAGATGCCGAGCGGGATCCCGATGAGCAGAGAGACGAAGACCGCCGACAGGGTCAGGGCCAGCGTGTCCATGCTTTCCTGCCACAGCCCCTGCAGCCCGAAGAAGACGAACCCGGCCACGGCCAGGGCCGCGACGCGGATGTTCCCGAACGCCCAGGAGACATAGCCGGCGAGGGCGACGACGCCCAGCCAGCCGATGACGGGGACCGGACGCCCGCTCTGCGGCTGGGAGATCAGCGACTGGACGAAGGTGACGAGACTGTCGATGACCAGCCGGATCTCGTTGAAGAAGTAGAGGAAGAGCGGGTTGCTGTTGCGGTCCGCCCCGATGCTGTCGTTGACCGAGTTGAACCAACGGTGCAGGTCCGTCAGGTCGGCCGCCGCCAGCGCCAGGGTCTGCCGCCCGCGCAGGGCGGCGAACAGCACCAGCCAGGCGACCACGATCGCGGCCACCACGACGCGGCGGCTGACTCGGCGTACGGAGGCGACAGGCGCGGCTGTTTTGACGACGACAGCCATCACGCGCCGCCTTCCTGCCCGGCGACGACCGCGAGGATCTCCTCGTCGCCGACGATGCCCAGCAGCCGCCCGCCCTCGACGACCTTGACCGGCCTGTCGGCGGCGAGCACCGCCCGCGTCGCCTCGCGCACCACGACGTCCGGGCCCAGCTCCGGGCCGTCGAGGGCGTCGCCGGGCTCTGGGTCGCGCATGATCCAGCGCAGGGTAAGGACTTCGGCGCGGGACACGTCCTTGACGAACTCGCGGACATAGTCGTCGGCGGGAGCGCCGACCAGTTCGTCACCCGTGCCGCACTGGACCATCTTGCCGTCGCGCATGATGAGGATGCGATCGCCGAGCTTGAGCGCCTCGGACAGGTCGTGGGTGATGAACACCATGGTCTTGCCGACCTCGTGGTGCAGGCGGATGACCTCGTTCTGCATGTCGCGGCGGATCAGCGGGTCGAGCGCGGAGAACGGCTCGTCGAAGAAGAGCACGTCCGGGTCGCCGGCGAGCGCCCGGGCGAGACCGACGCGTTGCTGCATTCCGCCGGAGAGCTGGTCGGGATAGGAGTTCTCGTACCCGGCCAGGCCGACCAGTTCGACGACCTCCATGGCCCGCTTGGCGCGCTCGGCCTTGCCCATGCCGCGTATCTCCAGGCCGTACGAGACGTTGTCGACGACCCGGCGGTGCGGCAGCAGCCCGAAGTGCTGGAAGACCATGGAGAACTTGCGGCGCCGCAGCTCGCGCAGCCGTTTGGCGTCCGCGCCACGGATGTCCTCGCCCTCGAAGTTGACTTCGCCCGCGGTGGGTTCGATCAGCCGGGTGAGACATCGCACCAATGTGGACTTGCCGGAGCCGGACAGGCCCATCACGACGAAGACCTCGCCGGGCGACACGTCGAAGTTCACATCCCGTACGGCGGCCGTGCATCCCGTGCGGTCCATGAGCTCGCGGCGCGTGAGCCGGCACAGCTCCTCGGAATCCGGCACCTGGTCGGCCTTGGGTCCGAACACCTTCCACAGCCCGCGCACGGAGATGACCGGTGGCCGGTCCTGGTCCTTGGACATGCCGCGCCGCTGCGGCAGTTCAGTCTGCGTTGGGGTCACGATCGACCTCTCTTCGGCGTTCAGCCGCGGAACCAGTGCTGCGGCCGGGGTTGGATGTTCTGCCAGATGTGCTTGGGCTCGCGGTATTCGTCCAGGCCCGTCGGCCCCAGTTCCCGGCCCACGCCCGAGTGCCCGAAGCCACCCCATTCCGCCTGCGGTACATAGGGGTGGTAATCGTTGATCCACACGGTGCCGTGGCGCAGCCGTCGCGCGACCCGCTGGGCCTTGCCGGCGTCCTGCGTCCATACGGCTCCGGCGAGTCCGTACTCGGTGTCATTGGCGATGCGTACGGCGTCGTCCTCGCCGCTGAAGCGCTCGACGGTCAGCACGGGTCCGAAGGACTCCTCATGCACCACGCGCATGTCCTGGCGGCATTCGTCGAGCACGGTCGGCGGGTAGTAGTAGCCGTTCCCGAGCGCCGGGTCCTCGGGGCGAGTGCCGCCGCAGCGCAGTACGGCGCCCTCGGCCAGGCCCGCCGCGACATAGGCCTCGACCTTCTCCCGGTGCTGTGCGGAGACCAGCGGTCCCGTATCGGCCTCGGGATCGAAGGGGCCGCCCAGACGGATGCGCCCGGCGCGGCGCACGACCTCGTCGACGAAGGCGTCGTGGAGGGAGTCCTCGACGATCAGGCGGGCGCCGGCCGAGCAGACCTGCCCGGAGTGCAGGAAGACGGCCGTGAGAGCGAAGTCCACCGCGGTCTCGAAATCGGCGTCGGCGAAGACGACGTTGGGGTTCTTGCCGCCCAGTTCGAGGGCGACCTTCTTCACGGTCGCGGCGGCCGTGGCCATGATCCTTCGGCCGGTGTCCAGGCCCCCGGTGAAGGAGATCATGTCGACGGCAGGATCTTCGGACAGCGGTGCGCCCACCTCGGGACCGGAGCCCAGCACGAGGTTGGCGGCACCGGCCGGGAGACCGGCCTCGTCAAGTGCCCGCATCAGCAGGATGGTTGTGGAGGGGGTGAGCTCGCTCGGCTTCACGACGATCGTGTTGCCGGCCAGAAGAGCGGGGGCGACCTTCCACGACGCCTGGAGCAGCGGGTAGTTCCACGGGGTGATCAATCCGCACACGCCCACCGGTTCATATGTGACGCGGCTGACGGCGTCGTCGCGTCCGGTGTCGACCACCCGGCCGGAGCTGGTGCCCGCGATCCCGCCGTAGTAGCGGAAGCAGGAGACCACATCGGCGATGTCGTACTCGCTCTCCACCAGCCGCTTACCGGTGTCCAGCGATTCGGCGCGGGCGAACTCCTTGGCGTCGCGCTCGATCAGATCGGCGGTGCGCAGCAGCAGCGCGCCGCGCTCCCGCTCGGGGGTTCGCGGCCAGGGGCCTTCGTCGAAAGCCCGGCGGGCCGCTGCGATCGCGGCCTCGCTGTCGGCCCGCGTCCCTTCGGACACGACCGCCGCAAGCGTGCCATCTGCGGGGCAGAGGATCTCCCGGAGGCCTCCGGCCACCGGATTGCGCCATTCTCCGTCCAGATACAGATCTGCCACGAGCGGAGCCCTTCGACCGAAGTTCGTTGCGCATCATGCACCGCATTGCTTGTGGTGGAACACCATGGCCGAACGCGTGACCCGCGTCAAGAGGACGAGACGGGCCGATTCCTCCCCGAGACCCAGTTGTCCCGACTCTCTTGACCACGGCCCACGAGGGGCTGACCATGTTGCGTATCACTCACCGTGTTGTGCAATACGCACCAACGGAGGCCATGTATGTCCCCTCGACCGCAACCTGGCCGCGAATACGTCCTCACGCTCTCGTGCCCGGACCAGCCCGGACTGGTGCACGCCGTGAGCGGCTACCTGGTCAGGAACTCCGGCAACATCCTGGAGAGCCAGCAGTTCGACGACCGGCTTCAGGACCGCTTCTTCATGAGGGTCCACTTCGATGTGTCCGACCCCGACACCGACGTGAAACACCTGCGTGACCGATTCGGCCCCGTCGCCGAGGCCTACCGGATCTCGTGGACCCTGCGGGACGCCTCGACCCCGACCCGCACGCTCATCATGGTGTCGAAATTCGGCCACTGCCTGAACGACCTGCTCTTCCGCCGGCGCACCGGCGCGCTCAACATCGAAATCCCGGCCATCGTCTCCAATCACGAGGAGTTCGAGGAGCTGGCCGGGACCTACGGCATCCCCTTCCACCACATCCCGGTGACCAGGGACACCAAGGCCGACGCCGAGGCACGTCTTCTGGAGCTGGTGCGTGAACTGGACATCGACCTGGTGGTGCTCGCCCGCTACATGCAGATCCTCTCCGACGACCTGTGCAAGCAGCTCGAGGGCCGGGCCATCAACATCCACCATTCCTTCCTGCCGAGCTTCAAGGGCGCACGCCCGTACGGGCAGGCATACGACCGCGGCGTGAAGCTCGTAGGGGCCACGGCGCACTATGTGACCTCGGACCTGGACGAGGGGCAGATCATCGAGCAGGACGTGGTCCGCGTGGATCACTCGCTCGACCCGGACGAGCTGGTCACGGTGGGGCGGGACGTGGAGGCGCAGGTGCTGGCGCACGCGGTGAAGTGGCACAGCGAGAGCCGCGTCATGGTCGACGGGAACCGTACGGTGGTTTTCCGCTGAGCCGGTGTCCGGGGGCTCCGCCCCCGGACACCCGCGCCTCAATCCCGCAGACTTCGTCCGGGGGGACCCCCACGAGGCTTGATTGCCGGCGTTTGAGGACAACGCCCGAAGGGCGTACTGGGGGTCCCCCCACGCCCGCAGGGCGTAGGGGGCGGGTCTGGGGGCTTGCCCCCCACGCGGCGGAGCCGCAAATCGATACAGCGGGAAGCGGCGGGGCGGGGGCTAACAACCGTCAAGGCGGTCCAGCATGGCCTGTCGCCAGCGCTCCGTCTCGGCGATCTGGTTGAACGTGAACAGGTGCAGGCCCGCCACCCCCGCAGAAGGCGCGGTCAGCACGGGGGCACTGCGCCGCAGCAGCCGCTCCGGCGCGTAGCCGCCCGGCACGGCGAAGCGCACGAACCAGGAGGCGTGCCGGGCCAGGAAGCGCGCCGACTCCCCCACACCGATCTTCGCCGCCATCGCCAGCAGCTTCGTACGCTCGACGGGCCCGGCCACGCCCACGTGCACCGGGAGCGTGACATCGCGCCGCCGCACCCGCGTCACCCACTCCCCCAGCACGCGCGAGTCGAAGCACAGGTTGCTGACTATGTACGTCGCATGGGCGTGCTTGTCCCACATCGCCTGGATGGTCACGTCGTCGTCGATGAGCGGATGACTCTCCGGGTAGCCGGTGATGCCGACCCTGGCGAAGGGGCTGCCCAGCTCGGCGAGGTGCCGTAGCACGGGCAGCGCGCCCTCGTACGGGCCTGCGGGCGGATCGGCGTCCCCGGCAGGTACGAAGACGTCGTCCACGCCTGCCTCGCGCAGCCGGTGGACCACCTCCGCCACGTGGGTGCCGTCCCGCAGCAGCCGCGCGGGCACGTGCGGCACGACGCGGTAGCCGTGCGCCGCCAGCCGGGTGGCGAGGTCAAGGGTCGGCTCAAGACCCTTGGCCGGCGACGCGGTGACCGTGACCACCACGTCGCGCGGCACATGGGCGAGCACCTTGTCCTGTGTGGACTTCGCCGGCAGGACCTCGTAGCGGACGCTCTTCAGCAGTGTTCTCACCGTGGGTCGCGGTGCCGGTAGTACCGGGCCTTGGAGGGCGGAAGCGGCTTCTTGCCGAGGATGAGGTCGGCGGCCTTCTCCGCGATCATCATCACGGGTGCGTAGATGTTCCCGTTGGTGACGTACGGCATCACGGAGGCGTCCACGACGCGCAGCCCCTCCACGCCGCGCACCCGCATGCTCTCCGGGTCGACCACGGCCATCTCGTCGGTGCCCATCTTGCAGGTGCAGGACGGGTGCAGAGCCGTCTCGCCCTCCTTCGCGACCCAGGCAAGGATCTCCTCGTCGCTCTCCACGGACGGCCCGGGTGAGATCTCTCCGTCGTTGTACGGGGCGAGCGCGGGCTGGTTGAGGAGCTTGCGGGTCACCCGGATCGCCTCGACCCACTCGCGGCGGTCCTGTTCCGTGGACAGGTAGTTGAAGCGCAGGGCCGGGTGCTCGCGCGGGTCCTTGCTCTTGATCTTCACGGAGCCGAGGGCGTCGGAGTACATGGGTCCGACATGCACCTGGTAGCCGTGCCCGCCCGAGGGCGAGGAGCCGTCGTAGCGGACCGCGATGGGCAGGAAGTGGAACATCAGGTTGGGGTAGTCCACGTCCTCGTTGCTGCGGGCGAAGCCGCCGGCCTCGAAGTGGTTGGTCGCGGCCGGGCCCTTGCGGAAGAGCCACTGGAGGCCGATGAACGGGGCGCGCCACTTCGCCATGTACGGCTGCATGGAGACCGGCTGCTTGCAGGCGTACTGGACGTACACCTCCAGGTGATCCTGCATGTTCTCGCCGACGCCCGGGAGGTCATGGACGACGTCGATGCCGAGCGCGCTCAGCTCCTTGGCGTTGCCGACGCCGGAGAGCTGCAGCAGCTGCGGGGAGTTGATCGCGCCGCCGCAGAGGATGACCTCGCGGGCGCGGACCTGCTGGGGCTTGCCGCGGCCGCGCCGGTACTCGACGCCGACGGCGCGCTTGCCCTCGAAGAGCACGCGGGTGACCAGGGCACGGGTCTTGACGTCAAGATTCGGCCGCCTCTTCACGGGCTTGAGGTAGGCCTTCGATGCCGACAGGCGGCGTCCGCGGTGGACGTTGCGGTCGAAGGGGGCGAAGCCTTCCTGCCGGTAGCCGTTGACGTCGTCGGTGCGGGGGTAGCCGGCTTCCTGGACGGCCTCGAGGAAGGCGGGGAAGAGCGGGCTGGAGGCCGGGCCGCGTTCGAGGACGAGGGGGCCGTCGTGGCCGCGGAACTCGTCGTCGGGGTCGGCCGCCAGGCAGTTCTCCATGCGCTGGAAGTACGGCAGGCAGTGGGCGTAGTCCCAGGTCTCCATGCCCGGGTCGGCCGCCCACCGCTCGTAGTCCATGGGGTTGCCGCGCTGGAAGATCATGCCGTTGATGCTGCTGGAGCCGCCGAGCACCTTGCCACGGGCGTGGTAGACGCGCCGGCCGCCCATGTTGGGCTCGGGCTCGGATTCGTACTTCCAGTCGTAGAAGCGGCTGCCGATGGGGTAGGTCAGCGCCGCCGGCATGTGGATGAACACGTCCCACGGATAGTCGGACCGGCCGGCCTCCAGGACCAGCACGCGGTTGCCCGGATCAGCGGAGAGCCGGTTCGCCAGTGCGCTGCCGGCCGATCCGCCGCCGACGATGACGAAGTCGTACTGCAGGGGAGCCATGGCTGCCTCGTCTCGCTCGCGCCGTTCGATACGCCCGGCATGCTAGTACGAGTAGCGCTATACGCACCAGGTTGCGAGCCACGCAACTTACCGGGACGTGCGTACCTCTGCGCAGCTGTTGTTTACTGCGCGTATAGTTTCGTTGTGAGCAACTACAGTCCAGATACCGAAACGACCGGATCGCAGCCCGGCGGAGTCCAGTCCGTCGACCGTGCCATCAGTGTGCTGGAAATCCTTGCCCAACACGGTGAAGCGGGCGTCAGTGACGTGGCAGCCGAGATCGACGTCCATAAATCCACCGCATTCCGCCTGCTCGGCGCACTTGAGGCGCGCGGTCTGGTGGAGCAGGCGGGCGAGCGCGGCAAGTACCGCCTCGGCTTCGGCATCGTGCGCCTGGCCGGCGCGGTCACGGGCCGCATCGACATCACGCAGCAGGGCCGCCCGGTCTGCGAGCGCCTCGCCGAGGAGATCGGCGAGACCGTGAACGTCGCCGTCATGCAGGAGCACTACGCGATCAATCTCTTTCAGGTGCGCGGCCCTGCGGCGGTGGGGGCGCACAACTGGGTCGGCCAGCTGACCCCGCTGCACGCCACCTCCAGCGGCAAGATCCTGCTGGCCCACCTGCCCGCCAAGGAGCGTGCCGAGCTCCTGGCGCAGACAGGCCTCAAGAAGATGACCCCGCGCACCGTGACCGCGAAGACAAAGCTCGAGAAGAACCTCGCCGAGGCCAGAGAACACGGCTACTCCTGGACCCTTGGGGAACTGGAGCTCGGACTGCACGCCATGGCCGCGCCGGTCCGCTCCCGGGACGGAGAGGTCATCGCGGCGCTCAGCGCGTCAGGGCCCTCGTACCGCTTTACCGAGGAGCGCATGCGCGAGGTCGCCCCGCTGCTGATCAAGGGGGCCGAGGAGATCAGTCACCGAATGGGCTACCTGGGCTGACCCCGGCGCGGTAGAGCCGGATCCGCAGGTAGGACGTGGGTCACCGCGGGGATTCCCGGCGGCCCAGGTCTTGCCGCACTACTCCGCCTGCCGGGTGCCCAGGCGCTCGTGGATCCAGTCGTGGAACGCGCCGATGTGGTGCTCGCTGGGTACGAGTACCCCGCCCTTGGCGTACAGGCGGGAGCTCATCGCGGGCTGGCAGCGCTCGCAGGCGTCGAAGTCCTGCCGGTTGACCCGGTCGAAGAGCTCCACGGACCGGGTGACATCCCTGCCGCTGTCCACCACGTCCTTGAGGTAGAGCCAGTCGCACTCGACGATCGTGCGGTCGACGGCGACCGGGTACATCCGGTGGAAGATCACGTGGTCGGGGACGAGGTTGATGAACACCTGCGGCGGGACGGTGATCGCGTAGTAGCGGCGGTCCTGGTCCTCGGAGACCCCGGGGATGCGGTCCAGGCCTTCGGAGCCGTCCACGGTGAAGCCCTGTATCTCCGCGCCGAATTCGGCGCCGTGGCCGACGTAGTACTGCGCGGCATAGCCGTCGGCGAACTCCGGCAGAACCTCCGTGAGCTCCGGGTGGATCGTGGCGCAGTGGTAGCACTCCATGAAGTTCTCGATGATGAGCTTCCAGTTCGCCTTCACGTCGTAGACGATCCGCCTGCCGACTTCGAGGCTTTCCATGTCGTAGCGCTCGATCGACTCCACATCGCCGAGCCGTGCGACGACCTCACCGATGACCTGTTCCTCGAAGGAGGGCGGGTTCTCCGCCAGACAGACCCAGACATAGCCCAGCCATTCGCGAGAGGCCACATTCGCCAGGCCGTACTCGACACGGCCGACGTCGGGCATCTTCGTGAGGTTGGGCGCCGCGACGAGCTTGCCCGTCAGGTCGTACGTCCAAGCGTGGTACGGGCACTGGAAGGCGCGCTTGACCTCGCCGGTCTCCTCCGTGCAGAGCTTGGCGCCGCGGTGCCGGCAGACATTGAAGAAGGCTCGGACGGAGTTGTCCCGGGCCCGGGTGACGAGGATGCTCTCGCGGCCCACGTCGACGGTCCGGAAGGCGCCGGGCCTGGCCAGGTCGGAGGAGCGCGCGACGCAGAACCACATCGCCTCGAAGATGCGCTCCTGCTCCTGCGCGAAGATCCCGGGATCGGTGTAATAGGAGCCGGGGAGCGTGGCGATCAGGCTGTCCGGCAGGCTGGTCGAGGTCACAATGCACTCCTCGCGGGGTGACGTCGTCGGTCGGTCGTCGCGCCGGGGACGAGGTAGTCCGAACGGCGGGTGCGATATGCAATACATGGCGTGATGAGCAACAGCAGGTGACACCGCACGAGTGGCGTCAGAGCGTGGCGGCAGCGAGCTGCTTGCGCCAGAGGGTGAACAGGCGCGGCTGGTTCATCCCGAGGACCGCGACCGGATGCCCCGACCGCCTGTAGACCGCCAGGAAGCTGCGGTCGTCCGGGAGCCCCTCCTCGACGGTCACACTGTCGGCCCCGGCGGAATGCCCGGCGAACTGGATCCGTACGCCGTACTGGTCCGACCAGAAGTACGGCGGCTTGGGCACCGCCGGCGTCGCCGCACCGCCGGAAAGCAGCGCGGCCACGGCCGCGACGGGCCGTTCCCGCGCGCCGGTCCAGTGCTCGACGCGACGGTGGACCCCGGCGACCGGGTCGTACCAGGAGGCACAGTCGCCGACCGCGACCACACCGGACACGCTTGTGCGGCCGTCCGCGCCGCACTTGACGCCGTCGTCCAGTACGACGCCGGATCCCTCCAGCCACTCGACGCACGGGCGGGCGCCCACGCCTACGACGACCGTGTCGGCCGGGATGCTGCGGCCGTCCTCGAGCAGGACCGCCTCGACGCGAGCCGCCCCGCTCAGCCCTTTGACGCCGACGCCGCACAGCAGGCGTACGCCGTGGTCCGCATGGAGCGTGGAGACGATGCCGCCCATTGCCTCGCCGAGCGGTCCGGCCAGCGGAGTCGGCGCCGCCTCGATGACCGTCACGTCAAGTCCCAGGCCGTACGCGGTCGAGGCGACCTCGGCGCCGATGAACCCGCCGCCGATCACCACCAGCCGCCCGCCCCGGGCGAGGTCGGCCCGCAGGGCACGGGCTTCGTCCAGGGTGCGCAGCGTATGCACTCCGGCGAGGCCCTCGCCGCCCGGAAGCGTGCGCGCGGTCGCACCCGTGGCGACGACGACCCCGTCGGCCCGGACGGACCGGCCGTCCGCAAGCCGGACGGCGTGGTCACCGGGGTCGAATCCTGCGGCCCGCACGCCGAGCAGCCACTCCGCCTGCAGGTCCTCGCCGTCCGCCTCCAGCGCGAGATCCGCTTCACGGATCGTGCCGGCGAGGAACTCCTTGGACAGCGGCGGCCTGTCGTACGGGCGGTGCGGCTCGTCACCGATCACGACGAGCCGTCCGTCGTAGCCCTGCTTGCGCAGGGAACGCGCGGCCGACAGTCCGGCGAGCGAGGCGCCCACCACGGCCACGGTCCTCACGCGAGACCTCCGGCGAGCCGTGCCGCGATGCAGGGCGGAAGATTCGGAGCCGCCGTGGACGGCTGGACGTAGATCATGCCGTCCTCGATCAGGACCTGATGGGTGCGGACGGGGAGCTTGGCAGGCGGTGAGTCGACGGCCCCCGTCCGGAGGTCGAACTTCGAGGCATGCAGCGGGCATTCGACCTCGCGGCCCTCCAGCCAGCCGTCGGCGAGCGACGCATCCTGGTGGGTGCAAGTGTCGTCGATGGCGAAGACCTCGCCGTCATCGGTGTGGAACACCGAGACGGGCGGATCGATGTCGAGCCGGTAGGCCTCGCCTCGCGGCAGATCCGCGAGACGGCACGCGGGAATCATCATGACACCTCGGGTGACTCGGGTGCATATAGCGAAACGGATTGCGGTTAGCGCAACGCCAGTTTGAAGTCCCCCAAAGCCCGTGTCAAGGCATCCTCCGGGCGGGCCGACCCCTTGTTCCATGTTTCTTTTTACGCAACGCTGTGCGCACTACACAACTTCGGACTCGGAGGGTACGACGTGTCGATCAGCGTCTTCGACCTGTTCAAAGTGGGTATCGGGCCCTCCAGCTCGCACACGGTGGGGCCGATGAAGGCCGCCCGCCTCTTCGTCACCGCACTGGACGAGGACGGTCTGCTGTCCCGCGCCGTCTCGGTGCGGGGAGAGCTCTTCGGATCCCTCGGCGCCACCGGCCACGGTCACGGCAGCGACAAGGCGGTCCTCCTGGGCCTGGAGGGCGAGGACCCCGAAACCGTCGACACCGACACCGTGGACGACCGCGTGCACCGGATCCGCGAGACGGGCCGGCTGCGACTCCTGGGCGTCAAGGAGGTGCACTTCAGCGAGCCCGAGCACCTGGTGGTGCACCGCCGTCGCACCCTTCCCTTCCACCCCAACGGCATGCGGTTCCAGGCCCTGGACCACGAGGGCGGCGAGCTGAGGACGCGTACGTACTACTCGGTGGGCGGGGGCTTCGTCGTCGATGAGAGCGCGACAGGAGCCGACCGGATCAAACCCGACGACACGCCCGTACGCCTCCCCTTCCGCTCCGCGTCCGAACTGCTACTGCGCGCCTACGAGTCCGGTCTGCCCCTCAGCGGAGTAATGCTCGTCAACGAACTGTCCTGGCGGAGCGAGAGCGAGGTCCGAGCCGGCCTGCTGCGGATCTGGACCGTGATGCGGGAGTGCGTCGACCGCGGCTGCTCACGAACGGAGACCACCCTGCCCGGTGGGCTGAAGGTGCCACGTCGCGCTCCCCAGCTGCTGCGCACCCTCGACGAGGACGCACAGTCCGCGGACCCGCTGAAGGTCATGGACTGGGTCAATCTCTTCGCCCTGGCCGTGAACGAGGAGAACGCCTCGGGCGGCCGCATAGTGACGGCGCCCACCAACGGCGCCGCCGGGATCGTGCCTGCGGTGCTCCACTACTACACCCGCTTCGTTCCCGGGGCCGACGAAGACGGAGTCGTCCGCTTTCTGCTCGCCGCCGGCGCGGTGGGAGCACTGTTCAAGGAGAACGCCTCGATCTCCGGGGCGGAGGTGGGCTGCCAGGGCGAGGTCGGGTCGGCCTGCTCAATGGCTGCCGCCGGTCTTGCCGAAGCACTCGGCGGCACGCCGGAACAGGTCGAGAACGCGGCCGAGATCGGCATGGAGCACAACCTCGGACTGACCTGCGACCCGGTCGGGGGCCTGGTCCAGATCCCCTGCATCGAGCGGAACGCCATCGCTTCGGTCAAGGCGATCAATGCGGCGCGGATGGCGCTGCGCGGCGACGGCACTCATGTGGTCTCGCTCGACAAGGTCATCAAGACCATGCGCGAGACCGGCGCCGACATGAAGGTGAAGTACAAGGAGACCTCGCGCGGAGGCCTCGCGGTCAACGTCATCGAGTGCTGACCCGAGGAAATGCTGACCCGAGGCCGCCGCGAGGCGGTCAGAACCCGCAGTTCAGAACCCGCAGTCGGAACCCACGGTCAGAACCCGCGGTCGATCCACTCCTGAAGATGCGGGGCCTCCGCGGCGATGGTGGTCGTATCCCCATGGCCGGTGTGCACGACAGTGTCGCCCGGCAACGCCAGCAGCCGGTCCCGGATCGACTCGATGATGGTGCCGAAGTGGCTGTACGACCGACCCGTCGCCCCCGGCCCGCCCGCGAAGAGCGTGTCACCGCTGAAAAGGGCGTTCAGAGCCGGCGCGTACAGGCAGACCGCTCCGGGGGCGTGCCCGGGGGTGTGCAGCACCGTCAGATCGACACCCGCCACTGTCAGGACCTGCCCGTCGGCCAGTTCGGCGTCGGGCAGCCGCTCGGAGTGGGTCTGCTTCCACAACGGAAGGTCGTCCGGGTGCAGCAGAATCGGAGCGCCGGTCCGGTCGGCGAGCGCCGGGGCGGCGTCGATGTGGTCGTTGTGGGCGTGTGTGCAGACGATCGCGCGAAGCGTCCGGCCCCCGAGCGCGGCAGCGATGGCGTCCGCGTCGTGCGCGGCGTCGATGACGACCGCTTCCCGGTCGTCGCCGACGATCCACACGTTGTTGTCGACGTCCCAGGTGCCGCCGTCCAGGGAGAAGGTGCCGGAGGTGCCCAGTCGGTCGATGCCTGCGGTCATCAGAAGACCACCACCGAGCGCAGCACGTCACCGTGATGCATCCGCTCGAAGGCCTTCTCGACATCGTCGAGCGCGATCGTCTCTGTCACGAACGCATCCAGATCCAGGCGCCCCTGCAGATGGAGGTCGATCAGCATCGGGAAGTCGCGGCTCGGGAGGCAGTCCCCGTACCAGGACGACTTGAGCGATCCGCCGCGTCCGAAGACGTCCAGCAGCGGAAGCTCGAGCTTCATCTCCGGAGTCGGGACGCCGACGAGGACGACGGTCCCGGCGAGGTCGCGGGCGTAGAAGGCCTGCTTGTACGTCTCCGGGCGGCCGACGGCCTCGATGACGACGTCCGCACCGAAGCCGCCGGTCAGTTCGCGGACCGCCTCGACCGGATCGGTCTCCTTGGAGTTGACCGTGTGGGTTGCGCCGATCTTCTTCGCGGTGGCCAGCTTCCGCTCGTCGATGTCCACCGCGATGATCTTCGCCGCGCCCGCGAGCCGGGACCCGGCGATCGCCGCGTCGCCCACGCCGCCACAGCCGATGACGGCGACGGAATCACCACGCCCGACGGCGCCGGTGTTGATGGCGGCGCCGATGCCCGCCATCACACCGCAGCCCAGGAGCCCTGCGACCGCGGCCGACGCCCGCTCGTCGACCTTCGTACACTGCCCGGCCGCCACCAGCGTCTTCTCGGCGAATGCGCCGATGCCCAGGGCCGGGGACAGCTCGGTGCCGTCGGCGAGGGTCATCTTCTGCTTGGCGTTGTGGGTGTTGAAGCAGTACCAGGGGCGCCCTCGCAGACAGGCCCGGCACTGGCCGCAGACCGCACGCCAGTTCAGGATGACAAAGTCGCCCGGCGCGACCTCGGTGACACCCTCGCCGACCGCCTCGACCCGACCCGCGGCCTCATGGCCGAGCAGGAAGGGGAAGTCGTCGCTGATGCCGCCCTCGCGATAGTGCAGATCGGTGTGGCAAACCCCGCAGGCCTCGATGTTCACCAGCGCCTCACCCGGGCCGGGGTCAGGCACGATGATTGTTTCCAGGCTGACGGGGGCGCCTTTCCCTCGCGCGACGACAGCACGGACCTGGTGAGTCATGGCCACTCCTCGACTGATACGCACCCATGGGAATTGCGTTGCTTATTACGGCACGCATCTCACGTGTCGCAACAACAGCATCGTGGAGGCGCGATCCACGGTCAAGGACCCTACGCATTGGGCATGGGCTGATGCGTTACGTTCCGGTGCCGCTTGCCGGGAAGGCGGCTTGACGCGCACGAGGAGTAACGAACGGCTCGACGATATGGGCTGCCGCGAGCGGGCGGTCGACCGCGGCGGCTTCCGGGGGCCGGGGCGGCGCAATCCCCCTCTGGGGTGACGAGTCCCCCTCCAGGGTGAATCGAACGCCGCATCACGGCGGCTTTCGGAAGCGCCCGCGCCGGTATCGGGCCGGGCACGACAGGAAGCGACCGATACCATGACGGACGCACCAGCGGTGCTCCATGTGCCCACTGCCATGGGCGCCCGCGGCAGGGGACCCGTGCGCGACTTCTACCGCCGCTGGTTCATCGGCCGCAATCCACGGGACTTCACGCTTGAGACCCTGACCCGGACCACCGGCGACGACCGCATCGTCGAGGAGATGCTGGCCTCGTTCACCCATGACATTGAAGTCCCCTGGATCCTCCCCGGCGTGGCCCCGACAGGGAAGGCGATAAGCATCGCGGTCATAGCGGTCGTGTCGTGCGACGGCATCCTGATCGCGAGCGAGCACATCTACTGGGATCAGGCATCGGTCCTGGGGCAGGCGGGGCTGATCGAGCCCTCCACCATGGCACGGCTGCCGGTGGCGATCGATCAGCGCGCCACGCTGACCGACGGCCCTCTCAATGAACTGGCGGGCGTCGGCCGGCGTCCCCTGCCGGGGTGATATCGGTCGAGCGGCTGACAGAGCTTGATCCTCGCGGCAGGCCGTATTCATGCGTCCAGGAAACCGGGGGCAGAGGCTGGCTCAACAGCGACGATCCCACCGTGTCTGCCGGACCATGGGGCGATGACGGTCGGCAGGGCATACGACGCCGTGTCGTGCCCGGCACCACGCCTACCTCAGACGTCGGCCGCGTACCGCCAGAAGTCCCGCATCAGCTCAGGGAAGCTGGGGCCGCCCATCTGCAGCTGGCTGAGCACGATGGTGACCGCGCCGGTGGACGGTGTGACGTGCGCGGCCGTACGGGTGCCGCCGACCCAGCCGTAGCGTCCCGGCACGCTCCACGGTTCGACGGCCTCGACATCGACCGCGCCGCCGAAACCCCAGCCCATCCCCTCGAGGAACAACCCGGCAGACTCACGCTCGGACGGGGTCAGGTGATTGGTGGTCATCTGCCGCACCGACTCGGGCGACAGCAGCCGGCGGCCACCGGCCGTCCCTCCGGCGAGCAGCATCCGGCCGAAGGCGAGCCAGTCGTCGACGGTCGAGACCAGCCCGCCGGCGCCGGACGGGAACGCCGGTGGGCTGCTCCACTGCCCGTCGGCGGCGTCGACCAGCTCGAGTGCACCCTCGGAATCGGTCCGGTAGTAGCTGGTGAACCGGTCGAGCTTGGCGGCCGGTACCGCGAATGCGGTATCGGCCATCCCGAGCGGCTCGAACAGCCGCTCGGCCAGGAACTCGGGCAGCGGTTGGCCCGTGACCCTTGCGATCAGCACGCCCTGAAGGTCGGAGCTGATGTTGTAAAGCCATCCGTCGCCCGGCTGGTGCAGCAGCGGAATGCGGGACAGCCTCGCCATCCACTGGTCCGGCGGGGGGACGGTCTGCGGCTGCGGCGGTCCCTGCTTCAGCTCGCTGAACAGCGGCGCGACCGCGGGCAGTGAGAAGTCGGAGGGGAAGCCGTACCCGGCACGGGAGCTGAGCAGATGGAAGACGGTGATCGGCCGGACCGCCGGGACCACGTCGTCCACCGGCGCGGCCGGCGTACGGACGACGCTCGGTGAGGCCAGCTCCGGCAGCCACTGCCCGACCGGGTCGTCCAGCGCGATCCGGCCGTCCTCGACCAGCATCATGACGGCCGCGGCGACGATGGGTTTGGTGATCGATGCGATGCGGAAGATCGAATCCCTGACCATCGGGACGGTGGCCTCGACGTCGACGTACCCCACGGCCTCCGCCTCGACCCGGTCACCGCGGGCCACCAGGCCAACCGCTCCCGGCACCGAGCCCTTTCTGACGTGCGTCTCCAGCGTGTCGCGCAGATCGGCCATGGGTCCACCCTCTCAAGTGTGCGGTCGAATACAGGACTCCCGCCGCGACGCAGAATCATCGGGCCGGTGCCGTCGAACCAAACCCGATCACCCCGCTCACCTCAGCGCGGACGACCCTGCACCCTCGCCGGGAGCGTCAGGCCAGGGCTGGCGGAGTGAGGGCGTCCCGTGAGTCGAGCAGATCGCTGAAGAACGCCTCCGGTCGGGCCGCCGGCGAATCGGCGCGTTCCGCCTCACTGATCGGCACGACGTTGACCACCCGTATTCGTTCGGCTCGTGTCTCGAGGAAGGCTGGCTGCCCGGCCATCCACGGCCCCGCCAGGAACACACTGCGGCAGCCGGGGAACGTCGGAATGGCGTCCGTGAAGGCGAGTCCGGCGGATCTGTCGAGTCATCAGGTCAACCGTCCCGGACTATTGACTCCGAGTGTGATAGTCGCGATTCTCGTCGCACTGCTTGCACGGGCCATGACAATCCATCCCCAGGACGGACATGGCCCCGAACGGTATCGGCTCCTCACCCCCCACCATCCGCTCACCGAAGGCATGAGTGATGCCCATGACTCGACACTCGCACCGCAAACGCAGGCCCATCGCGATTCTGTCGCTGCTCCTCACGGTGGTGGCCATGGTCCTCGGCACAGCGCCCAGTTCCTCGGCCGAGTCCGGCTGGTGGACCCCGGCCGCCCGGCCCGCGCCCGACTCCCAGATCAATGTCACGGGCGAGCCCTTCAAAGGGACCGACTCCCAGGGACAGGTACGGGGCTTCGTCGACGCACACAACCACCTGATGTCCAACGAGGCCTTCGGCGGTCGGCTCATCTGCGGCAAGCCGTTCTCCGAACTGGGGATCGCCGACGCGCTCAAGGACTGCCCCGAGCACTACCCCGACGGCTCACTCGCCATCTTCGACTTCATCACCAAAGGCGGCGACGGCAAGCACGACCCCAACGGATGGCCGACCTTCAAGGACTGGCCCGCCCATGACTCGCTGACCCACCAGCAGAACTACTACGCCTGGGTCGAACGGGCCTGGCGCGGCGGTCAGCGGGTGCTCGTCAACGACCTCGTCACCAACGGCGTGATCTGCTCGGTCTACTTCTTCAAGGACCGCAGCTGCGACGAGATGACCTCCATCCGCCTGCAGGCGCAGAAGACGTACGACATGCAGGCCTTCATCGACAAGATGTACGGCGGCCCGGGCAAGGGCTGGTTCAGGATCGTCACCGACAGCGCACAGGCCCGCGAGGTCATCCAGCAGGGCAAGCTGGCCGTCATTCTGGGGGTCGAGACCTCCGAGCCGTTCGGCTGCAAGCAGATCCTGGACGTCGCGCAGTGCGGCAAGGACGACATCGACCGCGGTCTGGACGAGCTGCACAAACTGGGCGTACGCAGCATGTTCCTGTGCCACAAGTTCGACAACGCCCTGTGCGGGGTCCGTTTCGACGAGGGCACCCTCGGCACGGCGATCAACGTCGGCCAGTTCCTGTCGACCGGCACCTTCTGGAAGACGGAGAAGTGCACGGGCCCGCAGCACGACAACCCCATCGGCCTCGCGTCGGCGCCCAATGCGGAGAAGGAACTTCCGCCGGGCGTGAAGGTCCCCTCGTACGCCGCTGACGCACAGTGCAACACCCGAGGTCTCACCGAACTCGGCGAGTACGCCGTGCGCGGCATGATGAAACGCAAGATGATGCTGGAGATCGACCATATGAGCGTCAAGGCCGCGGGCCGGGCCTTCGACATCTTCGAGTCCGAGTCGTACCCCGGTGTGATCTCCTCGCACAGCTGGATGGACCTCAACTGGACCGAGCGGGTCTACCGTCTCGGCGGCTTCATCGCCCAGTACATGCACGGCGCCGA